>JACXWA010000069.1 GCA_014764485.1 Candidatus Sulfomarinibacter kjeldsenii
GTGCTGTAGGACTGCAGCAAGCAGAAAACGATGCCAAGGGAACCGTCAAGGATCCCGAGTTGAAGGATGTAGGTTCGGAAGAACCTCCATGCTGGTCTCAGAAGGACCTCCAGCGAGGAGGTCCGGTCGCCGTCCCTCCAGCACTGGGCGGCGTTCCAGTAACCATACTTGGCGAGGCGGAAGGCGTACTCGTCGAAACTGCGATCGACCATGTAGTGCTCGATCGCGTTGTCGAGTATTGGAGTCTCTCCGGATGTGTGAAGTACCGAGTGCACCCGACGATTCTCGTAGTATGCAGCACCCTTCCGAAACAGCCTCGCAACCCGGTCATGTTGCCAACCCGAGAATCGGATCCGCTTGCCGAGGATGTACACATTGCGGTTCATCATGAAAGCGGTATGTTCGGTGCCAGTGGCCAGAAGATTGACAACCTCATCGCGAAGTTCCGGCGTGCACCTCTCATCTGAGTCGAGGAGGAAGATCCAGTCGTGTTGAACATGCTGCATCGCCCAGTTTTTCTGGGCCCCAGCGCCGAAATAATTACGTTGGAAGAGCCTCACTTTGTCGTATTGTTGCGCGACTTCGAGCGTTCCGTCGGTAGAGTAGGAATCGACGAGGATGATCTCATCACACCACAATAGCGACTCGATGCACTCGGCTATGTTGTGTTCCTCGTTGAATGAGGTAATGACACCACTCACCTTCGGCCGGTGCGGAATTTTTTCGGTTTCGTGGATATCGGAATTGAGTTCCATCGCGTATCACCTCGGGTTTCGCCGCGAACCAAGTCTCGAGCGGGTTCATCTCGGGCGGCGAAATCCTAGCATAATCTCGATTTCGGACGGTTTAGAGGTATGATTAATTGATGGACGAATCCCGCCAACACGTGTTGGTGGTCGGCGCGAAGAAGGCCGGCCTCGAACGTGTCGCACCGATGCTGCGACGCGCGGATTTCAGCGTCCACTCGGTGGAGCCGTCTCCGTTTCTCCTCGATCTGGTTCTCAGCACGGCTTTCGAGCTGGTCATCGTCACCTACCCGTTGGACACATTGCCTCTCGACGATCTCATCGACACCATCCGCGACGCAGGCTCCGCCTGTCACGATGCAGGTCTCCTCCTGCTTGCCGAACCCGAGCAGCTCGACGACGCCCAGTCGGTGGTCGACCTCGGTGCCAACCGCGCGATTTGCTGCGAGTGGAGCGAGGCGCGGCTCTGGCAGGCGATTGGTGATCTGATGGAAGTCGCACCCAGGATCTTCATGCGGGTCCTGATGCATGCCGATATTGAACTCAAAAACGATAAGGACCGTGCGATCTTCCAGACAGTCAACGTGTCGGTTTCGGGAGTGCTCCTGCAGGGCTCTGATCACCTGGACCCGGGTGAGAGCTTCGACTTCCTCTTCCGCCTGCCGGGAGGTGGTCTGATCGAAGGAGCGGCGGAGGTCGTCAGGCAGACGAATCCTCTCCGAGAAGGCGTCGATGGCATCGGGACCCGCTTCGTCTCATTTCGAGATCAGTGTCAGGAGCGGTTATCGGCGCATATCGGCCGTCAGATGGAGCTCGGCAGAAACAGGTAGAGCCGGCCCAGGTTGTTCATCCTGCCCGCAATCCCAGCGGCCTCTTCTCCTGCACCGATGAACAGATCAACCCGGCCCGGACCACGGATCGAACCTCCGGTGTCCTGATTGAGCACAAACCTCGAGAACCGCGTTTGTTCGCCGCCGGGGCCAGGCATGGTGCCCTCGATCCAGGCCATAACCGGTGCCGGAAAGAGCCGGCGGTCGGTAGCGATGGAACGACCGGACGTCACCGGGAGTCCGTAGCATCCGAGGGGACCACCCTCGGACGGCAATGGTCTGAAAAACACATAGGATGCGTTATAGCCAAGGACCCTTTTAATTTCGTCGGGGTGGGCTGCAAGATATGCCCTTATTGCCTGCATCGACATTTCTTCTCGAGGAATCAGCCCGTCGTCGATCAGCAGCTTGCCGATCGACCGGTACTCCCATCCGTTTGAAACCGCGTAGCCGGCGCGGAGTCTGGTGCCGTCGGGAAAAATGAGAGTTCCTGAACCTTGGACATGAAGGAAGAAGACATCGACCGGATCGGCCAGGTAACCAAGCACCGGGGTCGTGCTCGCCAGACCATCCCCAAAGTCGATCTCTTCTCGATCGGCAAATCGAACCAACTCGTGATCCTCCACCCTGCCGACAACGGCCCGGGGCGATTTCTCGAGACCGAATGCTTCGAGGTCCACCATCACGAGGTCTTCTGGAACACCGTAAACCGGGTACTCGAACGGAAATTCGAGTTCCCGGCGCGCCTCGAGAAGTGGCTCATAGTAGCCGGTGAACAGCACCTCGCCACGACCATCGCGGCCCACCGAACGGAGGAGGACGAATTCCTGTTTCAACGCCTGAGCCAGGCCCTCAGGGTTCGGTTCATCGCGAACCAGCTGTATGAAACGCCTGGCCCCCTCCGCGAGTTGACCCGCGGTACGATTTTCAGTACCAAATGTGAACACTCTATCCCGGGGAAGCACGTCAAAGTAGGACAGCGACTGCTCCGTCGCAGCAATCAGCCCCTCCGGATCGAGATCGTCCATCAGTGCGGGCCACTCGCCGGGCGGCACGGTCTGAAGCGGACTCTCGACCGTTGGTGGAACGCGGGAGGCACAACCCACAAGCACCACACAGACCATCAGCGCGAAAACTCGGGAGATCACTCCCGGGAACTGAGAGATCACCGAACGAGGACCAGCGACAACCATGGCCAGTAGGTAATGATAAGTACAGTCAGCAGAAGAATCGCCAGGAACGGAAGCGCCGCACGATAGAGAAGGACGATTGGTTTGTCGAAGCGGTAGCTCGCAATGAAAAGGTTCATCCCGACGGGAGGCGTGCAGTAGCCGATCTGCATGTTGGCAAGGAAGATGATGCCGAGATGGATTGGATCGATTCCATATCCCGCTGCAATTGGGAGGATCAACGGTACGACGATGACAAGCGCCGAAAAGATGTCGAGCATCATCCCGAGCATGAGGAGGAAGACATTGAGGAGGATCAGGAAGCTCAGTTTGGACGAGATGTGGGAGGTGACCCACTCGAAGAGCCTCATCGGCACCTGCTCATCGATCATGTAGTTCGTCGACGCGAGAGAAACACCCAGGATAATCAGGATCCCGCCGACCAGAATCATGGAATCCCGCATCACACCCGGCAGGCGGCGAAGGGGAATGTCCCGGTTGATGAGGACCTCGACGATGAACACATAGACGACGGTTACCGCCGCCGCTTCCGAGACCGCAAAGAAACCGCTATAGACCCCACCAAGAACGATGATAGGGAGTGGGATCTCCCACATCGATTCACGCAACGCCGCCACTATTTCACGACGGTCGAACGGATGCCTCGTCAGTCGCGAGCGAACGACACCACCTTCGCGAATGCAATAAAGCGAAAGCAGGAAGATCATCAATAAACCGGGAAGGATGCCGGCAACAAAGAGATCGTCTATCGACTGCTCGGCAATGATGCCGTAGAGGATCAGGGGCAGCGAGGGCGCAAAGAGCAGCCCGAGGCTGCCGGAGGTGGTGATGAGACCGAGGTTGAATTGTTCGCGGTAACCCGCAGCTGCGATCGCCGGATATAAAAGAGCACCCATCGCGATGATAGTGACGCCAGAGGCCCCGGTAAATGCAGTAAAGAGAGCGCAAACGAAGAGCGCCACCACCGCGAGACCTCCCGGCATCCACCCGAGCAACACGTTCGTCACCCTGACCAGCCGCCGCGGGGCTTGACTCTCGCCGAGCAGGTAGCCGGCAAAGGTAAAAAGTGGAATGGCGATCAGGACCGGGATTTCGGAAACCCGGAATATCTCCATCGGTACCACCATCAGGTCGATGTCCGAGCCCGCGAACCCGATCAGTGCACCGGCCGCGATAATCGCAAACAACGGCGCGCCGAGGATCGCGAGCACAACCAGGGCTATACCAATGAGAATCACAGTTCATCCTCATTGGCGACGCTCATCTTCATGTGTTTGATGGCAAAGAGAAGATAACGCAAGGCAATTACAGCGAAGGCCACGGGGAGGATGGCCTCGCAGGCCCACACCTGAACGAAGGCGACTGCCGTGCCGCCGGCAGCTCGATCATCAAGCACGAGGCGCAGGGCGCTCCACGCGACCACCGCCGATACGCCTGCCGTAAAAAGGTCGGTAATGATTCGAACACGCGCCTTCCACCGCATCGGCAAAAACCGCGAAACTGCATCAACCGAGATCTGTTTGTCGCTTCGCGTCGCAACCATCGCACCGATCATGCCAACCCAGAGCACCCCGACTCGCAGCATCGGGTCCGCCCACAAAATGGCTCCGTCAAAGAGGTTCCGAAGGACGATCTGGGTCGCTGCAAGTCCGATCATCGCGGCCAGGATCAGCACCAGGAGTGCATCCTCAACCAGGGCCGTCACCCGCAGGAGACGGCTGATAACGGATGGTTCGGTCCGCTCCATTCTCACTCGCCGGTCGCGCCCGCCGGTTGCTGCAATCGGTATTCCTGCACGAGGTCTTCGATCATCGCCATCGTCGCCGGATTGTAATCCCTTTGCGCGACCAGCCTTTTTGTTGCGGCGGCGGCGATCTCATCCCACTTCGCACGAGTCTCTGCCGTCGGGTCGACGAATTCTACGCCCTGAGCCACGAGAGCCTCTCTCGCTTCAGCGTTATCACTCCGGCTCGCCGCATTGAGTTCTCGATTTGCCCGGCCCAGGACCTCGCGAACGGTCTCCTGATCCTCGGCACTCATTCGATTGAATGCTTTGGTGCTGACGACTGTCGTCCCGCAGACATACGTGATTGGAAGGTCGGTCAAGTACTTGGCCTTTGTGAACCACTGCAGGGCGATGGCGCCAACGGCCGGGGCCGCGACAGAATCGATGAGTCCAGTCTGAAGACCTGTGAGAACATCCGAAATCGGCAGCGGCACTGGTGAAAGCCCCGCAGCCTCGACAATCGCGAGGGAAACCGGGTCATCCTGCATCATCCAGGCCTTGCGCCCTTTGAGATCTTCGAAAGTCCGCGTCGGTTTTGCGGACATCAGGTAGGTAAAGCCCGTCTCAGTCAAACCGAAGGACACGAAGCCTTTTGCCTCGAGTCCGTCGACCAGAACCTGATCCATCCGCTCACGGACAAAATCCACCTCACCGTTCGAGCGGAAGAGCAGCGGTAGGCTGTAGATCTCCATATCCGGATCAATGTCGGCTAGACTCCCGGCGAGAACGACGCCTCCGTGGAGCTGACCGATCCGGATCTTTCGCAGCACCGCCGAGTCGGTACCCATTGTCCCGCCGGGGTAGAAGCGGAAACTGACACGGCCGTCGGTGCGCTCTGTGACCTCGTCTGCGGCCTTCTGTAGCCCCTTCATCCAGATTGTGCCGTCCGGAGCCATCGTCGCAATCTTGAGGCGAACGCTTTGCGCACCAACTGTCGGTGCGATCAGCAGAGCGATGAGGAAGGTCAAACAAATCCTGACAATAGGCATTCATCAATCTCCAAAGTAGTCTTCAGAGGAACCGAGCAAGGCCCTCGCTTCTTCCTGGGCCATGGTATTCGTCAGGGTCAGACCCGGTGCAACCGGGTCGGCAGCAATGACCTCGCGACAGAGGCGATCGTGAAGGTCGCGATCAAAGACCAGCCGCGCGTAAGAGTGAGCGAGCAACACCTTGGCCATCAGGTTTCTCCCGTCCGACAGTTCGATCACCCGCTCGAAGTCCACCCTCCCCTGCTCGGGCTTGCCGCCCATCGCCTCGGGAAGAAGCGTCGCGAGAATGCCCAGATAGAGAAACGCGGTCCCTTCTTCATAGGTTTCGTCGAGTGCTACAACCCTCTGCATCATGGCGTCGACCCGGGCCTTATCGGCTATTGCCGACCAATCGTCGGTATTCGCTCTGATCCAGCTCGCCCATGCGGCGCCAGCGCTATACAAAACTGGTACATCTTTCGGCCCCATTCCATCAACAACCCGGTCAAAATCCTCGTACGGAGCCGACCAGATTTCGCAGGCGCGAGTAAAGGTTGGCGCCGGCCATCAGTAGTTCAGGATTATTCGGATTATCTGCGATGAGGCCATCGATCAGGAGGAGGTAGGCGGGTGCACCCTGACGCACCGTCTCCGGATCATTCTGGTTGAGGACTGCACTGGTCAAACTCTCCGCGAGTCCGGTGGTGGCCGAAGTCATGATGGACGAGCATCCAACAGTCAGCACGACCGCGATCGAGAGAGCTACCGTCTTCATCCAGAAATGCATTTCCCCTTTGGTCATGATCGTCCCATTTTTTCGATTCGGTCAGGCCCCCGAGATTCGGATTCGGAACAAGATGATATTAGCCGCGTCCCGGGCTCATGGCTACTTCGTACCGAAACCGCCTCGTAGGGGGCCATCACCCAGCGCCGGTGAACGAATGGATGCAGTGGCGGCCGCAGTCGTATTCGTGATCACGGTGGTGCCGTTGGGATCACGCATCATCTTCACCGGTCTTGCCGGTCGGGAAGCTCCGCCCATCCGGTAGGGCTGACCGGTGTATATGGTGAGAATGCGCGAAACGTAATTTTGGGTTTCGGCATACGGCGGCACGCCTCGGTATCGAGCCACCGCTCCCTCACCCGCGTTATAGGCAGCCAACGCAAACTGGAGATTCCCGGAGTACTGGTCCAGGAGGCGCGAAAATTCCCGGACTCCACCTCGGATGTTTTTCTCCGGGTCGAAGGGGTCATCGACACCGAGACGTTTTGCGGTCGCCGGCATCAACTGCATCAAACCCATCGCTCCGCGACGGCTCACCGCATTTGGATCGTAGGCCGACTCGACCCGAACCACCGCGTCAACAAGCGAGGGGTCAACACCATGCTCCCGGCTTATGGTCTGTACGAGCTGGCGCAAATCAGCCCTGTCCAATGCTGTACGGCCGGAATCGGCGGCAGGCGCCGCAGCTAACAGCAAGGTCGGCAGTGTAAGGAGCACACAAACCACGTGAATCGAAACGCCTCGTGTCACGCTACTATTATGACAGACAACCACGGTCGAAGGAGTGTCGGTTGCCAGAAAACCTCCTGAAAACGTCCTCGATTCAAATGTTTGTGAAACGCATGCGTGAGGCTGGCGTGTCCGCCCCGGCGATCGCCTCGTTCCGGCTCCACTATCAACGGCTGTGTGGCGGCGAAAAGGGATTCCTGCCGGAGAAGGATATCCGTCCAATCGAATCACTACCAGATTCCGAAACATTCTATGAGTATTTCGAGGCCGGGCAATCGGTCATGGCCAGCGCTGCGGTGATCAAGCTTAACGGAGGCCTCGGCACCTCGATGGGCCTCGACCGCGCGAAGACCCTGCTCCCAGTGCGCGGAAACCTGACCTTCCTCGATCTCATCGCTCGGCAGGTGCTGTCCCTGCGAAAACAGGTGGGTACGGAGATCCCACTCGTGCTGATGAACAGCTATCGCACCTCGCAGGACTGTGATCGGGCTCTCGCTGAATACCCGGAGTTGCAGGTCGCCAAACTGCCACTCGGTTTTCTCCAGAACATGGTGCCAAAGGTCCTCGAGGACGGGTTGACGCCCGCTGAACATGACAACCGGCCAAAACTCGGCTGGTGTCCACCGGGGCACGGCGATCTTTTTACGGCGATCAAGGGCTCTGGGCTGCTCGATCAGATGATCGAGCGCGGCGTCGAGTACTCGTTCGTATCCAACGCCGATAATCTCGGTGCGGCGCTTGACCCCTCACTCCTCGGATACATGGTCGCGAACGATCTCGACTTCATGCTGGAAGCTGCCGACCGCACCCCGGCCGACCGCAAGGGCGGTCATCTCTGCCAGTTACTCGACGGCCGTCTGGCGCTTCGCGAATCAGCACAATGTCCTACGGAGGAGGAAGAAATATTTCAGGACGTCAGCCGCCACCATTACTTCAATACCAACAATCTCTGGATCCACCTGCCAACGCTGAATCGCCTGCTCGAAGAGCACGGCGGATTTCTGCCCCTGCCGACCGTCGTCAATCGCAAAAATCTCGACCCGAGAGATCCGATGTCGCCAAGGGTTCTCCAACTCGAGACAGTGATGGGAACTGCGATTTCGCTTTTCCCGAAGGCCGCAGCGGTCCGTGTCCCCAGACGTCGATTCTCGCCGGTCAAGAACACCAACGACCTGCTCGGTGTCCGGTCGGATGCTTACGATCTCAGCCCTGACGGTCGAATCGTGCTCAGTGCCGGACGGAGCGAACCGCCGGTGATCCGACTCGACGAAGATGTCTACAAGATGATCGACGAATTCGAGAAGCGGTTTCCGAGGGGGACTCCGTCGCTTCGACTGTGTGATCGCCTCGCTATCAAGGGCGACGTCACCTTTGGTTCCGGGGTGGCCATCGAAGGCAGGGTTGAAATCCGCGCCAACAACAAGGCCTCGGTGCGCGACGGAACTGTGATTCGTGGAACCGTCGATCTGTAGCCCGCATTTCTCAACGCCTGTCAGTTGCGGCTGTAGAATTACCTGCGAACTACGACCTAGGATTCCGGAAAGGAAACCCACACCATGACTGACACGACACAGACAGAGGAAAGCAAATCCGTCGGTGAGGTCGTCCGCGAGGCATTTCAGGAACTCGGCTCGACCCTGATCGCATTCGTCAAGGCGCCAAAGGCCTTGTGGGGCGTCAACATCCCTTATGTCATCGAGGGACTCGTCTACTTCGGGATCCTGACGATTCTCGGCAAGTACTGTTCGGAAAACGTTGGCTTGAGCGACATCCAGGCGGGGTGGGTCTATTCCGTGGTCACCGCCGGCATCACCTTCGCCATGCTTTTCCTGGGAGGGGTGTGCGACAAGATCGGAATCCCGCGGACGCTGACGATCGCCTTCTTCATGTTTGTCGTTGGACGCGGGCTCGTTGCTCTATCGGGCACAATGGACCTCGGTCAGGGATTGGGTTCGCCGATGTTCCTGGTCATGGCGCTGGGTCTCGCTACCTACGTGGTCGCCTACGGTCTCTACCAACCGGCGGCCTACGCCGGGGTCAAGCGATACACCAACCCGAAGACCGCGGCGATGGGTTACGCGGTCGTCTACGGCCTGATGAATCTTGGCGCCTTCTTCTCGGGATTTGTTTCGCCAATCGTCCGACACCGTTTCGAAGGAGTATTCCCGCCAAATGGGCTCACCGCGGTGTTTTGGACGTACACCGCTCTGTGCGCGATCGCTCTCGTGATCACTCTGATGGTCCTGACCAGAAAAACCGATGCGGAGGCGGTCGAGCGAGTCGCACGCGAGACGGCCGAGCTTGGCGACGGCGACGAGAATACGTCGAAAGACGAGGAGACGGCTAGCGTCGCAAGACCCGCAAACCTCCTGTTCATCGTTTTCGTTTCCGTCGCCGCGATCTCGATCGGTGCCGCAATCGCCGCCACGACCGGCCGCCTCGCGATCGCTCCCTGGATCACCTATGTCGCCGCCGCCGGTCTGATCACCCTCTCCGTATTCGAGTTCCTCAGGGTCCGACCGGACCATCCTTTCCGCGACGGCAGATTCACCTTTTTCATCTTTATCCTGATACCGGTTCAAACGCTCTTCGCCCACGTCTGGTTGACCGTCCCCTACTATCTCGACCGTGCGTTCCGCGGCTCGATTGTCAGCGATTACTTCGAGTTCTTCTCGAATATCAATCCGATCGTGATCTTCATAGTGGCGCCGATCGTCGCCGGTCTGACGGCACGTGCAAATGTTTACACGATGATGATCATTGGTACGCTGGTCATGGCGCTGCCAACCTTCCTCCTGGTCATCGGTCCACATCTGGTTCCCTTCCTCGCCTACATCTTGCTGATGTCTATTGGCGAAGCCATGTGGCAGCCGCGGTTTCTGCAGTGGATCGCCGAGGTCGCCCCACCCGGCAAGACCGGCCTCTATATGGGCATCGGCCAGTTCCCCTGGTTCCTCACCAAATTCGTCACCGGTCTTTATTCGGGCTACTTCGTGGCAACGTACATTCCACGGCCAGAAACGGGTCTGCCGACCAACACCGAGTTCATGTGGCTTATCTACGGCGTGATTGCGATGATTTCGCCCATCGCCCTCATCCTCGCTCGAAAGTGGATGATGGCCGGGATGATGGAAAAGCACGAAGGTTGACACGAACGGCGCCGATTGTTAGATTGTCGCTCCCCTTGCGGGGTGCTGAGCGGGAGTAACTCAGCGGTAGAGTGCAACCTTGCCAAGGTTGACGTCGCGGGTTCAAATCCCGTCTCCCGCTCCAATTTTTCAAATTCGCCCGGCTGACGGCCGGGCTTTTATTTCAGACTCCGGCTCATTGCACAGGTTCTCATGGGTATCCGAGCGTTCTTGACCACCATCAGCGGTTACCATAAGATCAGCTTTCCAGGCGACGTGGCCAAGTGGTAAGGCAGGGGCCTGCAAAGCCCTTATCCCCCGGTTCGAATCCGGGCGTCGCCTCCAAACTCCCCGATCCTCGATACTGGATGCTGGCGATTGGCGGACCCTCCGACAATCAGGGGCTCTCCCCACTTCCACATGACGAGGTTTACCCGCAGATCACGCGGATTGACGCAGATATTCATCCTTTGGTGATCTGCGTTATCTGCGTCATCTGCGGGCAGGGCTGTGAGTGGGTGGCCCGAATAGCCGAACTGCCGTATAGCCGAAAAGCCAAAGGGCGCAGGCGGGCTACTCCTTGTCAGCAGCCTTTTTCGTCGCGGTCTTTTTCTTCGCGGGGGCCTTCTTCTTTGCCGGGGCCTTCTTCGCAGCTGCCTTCTCTGTCGTGGTCTTTTTTGCAGTTGCTTTCTTGGTGGCTGGCTTCTTCTTCGCAACCTTCTTGGCGGTCGTCTTCTTTTCTGCCGCCTTCTTTACGGGCGTCTTCTTCGCGGGCGCCTTCTTCTTGGTTGCAGTCGCCTTCTTCGCCTCACCTTTGCCCAGCGCCGCAGCGAGCTGCGCGCCGAAACCGGTGACTGCCGGCGCCGCATCCGCCGCCGACTCCATGTGCGGTGAATATTCCTGCCGCTCCAGGTCACGCTTGAGCGCGCGCACCGACAGGCTGATCCGGCGTCGGGTGGGGTCAAGACCCATGAGCTTGAGCTTGATCTTCTCACCCGGAGAAAACGCGCCGCGGGGGTCGGCATCCCTCTCCAAACCAAGCTCGGAGATTGGGATCAATCCACTGAGACCCGGTTCGAGTTCGACAAAGACACCGAAGTCGGCCCCGTTTTCGACGGTTCCCTCGACGGTTTGGCCCTCCTGGTATCGCATCTCGATCCGCTCCCACGGGTCCCGATCGGGCATTTGGCGCATGGTGAGGCCAATACGGCGGTTTTCGACATCGACATCGCGCACCCAACCGCGGACGGTTTCCCCGACCTCAAAATCGGGTGTGTCGAGCTCAAGACCCGGCCGTAGTTGGCTCACATGCAGCAGGCCGTCGATGCCTGACTCGAGCTGCACGAAGACGCCGAAGTCGGTCTTTCGGACCACAATGCCCTCAAAAGACGCGCGTGCCGAATACTGATCTTCCACCGCCAACCACGGGTCCTCCACCAGAGCCTTCATGCTGAGCGAGATTCGATCCTTCTCACGATCGAGATCAAGGATCTTGACCTGCACCTGCTGGTCCATTTGCAGCTCTTCGCGCGGATGGTTGACACGGTGATGGGCAATCTCGGTCACGTGAACCAGGCCATCGACCCCGCCGAGCTCGACAAAGGCACCAAAGTCAGTGATCGACCGCACCGTGCCCTCGACCTCTGCACCTACTTCGAGCTTCGACCACGCCTCTTCGCGCAGACGCCCTTTCTCCTGATTGAGATGGGCCGCCCGTGATACCACCAACCGTTGACCGTCAGGCTGGTACTCGAGCACCTTGAACGTATAGGTCTGACCAAGGTGTTGATCGACGTCCTCGGAGCGCACATCTGAAATATGGGAGATCGGGCAGAATCCACGTACCCCGGATACGACTACGTCGAATCCGCCTTTGCGACGGCCAACCACCTTGCCCTCGACCGGATCGCCCGAGGCCACCGCCTCATTGAGCTTTTCCTTGAGCTGTGCCTCGAGGGCCAGCCGACGGGAGACTCGAATCTCCTCCCCTGACGAGACCACCACGACCTCAACCGGATCTCCGGTACCGAGATCATCGATCTCCGTCCGGTCAAGGACCGCTTCGGACTTTCCAGAAACATCGACCAGCGCGACATCGCCTTTGATGGCGACAATCGTTCCTTTGATGACATCGCCGACATTGAGGGCTTCGACTTCAAAACTCTCGCGCAGCGCTTTTTCGAACTCGTTCACGTTGTTGGGTTCTTCGCTCATGGTAGGCCTCGCACGCAGATATCCGCGCTTTGTTTACACGGGAGGCGAAAGAATAACACAACAGGGAATTAGGAGTTAGGAATTATGAATTCGGAATTCCCGTCCCCCGTCCCATGATCGGACCGTCACGGGTGGTTGGGTGGCATTCCTAATTCCTAATTCCTAATTCCTCATTCAATCTACTTTGCTTGCCAGACGATCTCGCCGCCGATGATGGTGGCCGCCGGCCATCCCTTGAGGCGCATTCCAGAAAACGGAGTATTGTGCGCCCGCGATTGGAATGTCGAGGAATCAACGGAACGAAGAGCGCGCAGATCGAGAACGGTGACGTCGGCTGGTGCACCCTCACGCAGGCTGCCCCCCGGAAGACCAAAGACTTCGGCCGGGCGCGTGGACATCAATCGCACCAATTGCATCAACCCGATCACTCGACCATGGACCAGACGGTCGAGGGCCAGCGGGACTGCGGTCTCGAGACCTACGATTCCGAATGGTGCATCCGAAAAATCCAGCTCCTTCTCGTCGGCATGGTGAGGTTCGTGGTCGGAGACGATCGCATCCACCGTCCCGTCGTAGATGGCCTGGAGAACGGCTTCGACATCCGCCGCACTCCGCAGCGGCGGGTTGGTCTTCCAGTTTGGGTTGTAATTGGCTCCGGCCACGTCCTCGTCGGTGAGTACGAACTGGTGCGCCGCCACCTCGCAACTCACCGCCAGCCCACGCTGTTTCGCAGTACGAACCAGATCGAGAGCGGTTGAGGTCGAGAGGTGGCAGAGGTGCAGCCGGCCGCCGGTAAGCTCGGCGAGGAGGACATCGCGTGCGACCATGACCTCTTCAGCAGAGGTTGGCATTCCGCGTAGGCCGATTCGCGAGGACACAGCCCCCTCATGCATCGAGCCACCGTCGGAGAGGTCGAGATCCTCCTCGTGTGCCGCTACTGGAACATCGAAACTGCGAGCGTACTCGAGCACCCGCCGAAAAAGCTGCGCATTCGTTACCGGTCGTCGATCGTCCGAGACGGCCACTGCCCCGGCACCAACCATTTCGCCAATCTCGGCCATCTCTTCGCCCTCGAGTCCGACAGACACCGCGCCAACCGGATAGACCCTCGCGAGACCGATTTGTTCGGCACGCTTGAGAATGAATGACGTAACAGAGGGATCGTCGTTCACAGGATTGGTATCGGGCATGCAACAGAGAGAGGTAAAGCCGCCCGCCACCGCCGCCCGACAGCCGCTCTCGATGGTTTCCTTGTGCTCGAAGCCCGGCTCCCGAAGGTGGGTGTGGAGGTCGATGAACCCGGGAGCCACGACCAGCCCTGCGGCATCGAGGACCCTGGTCTCGGACGGTACGTCGAGACGCTCACCGAGAGCCGCCACACTCCCGTTTTCGAGGAGTACGTCCATCCCCTGGTCGAGACCCTGCGAAGGGTCTATGACCCGGCCGTTACGAATCAGAAGCCGCTTCACTGGGTCCTCCGGCGAGTAGGTAGAGAATGGCCATGCGGACGGCGACACCGTTGGTCACCTGTTCCAGGATCAACGACTGCGAACCGTCGGCCACGAGGGAGTCTATTTCGACCCCGCGATTCATCGGACCCGGGTGCAAAACAACCGCGCGGTCAGCGGCGAGTTTCAGACGCTCGGGTGTGAGAGCGAAGAAATCGAAATACTCACGCATCGAGGGGAAGTTGACCCGCTTTTGGCGCTCGAGTTGAATACGGAGCATCATCACGACGTCCGCGTCCTCGAGGGCTGGCTCCAATCGCAAAAAAGTACTGACACCCAGCTCTTCCACCTCGAGTGGCAGGAGTGACGCGGGGGCCACAAAGCGCACCTCCGCACCCATTTTGTCGAGCAGAAAGGCGTTCGAACGCGCCACACGCGAATGGCGGATATCGCCGGCAACAACCACCTTGAGCCCTTCGAGACTCCCGAAGTGCTGGCGCATGGTGAAGGCATCGAGCAGGGCCTGGGTCGGGTGCTCGTTGATGCCGTCACCGGCGTTGATGATTGACGCGGGCACCTCCTGAGCCAGCCGGTGCGGTGCCCCGGAATTTGGATGGCGAATGACGATGAAGTCTGGTGCCATCGCCATGAGATTCTGGGCCGTATCGAAGAGCGTTTCGCCCTTGCTCACCGATGACCCCGAGGCCGAGAAATTAAGAGTGTCGGCCGACAGCCGCTTTTCAGCGACCTCGAACGAGAATCGCGTCCTTGTCGAAGGCTCCATGAAGAGGTTGACCACCGTCGAACCTCTCAGAGTCGGAACCTTCTTGATCGGTCGCTTGGCTACATCGAGGAGTTCCTCTGCGGTATCAAGGATGAGCTGTATCTCCCCGGCATCAAGCTGACTGATCCCAACCACATCCTTCCGCGCCAGAGCGGTCGCCGACTCAACCACCATTGTCAGCCTCCCTGCCAATCCAGACGCCATCCTCCCCGTCGACCTCGGTAAGCCGTACCTGGACATCCTCGTCTCGAGTGGTATCGAGGGCCTTGCCAACCACATCGGCGGCTATCGGCAGCTCTCGGTGGCCGCGGTCGATCAACACCGCGAGGCGAACGGCAGTCGGCCGTCCCCAGTCAGCCAGAGTGTCGAGAGCGGCACGAATTGTGCGGCCGGTGAAAAGGACATCGTCGACCAGATAGATGACCTGGTCGTCGATGGAGTCGGGCAGGACCGTTTTCTTGAGCACCGGCTGCTGGTGAGCCGGTCGCCAGGGACCGACGTCGTCGCGGTAGAGAGTGATGTCGAGCCGGCCGACCGGCACCTCGCGGCCTGTGGCCTCGCCAAGGGCGCGAGCCAGGCGATCGGCCAACGGAATACCGCGGGTGTGTATGCCCACCAACATCAGGGAGTCGCCATCTCGTTCGAGGATTTCTGCCGCCATCCGGGCGACTGTTCGCCCCATCGCCGCCTCATCCAAGACTTCCGTTAGAGCGGTGCGGCTAGCCTTATCGGCAGTCATCTCACCCCCACGAACTGATACAAAAAAAGCTCCCCGTTCGGGAAGCGAATTGACGGATTTCTATTTCTCGATCTCGCATCGGCGCGATGGTAGCACACGCGATGCCGACCCATCTCGAGGCGGCCCGCCCAATTTGAATGAGGAATGGGGAGTCAGGAATAAGGAACTCCCGCCCGCACGCCCGGTGGCGTGATAGTCCGTGGCGATGGGTGGGCTGCATTCCTCATTCCTAATTCCTAATTCCTAATTCTCAATTATCTAGACGGTATGATGTGCGTCGATGACCGCACACGCTTCCCCACGCGCCTCGGACCGTTTGATGGTCCTCGCTGCGGCGTTGCTTTTCTCGACCGGCGGTGCAGTGGTCAAAATGACGTCGCTCACCGGCCCACAGGTCGCATGCACCCGGGCGGCAATTGCCACGGCCGCGCTCCTCATTTTTCTCCCGAATGCCTGGCGGGGATTGAGTTGGCGATCGGTACTCGTCAGCTGCGCGTATGCGGCAACCACAGTTTCCTTCGCCCTTGCCAACAAACTGACAACCGCCGCCAACGCGGTATTTTTGCAAAGCACGGCGCCTCTTTACATCCTCATACTCAGCCCTTTACTCCTGAGCGAGCCGATCCGTCGACGGCATCTGCTTTTCATGGCCGCCCTCGCGACCGGGATGTCGATGATTGTCGGCGGCGGCCAGCCTCCGTCCTCCACCGCTCCGCAGCCGCTGCTTGGAAATCTCCTGGGCATCTTTACCGGCGTGTGTTGGGCCCTGACCGTCATCGGCCTGCGCTGGCTCGGGCGCGAACAAAAAACCGAGACCCAGAGCCACGCCGCGGCAGCCGCCGTTGTCGGTGGCAACCTCATCGCGAGCCTTGCGACTCTCCCCGCAGCCCTACCGCTGGCGGCCACAACAGCGGTCGATTGGGCCGCGGTGAGCTTCCTCGGCATCTTTCAGATCGCCCTCGCATATGTTTTTCTGGTGCACGGCGTCAAGCGGGTCGGTGCCCTCGAGGCCTCCCTGCTCATTCTTCTCGAGCCCGTACTGAGTCCGCTGTGGGCGTGGCTCGTCCACGGCGAACAGCCGTCCTCGCTGGCGATGGCGGGGGGTGCGATGATTGTCGTTGCAACCGCCGCCTACACGGCGTGGGGTGAGAGGTCTTAATGCGCCACCGACGCGTCGATGCACATTGTTACTTCAACGACACAGGTGCCACTCTTCGCATTGTTTGCCCGAAACGCACTTCGAAATCCTGACGCGATCAAATCAAACAATGCGAAGGGTGGCACCATCCACGCCGACGCGGAACGCGCTCTTCACTGCTGGTGTTTCGCGCCGTGCGCAACGGTAACAACCGTATGGATTCCACCGCGGAGGCGATAATCGAGGGCTACCTCCATCCAGCGCGGCGAGCAGCATCCGACCAGGTCCTCGAGTACCCGGTTGGCCGCGTGTTCCTGGTAGATGCCGACGCTTCGAAAGCTCGTGAGGTAGTACTTGAAGGACTTGAGCTCGATGCAACCATCGGACGGCAGGTAGCGCACCGTCAGAGTGCCAAAGTCCGGTAGGCCGGAAAATGGACACACGCAAGTCCACTCGTCGGTGGCTATTTCCACAAGGGCCTCGCGCCCCGGGTATTCGTAGGGAAAGGTTTCGAGGATCTCCGGGGTCAGTGCTTCGACCCCCAGGAACGGGAATTCTCTGCCTTCGGCTTCGACCATCTGAGGTCCTCCACCCGTTATCGTAGCAACTCCCGATCGATTACACTCCAGGTAACCCACGCGCGAGGTATGACATGAGCTACGTCAAGAAATTCCAAGTCGAGCCCGGCGCCAGGATCCAACTCGACAAAATCGACGCTGACTTCAAGCCCAAGGGCCTTGATCGCGACGAGGCCGAGGAGAGAATCCGCGAACTGACCGTCGAACTTCGCGACCTCCAACACCTCATGTACGCGGAAGATCAACGATCTCTGCTGATCGTCCTCCAGGGGCGCGACGCCGCCGGCAAGGACGGAACGATCCGCCACGTCTTCGGACCCATGAATCCCCAGGGGACCCGAGTCACCAGCTTCAAGGTGCCATCAAAAGAGGAACAGGCTCACGACTTCCTGTGGCGATGCCACAAGGCCGCACCAAAGCGGGGCATGGTCGGAATCTTCAATCGCTCGCACTACGAGGACGTTCTCGTGGTGCGAGTCCACGACCTGGTGCCCAAGAAAATCTGGTCGAAACGCTTTGATCACATCAACGCCTTCGAACGCCTTCTCGCCGACAAAGGCACCATTGTCCTCAAGTTCTACCTTCACATCGATCGCGATGAACAGCTCGAACGGTTCAAGAAGCGAATGAACAACCCGAAGAAGAACTGGAAGATCAGCGACGCCGACTACACCGAGCGGCCTTACTGGGACGCGTACACTGAAGCGTTCGAAGATGCACTTTCAAAGTGCAGCACCGACATCGCACCATGGTTCGTCGTTCCAGCCAACCGCAAGTGGGCCCGCAATTTGGTGATCGCTGAAATCGTGGCCGACACGATGAAGGGTCTGAACATGCGTTTCCCCGAACCGGAGGTAGATATTGAAGAGATTCGGCGGAAGTACCACGAGGCGGAACGGGCTGGGTGAGGCGAAGCTGCCAAGCGCTTCTCATTGGAAGGAGCCGGGTGCCACCCTTCGCATTGTTTGAATTCGCAGCGCCGAAGTACCAGCAGTACCTCCGGGGCAAACAATGCGAAGAGTGGCACCTGTGTCGTCGATGCATCAACGCGCATCGAAGGGGTGGCACGCGAGACTTCCAGAACCCATATTCTTTGATAGCAGATTACGACAGCATAAGGGGGCCATCATGCGATGGACTTACGCGTGTCCGCATTGTCAGGCGATGCTCAACCCCGACGAGACGGTGGTGCTGATTGGGGAGTGCGGTCCCCATCGTATCCTCCTCGGCTTCCACCCCGAACCAGGCAACTACAGGGCCTTTTTCCCGCCGGAGTTCGAACTCCAGGAGGGATCGACGTGGGATTTCTCGTGTCCGGTGTGTGATCGCAGTCTGGTCGCCGGCGCCGCACCCGATCTGTGTGCTCTCGACCTGGCGACCCAGGGAGTTCGCCATCGCCTCTATTTTTCCCGCACCGCGGGCGAACAGGCCACATTCCTGATCACCGCCGAGGGCATCTCGAGCCACGGCAAGGACTCGGACCAGCACTCGTTGGAGATGCTGGAGCTGGTCTGAGCCTATTGCCGCAAATCCAGAGCGCTTCTCGCTTCGGAGAGTGAGGTGCCACCGAAGCTTCCATGCGCGCAGCGGCATCGACGACACAGGTGCCACTCTTCGCATTGTTTACCCTGTACACACTGCCAAATTCTGACGCGATCAAATAAAACAATGCGAAGGGTGGCACCATGCTCGCCGAAGCGGGAGGCGCTCTTCATTGCCGGATGGCACCGGTGTCGTTGATGCGGCAGAGCGCTCCAAATAGGCGTCGGGGCATCCCGCGATGTACGATAGTCACGTGGACGTTAAGCGAAGAAGGATTGTTCTGCGTTCGATTGCCCTGGGCTTTCTGGTTATCTTGGTCGGGACGATCGGATACATGGTTATCGAGGGCCAGAGCGCGCTCAATGCCTTTTACATGACCGCAATCACCGTAACCACCGTTGGTTTCAGGGAAGCGTTCGATCTTTCTCCTCCCGGCCAACTCTTTACGATCGTCCTCGCATTCGGCGGCGTCGGAGTCATTCTTCTCATTGCCTCCGAGTTCGCCCGCGCCATGCTCGATACCGACATCCGTCGCATGATCGGTATTCGAAGGGATCTGACCATGATCAAGAAGCTCTCGAACCACATTGTGGTCCTCGGATACGGCCGAATGGGCCGCGCCGTGGTGGAAGTACTCCGCGAGCGGGGGGTCTCGTTCGCTGTCGTCGATTTGGACTCGGAACGCGTCCATGACCTCGAAGAGGAGCACCAGGCTGTAGTCCGCGGCGACGCCACCCAGGACGGCGTGCTCCGTGCGGTCGGCGTGGCTCGCGCCGGCACCCTGATCACCTGCCTCGCCGACGACGCCCACAACGTCTACGCGATCCTGCTCGCAAAGCAGATCAACCCCGAAATCACCGTGATCGCGCGGGCGGTCGAGGACGGGGCCGAAGAACGTCTTCGCCTCGCCGGAGCCGACCGTGTGCTCAACCCCTACCGAGTCGGCGGCACCCGTCTTGCCATCACCGCCCTCAAGCCGACGGTGACGGACTTCATCGACGCATCCCTTTCAGGATCATCCATCGAGCTCGAGCTTGCTGAGGTGGTGGTTCACCCATCGAGTGACCTGGCCGGCAAGACCCTTGCTGGTGCCGAAGTCCGCCAACGATTCGGGATCATCGTCGTGGCTCTGAAGCGGGGAGAGGAAAGCACCTTCAACCCGGGTCCGCACGAACGGATCGAAGCCGGTGATGTGTTGGTGGCCCTGGGCCCACTTCAAGCGCTCGAGAGCATCGAGCAGGCGACGCAGTAGCGCTTCTCGCTTCGGAGTGTGAGGTGCCACACTTCGCATTGTTTGAATGCGTCGCGCCTCAGTTTGGCAGCGCCCTCCGAGCAAACAATGCGAAATGTGGCACCTGTGTCGTCGATGCAGTTTAGCGCGTGGAATTGGCGGCTACCTACGTCGTCGCCACCGCAAGGCGCCCAGGATAGGCAACTACCGAAGCATCGAGAATCCGCATCGCTCGTTTGAGCGTGTCCGCGTCATACATGAAGGCAACCCGGACTTCGTCAATACCCAGTCCGTCGGTGACGTAAAATCCCTCGCCCGGGGCCAAACACACGGTTTCCCCATCGAGGGCGAAGTCCCGAAGAAGGAATGCGGCGTACTCCTCGCAGCTATCGATTGGAAGCCGCGTCATCGTGTAGAACGAACCCTCCGATCGGTGCGGGCTCACCCCGCCGATGCCAGCAAGACCGTTGAACACGGCGTCTCGCCTTTTTTCGTACTCGCCGCACAGGTTTTCGGAGTAGGCGCGTCCGTGCTCCAGCATCGGCACAACCATCAGCTGTTCAGCGGTCGCCACCGACAAGCGCGCCTGACAGAATCGCAAGGCGATGTCGAGAATCTCCCGGTTATGGGTCGCCATGCATCCGATGCGAACCCCACACGCGTTGAACCGTTTGGACACGCTGTCAACGACGATGATTCGCTGCGCGAGATCTGAGAATTCGGTGAACGATCGAATTTTCCCGCCGTCAAAAACGAATTCCCGATAGACCTCGTCGCAGATGACAAAGAGGTCGTTCTCGATCGCCACCTGAGCAACCGCCTCCAGCTCTTCGACCGTGTAGACAGTTCCGGTTGGATTGGAGGGATTGCACAACAGAATCGCTTTCGTCTTCGGTGTGACGCACGCCCTCAGTCGATCAATCGACCCGAAGTGGTAGCCGTCCTCTACCTTGAGAGTTATCGGAACCATCGTGACGTCGGCCTGGGCGGCAAAGCTCAGATAGTTGGTATAGCAGGGCTCGAAGACCAACACCTCCCCGTCGCCACCGGCAACGATCGAGAGGATGAAGGTGATCGCCTCGCTCGCACCCGAGGTGACGAGAATTTCGTCGGCCGCAAACTGGATGTCCCAGCTCGAAAAAAAGGCGCTCCACGCCTCACGGGCCTGCGGCAGACCCTCGCTTGGGGCGTAAGCCAGGGTCGCCAACGACAGCCCGTGCAACTCGGCGATCATCTCAGGCGGTGTCGGCATGTCGGGCTGGCCGATGTTGAGGTGGATAACGTTGGTACCACGGGCCTCGGCGGCACGAGCTAGCGGCGCCAGCTTGCGAATCGGCGACGCCTGGAGCTTGGATGACTTGGCTGAAAGTTTCGGCATGGGCATCTCCCCGCAGGACCAGATCACCGTAATTGTAGCCCAGACCCGACGTGAGAAGCGCCTCTCGCTTCGCCGAGCGAGGTGCCACACTTCGCATTGTTTGGTTGATCTACACACGGTCCGGGAACGCCTCAGGAACAAACAATGCGAAATGTGGCACCTGTGCCGTCGACGCGGCACGCGCGCCTCATTGGCGGCACAGTTACAATAGTCAGCGATGTTTTCGTTCAAGAGATGGAGAGAAAAGTACGGCGGGCTCACACTCCGCTCGTTGTGGGACCTCTTCATGGTGTGGGTGGTCATCATCAACCTATGCCTCATCCTCTTTGACCTGACCTACCTGTGGCTCAGACCCACCTATTTCACCTATCTCCCCCTGATCACGAGGATCTGGGATCCGGTTCTCGGCATCGAGCCCCACCCGCTCACCGAGGAGCTGGTCGAAAAAACTGAAAAAGCCGAAAAACTCTCGCAGCTCGATCCCGACTCCGAAATCCTCGCCGAGACGCTACGGGAGATCCGAGACCTCACATTGCGGGTCTTTTTGGAAAACCCGTTTGAACGATCGGGCCAGACTGCCAATCTCGATGCCATCAAAAGATCAATGGCCACCGAAACCGGGCACCCCCCGACTCACCTCAAAAATCCAAAGGTACTTTTCGCAGTTGCCGACGATTACTGGTCGGGCCCACCAGATCTCTTGCGCCACCGTTTCTCAGTCTTCGACGAGCAGATCGATCCCCTACTCGAGGTCAACTATTTCAGACGTTTTGACCTCGACGGCCGTCTGGTCGACCATTTCTGGAAAATCTATCTGCCCTTTCTTATCCTCTTCTGGATCGAGTTCGTCGCCCGCTGGACGCTCGCAATTCGCCGACGCACCTACGCGCGCTGGTATTTCTATCCGATTTTCTACTGGTACGACCTGCTCAGTCTGATTCCGGTCACCGCGCTGCGACCGCTCCGGCTGCTGCGCGTCGTCTCGATCTATATGCGGCTGCGCCAGTCCGATCTCTCCCGCGTCGGCAGGGATTTCCTCAGCCGCGGGGTGGCCTATATTTCGAACATCATCACCGAGGAGGTCTCGGACAGGGTCGCGGTGCGAATCCTCGACGAGTACCGCGAGGAAATCGTCGACGGGACCCACGTGCGTATCGCCCGCGCCACCGTCGAGCCACGGCGCGCGGAGATCGAACGGGTCCTGGTCAGCCAGATCCGGGCGATCCTCACCGACGAAGACACCATCGAACGATTCCGGCAGCTTCTCCGGCTCAATCTCGCCAACGCGGTCGACCAATCGGAGAGCCTACGGTCGCTGCCGCTTCCCCACATCGTAGTCAAGCCAGTTGTCAGCACGGTTGGCGAGGTCATCCTCGACACGACGCTCGAAACAATTACGACGACCCTCGACAGCGTCGACGGCCAAGAGGCTGTCGAGGCCCTCGCGGACTCTATCCTCGAGGCCCTCTTCTACGGTCCGGCCCTCGTCGAGCTCGAGTCCCTCGCCAAGGACATCAGCATCCAGGTCATCGACCACATGAAGGAGGTCGTGGCGGTTAAGAAGTGGGCCCTTCCCGACGAGGACGGCAAGCGGCCGGCGATGCCGTGGGAAGAGGAGGAGGAAGAGGGAGAATTCTGAATTCGGAAATCGGAATTCGGAATTACCGCCCCCCTACCCCGGAGATTTTCGGATTTCGAATTTCCCGACTACCCGCGCAACGCAAGGCGGGAGAATAACGCGCAGAAAAACGTGCCGTCTCTGACGATTTTGGGGCGTCTCGCGAACCAACGGCAAGGGCATTCTGGCCCAAACATCGTCAGAGGGGGCACTCCTCGGAAGCGCGATGGGAGAAAAGCGCACTGACGACTCTGTGGTGCTACCGGGTCGTGCGGTAGAAGGACCCGATGCGGGAAGTGTTTCACGGATTCCTCGACGTCATCCTATCCAACCGCAGCGTCGCGTCCGGCCCCATGAAGTGGCGGCCGGCCAACACCACGGCCAGCATCGTGCCGAGGGCCACCGCTGCGGCGATCATGAACATGACAACGATCTGGTATGCGACTGCCTGCAGGGGCGGAGATCCGGCGAGGATCTGGCCGGTCATCATCCCCGGCAGCGACACGATCCCGGCCGCCGCCATCGAGTTGACGATCGGGATCATCCCGGTGCGCACGGCATCCCTGAGAGGCGCCGCCAGCGCCTCGCGCCGGGTGGCGCCGAAGGCGATCCGCAACTCAACCTCGGCCGAGCGCACCTCGAGGTGGTCCATAAAGCGGTCGAGACAGAGCGAGATCCCGGTCAGGGAGTTGCCGAGGATCATCCCGAGCAGTGGAATCACGTACTGCGGGTCATACCAGGGTTCGACGCCGACGACCACCTGGGTCACCATACCGCCGATCACGAAACAGGTCGCGGCCATGGTGAGCCATGCGTCGATCAGGATGCCGCGGTAACCCCGGGACGCGCGAGTCACCGCTTCCCGCGCCGCAAACATGGTCATCAAGAGCAGAAGACCGACCACGAGCAGCGGGTTATTGAGAGCAAAGATCTGTTCGAGGATGAGGCCGAGCAGACCGAGCTGGATCACCGTCCTCAGCGCCGCCACCCCGAGACGACGCTCGACACCGAGCCGGAGCGCCATCGACACCGCTCCCGCCGCGACGATCAGGATCGTCGCGAGGGCCAGCTGCAGCGGTCCGAGCTCGATGAAATCGCTCATGCAACTCCCTTCAATTGACCATCGGCAAGCCGGAGGCGGCGGTCGGCGCGCGCGCTCATCTCGGGATCGTGGAGGACACACAACAGCAGACGTCCGGGCTGGCGGCCGAAGCGCTGCAGAAGGTCAAGGCATACGGCGGCGATGTCCGGATCGAGCCCCGCAAGCGGCTCATCCGCAACGATCACCTTCGGGTTCCACAACAGGCCCCGAATCAGCGCCAGACGGTGTCGCTCACCGCCGGACAGGGTTCGCACCTCGCGGTCAAAGGGAAGCCTTTCGAGACCAACCTGGGTCATCAACGCCGCGGCACGATCTTCGTCGAACCGCTTCTCGCAGCCGGCTCGCTGAAGGAAGGGGAAGCTGAGGTTTTCGTACACGGCACCGGCAATCATCGGCGCGTCCTGCGCCACCAGGCTGACGTGTGATCGCCACTTCGGAAGTGCGGCGCCGTTGTAATTCTCCCCATTCAGGCGGCGTACCGAATCGGGCGAATATGCCAGGGCTGTTACGTGACGAAGGAGGGTGCTCTTGCCTCCCCCGGACGGCCCCTCCACGGAGACAAACTGCCCGTCGGCCAATGACAACGACACATCGTCGAAGAGAACCCTGCCCTCACCGTCGGCAGCCGTGAATGGCCCGCATTCCAGGAACGCACCCATGACCGAAGTGTAACGGGTTCTCGGCCCAAGTGATCAGTGATCAGTAATCAGTTATCAGTTTCGGATTCGGACTCGCGTTACTGATGACTGATTACTGATTACTGATAACTCTCCTTGACCATCCATCACTTCACACGAGAGTAAACGAGGCGTAAAATAGGGTCATGACAGACCCGCCCCTCCGGCGCATCCTCCATTGCGACATGGACTGCTTCTATGCTGCTGTCCACACCCGTGATGATCCCAGCCTTGAAGGGAAACCCGTCGTTGTGGGGGGCGATCCGTCTGGTCGGGGCGTAGTGGCGGCGGCGAACTACGAGGCACGAAAGTACGGGATCCACTCAGCGATGCCGGCCGCGCAAGCGCGGCGCAAGTGCCCGAAGACGATCTTCCTGCGGCCAGAGTTCAAACTTTACCGGGAGGAATCGCAGCAGATATTTGCAATTTACGGTGAATACACGCCCCTCATCCAACCCCTGTCGCTCGACGAGGCTTTCCTCGATGTCAGCGAGCACCTGGCTGAATTCAACAGTGCAACCGAGGTCGCAGAAGACATCCGCCGCCGCGTTCGTGAGGAACGTCGACTCACCGTCAGCGTCGGCGTCGCCCCCAACAAGCTGGTAGCCAAGATCGCTTCTGACTTCCGCAAGCCGGACGGGCTGACGGTTGTGCGGCCACATGAGGTCGAGGCGTTCCTCGCACCGCTGCCGGTGCGTCGGCTCTACGGAATCGGTCCGGCTGCAGAACGTTCGTTGCACGAGATGGGCATCACGACTGTGGAGGAGCTCCGAGGACTCTCGATCGACCGGCTGATGGCGAGGTTCGGCAATTGGGGGCGGGTGCTGTGGGAACGCGTGCGCGGGATCGACGATCGACCGGTCCATACGCACCGCGAACGCAAGAGCTTGAGCACCGAGCGCACCTTTGCCGAGAACGTCAAGGACCTCGACGAGATCGACCGCATCCTCGACACCATGGCCGACGAAGTTGCGAAGGGCCTGAAAAAGCGTCACCTCGCTGCCTCGACAATCACCGTCAAGGTTCGCTACCCCGACTTTACGACCCCGACCCGCTCACATTCGCTGCCGGTTCCAACCTCGGACGCCGCCACAATTGGCGCGGCAGCACGCGAACTCGTGCGCCGCACCGACGCCGCACGCCAATCAGTGCGCCTGCTAGGTGTCGGTGCCAGCAACCTCGTCCCCGGCGAACTCGGACAGCGGACATTGTTCGACGACTCCGCCCATTGATATCGTCCCGCGTTAAGGCGACACAAATGCCATCTAAATCGGAGGATCTCTCTGGAGAACCAACGATCTCTCGCGCTCTTCGCGTAGCACCTTAGTCTCGGGCCAAGGCGATCGCCTCGACCTGTGTGCCCTCCGGGAGTCGGTCGCTCCCTGGTGGGATGATCGCCAACAGGTCGGCGCGAGGAACGGTGCTCAGCATGTGCGAGCCCGAGCGTCCCAGCGCCTCTGCCCATATCTCGCCGTTTCGCCAGACAATGCGGCACCAGCGGAGGTGGGTGCGAATTGCGTTCGGCCGCACTTCGGAGGCCAGACGCACGGAGATTCGCGGCAGCTGTGCGGTGGTTGCACCCATCAGGGCGAGCAGCATTGGGCGCACCAGCACGTGCCACATCGCGGCGACGGCGGCCGGGTTCCCGGGCAGCCCGATGACCCAGGTGTTGCCGCGGCACCCTGCATAGATCGGTTTGCCGGGCTTCTGCGCGACCCTCCAGAAGACACGCTCGACACCGAACTCTTCTTCCAAAACCTGCTTCACCAAATCACGGTCGCCCACCGAGACGCCACCCGTGACGACCAGCACCTCGGCCTCGTCCAAGGCATCTGCGAACGCGTGCCGGAGTGCCGGAGCGTTGTCCTCCAACGATGGCGCCGCAGTCACCGGCGTGCCCAACAAGCGCTCGATCAACAGACGAAGAAGTGGACCGTTGGAGTCCACAACCTGACCCTTTCGCACCGATGTCCCTGCCGGAACCACTTCGTTGCCCGAGGTGAGCACACACACCCTCGGCCGGCGGCTCACCTCTACCTCGGTGACTCCCGACGCAGCCAGTGCTGCGATGTGGAGCGGCCCGAGGCGCTCACCGGCAGGAACCACAACCTCGCCGGCCCGCAGCTCCTCTCCTGCACGGCGAACGTGGTCGCCAGCCTTGGACGGTTGTATGGCCACGACGGAATCACCTTCCCGACGAGCCTGCTCTTTGGGGAGGACGGCATCGGCTCCAGGTGGGAGCAACCCACCAGTACCAATAGCGACCGCGGTGCCCAATTCAACGAAGGGTGGGCTGCCCGAGCCAGCGTACGCATCCCCGGCGAGCAGTCGTAGACGGGCCTGCGATCCGGTGTCTGCGCTGCGCACCGCGAAACCGTCCATGGCGGAATTGTCCGCCATGGGGAGGTCCCAGGCGGCATTGCCGTCCGCCCTCAGGACCCGACCAACGGCCACGAGAAGCTCGGCGCGCTCACGCGGCAGTAAGCTGATTCGTTGCGCCACCATCGGCCACGCGCTGTCGAACGGGAGGAGATCGTGAGAAGACTTGTGTTGACTAGCCATAAGCACTCACCAACAGTCGTATCGAGACGAGGAGGACCAGCCAGCCGACGACGGCGCGCACCGTGGCGGGTCGAAAGTGGCTCGATCCGCGAAAGGCACCCAATTGGCCCGCCACGAGAACCGTCACGGCAAGCGGGAGGAATAACAACCAAGGGAAGCTCGTCCCGATGACGATCCGGCCGGCCAGTCCTGCCGCCGAGTTCACTAGAACCAGGCCCGAGCTCAGCGCCGCAGCCTCCTTGGGGGTAGACATGCGGCTCACCAGGAGCAGAGGCGCCAGATAAATACCCCCGCCGATACCAGTGAGGCCTGCCGCCGCACCCAGCACCAGTCCGAGGAGCGACAGCAGGAATGGGTTCCTCGTATCGCGACGGGGTTGATCCTTCACCAGCAGCGGCGTCACCAGCAGTCGAACTGCTGCTAACAGCAGCAGACCGCCCAGAAGGCCCTGGAACAGGGCTCGGCTCACCGGCACCTGCGCCGCAAAGAAGGCCGCCGGTGCCGAGGTGAGGATCAATGGGGCAAAAAGATGGCGGCGAAAGTGACCGCCGCGCAGGTAGTGGGTGAAGCCGCTTCCGGCCACGATCAGGTTGAGGCTCAGGGCCACCATCGGTACCACCGTGTGGTCCATCCCGAGAAAAGCCATCGTCGCAACATAGGCTGAGCCTCCACCAAGGCCCACGGAGCCATAGACAAAGCTGATCACAGCGAAGGCGGGGATGAGAATCCACAGGAGGTCAGCGTCCATGGCGGTAGCTTTTATCGAACACGTCGATCACATGCAGGAGCCAGGGCATGAGGGCCTGCACGGATTCGCCCGCGCCGCGGGTGGAGCCGGCGAGCGCAACGATGACGGATGTTCCCCGCTGCCCGGCGATGGTTCGGCTGAGGGCGGCGTAGGGTGTTCGCTGCTGCCCGTAGGCGCGAACCGCCTCGGCAACGCCCGGGATCTCGCGTTCGAGCAACGGTCGCAGGGCTTCGGGTGTCCCGTCTCGCGGCCCGAGGCCCGTGCCCCCGACGGTGAACACAAAGTCGAAGGCATCGTCATCGACCCATCTCCGCACACGATCAACGATCTGTTCGGCCTCGTCGGGTACGATTTCGAAACCCGCCACCGTGACGCCGTGGGCCTCCAGGCCAACCCGCACTGCAGCCCCGGCCCGGTCCTGGGATTTTCCCGCGGCCGTACGGTCACTAACCACCAGGATACCGGCGCGGAGTTCGCGCTCACCGCGGTGCTTGAAATCACTCGCGCCGCCTGACTTTTTCAGCAGACGTACACTCGAGATGTGGGCCGTTGGGTCCACCTGTTTGACCATATCGTAGAAGTTGAGAGCCGCCACCGCCGCTCCGGTCATGGCCTCCACTTCGACCCCGGTGCGGGCGATGGCGGCCACCTCCACCTGAATGCGAACAGTCGTCTTCTCCGCCTCGACCCTGACGTCGGCGTGGTCGACCGGTATGGGGTGGCAGAAGGGGAGCAGCTGCGGCGTTTGCTTGAGACCCAACATCGCGGTTGCCCTGGTCATCTCCACCACGTCGCCCTTGGGGATGTCCCCCGCAAGAATAGCGGCGACAGTCTCCAGCCTCATTTCCACGGTGGACTCGGCAACGGCGCGGCGCAAGGTGGTTGGCTTGGTACTCACATCGATCATCGCAGGAGCTCCCCCGGATCTTTCCTCATGCTTCGGGCGTCTTTTCGTCGATCCTGACAGTCATTGCGGTTGGGCCGGTCCGCTGGCCCCCGTTTTCGGCAGCCCGAGCCAGTCGTAGCTCCGCTATGGCACTGCCCAGGTTGGGAGCTGACGACCGAAGGCTATCGGCGCAGTGCGGCACGCTGGCGGCGACTACAATGGCCCCAGCCCCGGTGCCATAGATCAGTGACCTGGTGGCAGGAACCCTGAATGGTAGGTCCATGACTGCTCGGAGCGCCTCTCTCAGAATCGAGCATCCAGGAGAATTCGAAACCAAGGCCACGACGAGGTCCAGCCCGCGGCCGCACAGCTGGCGGAGGAGTGCGATCGCCTCATCGGTCGATCCCGGAGCTTGGCCTCGCCAGGCAATGTGCGCGCCCAGCTCATCCTGAAGGATGGTGACGGCTTCGTCCCCAGGATTCTCTGCGCCCGTCGAAGCTATTACCGCCGCCTGGACAGTTGCCCGTGGAAGGGAGTACACGACCTCCACCTCGCTGCCAGTGTGGACGGCGCCATCGCGGGTAACGGATGCGAAGAGCCCGTGCCGCGGCATGATGCAGTCACCCGCCTGGTAGTAAATGGCGCAACGGGAGTGGCAGACTTTGCCTATCTGGGAGATTTCCACCTCCGCCTCGTCCAGCCGCAGGCGGGAGCCGATGCCGAGATTTCTGGTATTGAGCCCCGAGATCACCACATTCTCACCAAATGCACCCGGTTTCAGGCTCAAGCCCTTCGCCTTCATGTCGCTGATGTCGCCCGCGTCGAGAAGGCTGACCTGGCGGTGCCAGTTGCCCGAGTGGGCGTCCCCCTCGAGCCCGTGATGGCGTCGCAGGAAAACCCGATCGACCGCTCGCTTGGGCGTGCCCTTTCGGGTGGAAACGCACACGTTGAATATTGTTCCCTGCATGCTCTCAACCTCCTGAGTCGGACAAAGACAGGTCCGCGAGCGCCTGCCCGGGTTCGAACATCGTGAATGGGACGAGGCGGCGGCGGAGAATCCCTCCGGATACTCCGCGCTCGATGGTGATATTGGTTCCGATTCCAGAGGCGGAAAACTGCCACAACCAAGACCTGAGTGCGGCCGAGGTGCCCTCTCTCATCCGGAGGGGCCAACCCTCACGGACGTTGAATTGGAAAATCTCAAAGCTATTCATGGAGTAGTCGCTTGAATAACAGTAATGCCTCGGATACTCAATATCAAAAAAAACTCAATCCGGACGGCCCTTTGGTGGTCCAATCTGGAAAATGTCGAGAAGATGTGTGACCTCAGACACTATTTCCAGAGGAAAACAATTCGACGGCCTTGCCAAAACAGTTGAAAAGCTTGCAAAAACATTTGAAGAGTTTATCAATTGAATAGGAATAGTAATGACATTCATTACGAACAGCGCCCTGGAGGGCGCAGGAGGGCAATCGCTATGGGGGGCAGCTCGAAGATCCTACGGGAGGGCCTGGGCTGGCTGGGCGCGGTCTTTGTTCTGGGAATCACGGTATCGGTGGCGGCGCCACCGATATTCGCCGCAGAACGGGCCGCTCCCATGCCTGGCGAACAAACGACCTGGAGTGGCGGCGGTGACGACAACGAGGAGGCGTCTTCTACCGCTGACGAAGTGACGCGAGACGGCATGGCCAGCCACAATCAGAAGAGCGACACCGCGGAAGAAGACAGTTTCGATCCGAAAGAAAACATCATCGCTATTCATGACAGCAGCTCGGAGCAATACAACAAGAAGTGCGGTGAGTGTCATGCAGAAATCCACAGCCGGCAGAGCCTGAATCCGTCGATACCTGCCGCACATCCGGGCATGGCCCCATATGCGGCCGGAAAACCTGGCGACGACAAGCAGTGCCGGTGGTGCCATCGCACGGTTGATCTCACGCAGGGCACACAGGCTTTAGATAAATCCAAGGGAAACCAGAGACGTCATGTGGACGTGGCCCTCTGCACTCTGTGCCACGGGCCCTACCGCGGCGGACCTGGGCAGCAGTTCTACCAGTCGGGGCTCTCACCCACCGACCCCGACGGACCTGTGGTGTACGAGGTGGTCTGTGCAGGTTGCCATCGCGAGCTGGAAGACTCAGAAATGCTCGGCAAGAATGCCGAAAAAATCCAGAAAGCCATCGACGAAGACAAAGGGGGGATGGGTGTCCTCACCGTCCTGTCCACCCAGGAGATCGAGGCCATCGCCGCGGTCCTTGCAGAACCGGGCGAAGAGGACTGATCAGTGTCTAGGAAAGGACGGCATCTGAATATGAAAAGGGAAAAAGAAATTCACGGAATCAATCCGTCGGTGAACCGCAGGACCTTTGTGAAGGTGAGCGGGACGCTGGCGTCGGCAGCGGTAGCGAGCCGGGTTTTCAACCCATCGACAAGCTCCGAAGCCGCGGCGGCGGGCGTCCCGATCCTTACCGGGGAAAGCCTGCCGGACGAGATCGAGAGTGCCGAGGACATCATCTACAGCGTCTGCCAGATGTGCCATTCACGGTGCGGCATCCGTGCCAAGGTCAAGGAAGGGGTACTCGTCAAACTGGACGGAAATCCCTATCACCCGAACAACCGCGACGTCGACGAAAACAACAACCCGGACAGGATTTCCTACGAGACCCCCCCGGATCAGGCGTTCACAGAGCTCGGCCGGCTGTGCCTGAAAGGCCAGGCCGGAGTACAGACTCTCTACGATCCCTTCCGGATCCAACATCCGCTCAAGCGAGTGGGACCGCGAAACTCCGGCCAATGGGAGACGATCAGCTGGGAGCAGGCCTTCTCCGAGATCGCCACCAGGATTCAGCAGCTGATCCCCGACCCGGGTGCGCTCATCGACCCAGCCATCCCGGAACTCGGAAAAAAGAGCAACCTTCTCGGTTTTGCCCCGGGCCGCAGCGTCGAAAAGGAGATGAGCGAGAGGATCTGGAAGAACGGCTGGGGTACCGCCAACTACGGCCTGAGCCACACCTCGGTCTGCGAATCGACCCGACATGTGGCCAACGAGCTCATTACCTGGGATCCCGCGGGCAGCAAGAACAGCATGGGGGGTGGGAGGACCGAAGGCTGGCAACCGGACACCCTCGGTGCCGAGTACATCATCTTCTTTGGGGCCAACCCCCTCGAAGCAGACTTTCCGATGGTCGGCATGGCGCGAAACCTGATGCAATTCAAGCGGAACGGGGGCACGTACGTCACCGTCGATCCACGCTTCAACAACACGGCCGCACAGGCAGATCAGTGGGTCCCGATAACCCCGGGTACGGATGCCGCCCTGGCGATGGGAATGATGAGCTGGATCCTGGAGCAGGGAGCACATCAAACCGGGTATCTCGAAAACACCAATCGAGCGGCTGCGGCTTCAGATGGCGAACCTACCTGGACCGACTCTACGTACCTCGTGGGTACCTTCAGCGACGGCGAGGGTAAGGAATACCAGCGTTACATCACCGCCAGTGAGGCCGGTATCTCCGGTCGGCCGAATGTCGCAGCCGACGACTATGTTGTCGTGGCCGGCGGAGTGCTCAAGGGTCACAACGAGGTGCCGCATGGCGATCTCGAGGTGGCGACCTCGGTCAATATCGGCGGCGTCGACACCCCGGCAAAATCCGCGTTTACCCTCCTGAGAGAGTCCGCCTTTTCCATGAGCCGCAGCGAGTACTCCTCCGTCTGCGGCGTCTCGGTGAGTGTCATGGAAGGCCTGGCCGAGGAGTTCGTGGGCCACGGCAAGAAGGCCGTCGCCATGACCTACCGGGGCCCCATCAAGCACACCAACGGTTTTTACAACCAGCTCGCCATCCAGCATCTGAACACCCTGATCGGAAACTACGACTGGAAGGGGGGATGTACTCAAGGTGGTGGAGGCTGGAGTCAAAAATCCGGTGTCGTCAGCGTCAGCAACGTGGCCGGAGACCCCGGTCATGAGGGCGTTCGGATCGACAGGGCGAAGACTTTCTACAGTCCAGCCGAAGCACCGAACCTGTTTTCGGGTTATCCCGCCCAGCGGCCCTGGTTTCCCTTCGGGACGCACGGCAATTACCAGGAGGTGATTCCCAGCATCCTGGACGGCTACCCCTACTCGATCAAGGCGCTGATCACATATTGGAATGCGTGGCCGTACTCGGTGCCGGCCTTGCGAGCGGTCTGGGAGCAGACCGTGGCTGACGAGAGCAAGCTGCCCCTCCTCGTGACCATCAGTCCGGTCATGGGGGAGGTCGCCGCCTGGGCGGACTACGTGCTACCGGACAGCGTCTACCTTGAGAAGTTCGGGGTTCCCGGGATTCCCTGGAGGGTCAACAAGGGAACCTCCTTCCAGCGGCCCGTCGTCGGCAAGTTCGACGGAAAATCGATCGGCGTGAAACCCGCGGACGGGGGTCTGGGAAACACAATCCCGATCAACGCCACCAACAACTACACACCGGCGTTGCCGAACACAAAGGCGGTGCTGGATATCCAAATCGGGCTGGCGAAAGCGCTCGGCCTTCCGGGCGTCGGCGCCAACGCGCTCCTGGACGGCGATGGCACCATCGTTGGAGATCTCGACAACAATTGGGACTGGGCCAGAGCGTTGCTTGAAAACATCGCCGAAAACGCTCGCGGCAAACATCCGGGCATCACGGCCGAGGAGATCCTGTCAAAAGGAGGGGTCTTCGATTTCCCCACGGATGAATACGATGGAGATTACCTGTCATACCAGTACTCCAATATCATCCGGACCTTTGCGGACCCGGTTGCCCGTACGAGGGACTCGGTGACCGCAGCCTATTACTCGGGCGTGCCCCAGTACAAAGCGCTGACTCACTCTGACGGGTCCCCGCTTGATGATCGCGAATATCCTTTCAATCTCATCACCTATAAGACTGTCCATCACGGTCAGGCGAGAACCAACGTCAACCCATGGCTCATGCTGATCATGCCTGAGAACCCGGTCGAGATCAGTGCCGCAGACGCGGCTGATATGGGAATCGAAACCGGGGATGTGGTGACGGTGAGCTCTCCGTCACATCGCGACGGCATCGAGGGAAGGGCTCTGGTCACCCAGAGGCTCAAACCCGGGGTCATTGCAATCTCTCACCACTACGGACACTGGGAACAGTCCTCACGCCCGATGGAGATCGACGGCGTCACGACCGAACACGATCCCGGCCGTGGGGCGGGGATTCAGCCCACCCAAATAATGAGAACCGACGATCGTTACCGAAACGTGAGTCTCCAGGAGCCCGTCGGTGCGAGCTGTTCGTTCTTCGACACCTGGGTCAAAGTGAAGAAAAAAGGGATGGTAGAACCTCCTCTGGCCACAGGGATCTTCTCTGACGGCTTTGAGTCGGGGGACTCAAGCGCGTGGTCCTAGATTTTCCACAGATAAACCGAGCCACCCTCAGTGTGCTCTGACAGGAAGGTAGACCCAAATGGCGCAACTCGGCTGGTTGATTGATTTGGACAAATGTACCGGGTGCGACTCCTGTACGATCGCGTGCAAATCGGAGAACAACACCCGTCCGCTGACCTCGCCCGTGCCGTCCAAGAACGGCAGGGGCGTCCTTCCGGACCACGTGAGCTACCGCTGGCTCGTCAAACAAGAAGCGGGCGTCTATCCCCTTCCGAGATTGACGTTCACGACCAGCGCCTGCAACCACTGCGAGCACCCGGGGTGTCTCGCGTCATGTCCGAAGGCGGATGTCAACGATCCCCACAACGAGAACAATGCGATCTTCAAGCGGGCGGAGGACGGCATCGTGCTGATCAACCAGAACGTCTGTATCGGGTGCAGGAACTGCATCCACGCCTGCCCCTACGGAGCGCCACAGTTCAACTCGTCCACCGAGCTGGTGGAGAAGTGCACCTTCTGCATCCACCGTCTGTACGACGGTAGCGGGATACGGACGGATTTCGAGCCCGCATGCGTCACGACGTGTGTCGGGAATGCGCTGCATCTGGTGGAGGATTTCGATCCGACCCAGACAGGGCAGAATGCTCCGACCGGTTTTGCCGATCCATCGTACACAGTTCCCTCGACCCGGTTTGCAACGGGAAGCCCATAGGCATGCGCATGAGGGGACCAGCATGACGGTTGATCCAGAAGCCTGTGATGTCTTGAACAGAGTAGATTCGAACACCTCCCGAGAGGCCACTTTGGCGGGTAGAGAAGTGTCCGGTACACGAGCGATCGGGTCCTCGGAGCACCAGAGCTCCGAGGCGCGGGCCAACATGTACCGGTTCTTTTCCGCCGTCTACCTCTCCCCCATCGATGAGGATCTCCTACGGCGGCTGGTTGACGACGTGTTCCTTGACGAGCTCTCCACACTGTTCGGCGAACAGGCGGTGGCGGA
>JACXWA010000077.1 GCA_014764485.1 Candidatus Sulfomarinibacter kjeldsenii
GCCATAAAGCGGAATCACTTTTAAAGCTCAGCGTCCGCCCCTTTGTGTCTTGGTGTCTTGGTGGTTGTCTTGGATGGGCGGGCGGGATCTGGGTTCATCTGGGTTATCTGTGGGCAACTCTGTGTTTTCTCTGTGTCTCTGAGCCTCTGTGGTTAGTCGTTATCCTGCCGGGCGGCGAAGCGTTCGATCAGGGCCCGGGTCGATCCATCGTGGTGCGATAGCTCGGCATCACCGTTCGTGACGAGGTTCTTTGTCTCGCCGAGGATCTTGCCCGCCAGAACCTTGCCCAGCTCCACCCCCCACTGGTCGAAGCTGTTGACCCGCCACACCACACCCTGAACAAAGAACTCGTGCTCGTAAAGCGCGACTAGCATGCCCAGCGATCGCGGAGTCACGCGGTCGAGCAGGAAGGTGTTGGTCGGTCGGTTACCCTCAAAGATCTTGTATGGCGCGAGCACCCTGGCCTCCTCCTTGTCGAGGCCGCGAATGAGGAGCTCGTGTATCACCTCGGTGGCGGTTCGTCCCACCATCAGGGCCTCGCTCTGCGCGAAGCAGTTGGCGATCAGCTTTCGATGGTGGTCACCGATCGGGTTATGAGAATTGATGACGCCGATGAAGTCGCACGGCACGATCTCGGTGCCCTGGTGGATGAGCTGATAGAAAGCATGCTGCCCATTGGTCCCCGGCTCGCCCCAGACCACGGCGCCGGTTTGGTAGTCGACCCGTTGGCCCTCGCGGTCTACCGACTTGCCGTTCGACTCCATGTCGCCCTGTTGGAGAAAGGCCGGGAATAGACAGAGATACTGGTCGTACGGCAAAACAGCCCGAGTCGATGCGTCAAAGAAGTTCCGGTACCAGATGCCGAGCATCGCCATGAGGACTGGGATGTTCTCCTCGAGCGGTGCCTCGATAAAGTGCCGATCTACTGAATGGGCGCCCTCGAGAAGTTCTGTGAACCGATCGAAACCGACCGCAAGTGCGACCGTCAGGCCGATCGCCGACCAGCTCGAGTAGCGGCCACCGACCCAGTCCCAGAACTCGAATATGCAGTCGGGATCGATCCCGAAGGCCTCGACCGCTTCGTGGTTGGTGGAGAGCGCCACGAAATGGCGCGCCACCGCTGCATCGTCGCCGAGCGCCTCAACCAGCCAACGACGCGCGGTATTCGCGTTGGTCATTGTTTCCTGGGTCGTGAAGGTCTTCGACGCAACCACGAAGAGGGTCTCGGCGGGGTCGAGATTGCGAGTCTTCTCGACAAAATCAGTTGCGTCAACATTGGAGATGAACCTCACCTGTGGGCCATCACAGTACGGCGTCAGCGCTTCGCAGATCATGGCTGGACCGAGGTCCGAGCCACCGATGCCGATGTTTACGACCGAGGTTATGGCCCGGCCGGTGAAACCGAGCCACTCGCCCGATCGGACCGCTTCCGAAAAACCCTTCATCTTCTTGAGGACCGCATTGACCCCGGGCATGACGTCCTCACCGTCGACCACGATCGGTGAACCGGCGCGGTTGCGCAGCGCCACATGAAGGACCGCCCTGTCCTCGGTCCAGTTGATCCTCTCGCCCGCGAACATCGAGCGCGCCGCTTCCGGCACCCCACTCGCCCGTGCGAGATCGGCGAGCAAAGCCACCGTGGTTTCGTTGATGCGGTTCTTTGAGTAGTCGAAGAGCAGACCGTCGAGGTCGAGCGAAAAACGATCAAAACGATCCGGATCAGCAGAGAAAAGCTCTCGCATGTGCACTGCACCGAGCTCGCCGTAGTGCGCCTCGAGCGCTTTCCAGGGCGCCGTCTCGGTTAACGGCGTTCCGCTTCGCACCGCCTTGTCGATTTCGGAATCAAACAGCATCGTGTTGCCTCCTCGGGACGATACGAGGATAACGGTTCAGTTTTGAGTTTTCAGTTTTTAGTTTTGAATTTCGAGTTCCCCTACACCATTCCGACTTCGAGGAGCTGTGCTTTCATCGAGCTCCCCGAGAGGATGCCAGGCACGCCGATTCGCGGATGCATGGGGCAAGGCCTGTTGCGCGCCTCTGCGAATCGGATGCCAGGCACCTCCGGTGGACGCGCCCTTGCCTCGCAGATCTCAACGCTGGTGGTGGGAAAATCCGAAATCCGAAATTCAGACCCTCAGGAGCTGGCCCACTCGAGCGCGCGGGCGGGGTCCTCGGCCAACAGTTCGAGGACTTCGTCCGTTGGCATGCGACCACGTGCTGTGTAGTGCTCGAGGTACGCCTCGACGGCTGCGATTTCCTCTTTTTCGATGTATCCGGAAGGCAGCGTGCACGCGCCATCGAGACCAATCTTCCACAGCTTGCAGGCCAAATCTTTCAATTCAGGATCTCGGACACCGTCGATCGCCGCCCTTCGCCATATCTCCGGCAGCTTCGTGCGGTGGCCGAGCAGCAGATCGAGAGCCGCTGTCCGGGCGCCGTCGTCATAGAGCAGGGCCGCGGTCAACGCCACCGGCACCACACGCCACCGGTCGGGCAAGGCTTCACCTGCTCGCAGCTCGAGGAATCCTCGGGGCCGGACCTCGAAGAAGAGTGTTGTGAGGTGGTAATCGAGATCATCGATCGTCGGCCAGCCCCAGCGCGGGTGGCCATTGCGGACCCATTTCTCGAAGCTGCATCCTTGGCAACCGGGTTCGAAGTGTTCGCCATCAACGTGATAGATCATCACGTCGGCCTCGAGGGCCGCCTGCCCCCACTCGCTGCGCGGATCGTTCCCGGGCCCCTCCACCAGAAGGCGCGGGAAGCCGCTCCGGGACGGATCGAGCTCCTGCCAGGCCCGGGCCCGACTGCAGACAGCGCCGAGACCCGGGCTGGAGGCGAACGTGGCGGTCATCAACGGGCTCAACAGATTGGCCAGTAGCCACCGCTCCTGCCACACTCCCTCGGGTCCGAGGTCGAGGTTGATCTGGAGGCTTGCGGTGTGCCGCATCATGACCGCGCCCCAATGGCCCCGCTGTCGGTAGTAAGCGGCCTGTGCGGTGTATCGTCCGGCCCGAAGTTGCTGAGGAACGGTCTCGACATCGTCCCAGACGTCAACACCGATCGCCGCGAGGGCGACATCGTGGCGCCCAAAGGCGCCGCGCAACCGAGCGAGGATATCCCTGACGTCGGAGCAAACGCTGGCAACGCTTTCGAAGACGGCCGTCGAGTGCTCCACCTGGGCTCCCGGCTCGAACGTCAGTCGCCCCCCACCCTCGACCGGATACTCGACCGGACCAGGCGGACGGCTGCTGCGGGCCCCAATACGATCATCTGATGCGGCGAGCTCGTCAATTACCTGGAGCACACCGCCGCCACCGGCCTGGGTTAGCAGAAGGCGTCCTTGAGGCTGCCCATTAGGGTCGCGAACGATCGGAAAGAACTCAGGCTCGAGCCCAACACCGCCAAGGCGCTCGGGCCGGACGGCTTCAGGAAAAGCGTTCAGCCCGGCACGATGTCGCGCCTCGTCGAGCGAAATGGCGGCCGATCGATCTTGAGTAGGCATCGTTCTCCAATCGCGTCACGAAACGATACACGGTGGAGAGCGCGTTGCCAACTGCCAGGGCCCGTCCCCGATGCTGGAGGCTGCCAAATGGTAGGTCCGTCGGCCCGTGGAAGATCTGCCTAATGACGCATACGATTGGTTTTCCCGCAGAACACGCAGATTGACGCAGATGACATCTCGAAGGTCTGGG
>JACXWA010000041.1 GCA_014764485.1 Candidatus Sulfomarinibacter kjeldsenii
TCGAAGGTGAAACCGTACGAAAAGCCGGAGCAGCCCACACCCTGGATAAAGATCCGGAGCTCCTTGCCTTCGGCCTCGGGCATCCCTGCCGCAAACTCATTGACCTTTTCAACGGCCTTTTCGGAAAATGTAATCATTGTGCCTCCTGTGTGTCCCGCCAGTGCGACGGATTTTGTATCATAGCGCATTACATCGCTATTTAGCAATATCGTTGTAAATCAGTGAGTACCCTGCTCTGTAAGCCACCGTTCGGCTTCGATGGCGGCCATGCAGCCGGTGCCGGCCGCGGTCACCGCCTGCCGGTAGACGGAGTCCTGTGCGTCGCCACACGCCCAGACTCCCTCGACCGAGGTGCGCGTCGTGCCCGGTACGGTTTGGATGTACCCAACCTCGTCCAGATCAAGCTTGTCGGCAAAGATATCGGTGTTGGGCCGGTGGCCGATTGCCATAAAGACACCATCGGTTGGAAACTCCCTCTCGGTTCCTGAGACCGTGTCCTTGAGCCGCACCCCGGTAACTCCGCCATCTGTGGTTCCCAAAATCTCGGTCACATTCGAGTTCCACTCGAAGTGGATCTTTGGGTTATCGAAGGCCCGTTGTTGCATGATCTTCGATGCCCGCAACTCGTCGCGGCGATGGACCACAGTGACCTTGCTTGCGAACTTCGTCAGGAAGACCGCCTCCTCGATGGCGGTATCGCCGCCGCCAACCACCACCAGCTCCTTGTCACGGAAGAAGAAACCATCGCAGGTAGCGCAGGCGGAGACCCCGAATCCCATCAGCTTGCTTTCGGAGGGCAGTCCCAGGAGTTTGGCAGAGGCCCCGGTAGCGATGATCAGGGCATCTGCGGTGAGCTCGCCGTTACTCTTGGTGATGACCTTGAAGGGGCGGTCTCCGATCTCTACGCCAGAAACCTCGTCAAAGATGAACCGCGTTCCGAAGCGTTCGGCCTGAGCCTTGGTGACCTGCATCAGCTCCGGTCCCATGATGCCGTCGGGAAATCCCGGGTAATTCTCGACCTCGGTGGTAATGGTGAGCTGGCCCCCGGGCTGCATGCCTTCGATGACCAGTGGCTCAAGCTCCGCGCGAGCGGCGTAGATGGCTGCGGTGAGTCCGGCTGGGCCGGAACCGATGACGAGGACCTTGTTGTGTTTGTCGCTCATGATGACTCCTGATTCCGAGGATTCTCCCCGAGCAATGAACCCGCGAATTCCACTCGACTCAGTATCGACGGCCGACCGCCAGCGATTCCGCGGTCGGTCATTATACTGGTTCCGTCGCGAAGCTCTCTCGATTCCTTGGACCACATGCAGAACAGTTCTCCCACCTTATCGATTCAACAGCATCGTTCCCCTAGATCAGTTGCGGGTTGGTGGGATGAGATTGTGGTGTTTCGGTGTTGGATAAGCGAAATGGATCGTTTTTTTCTCGGATTTGAAGAGGGTAAACCCCCGCCCCGGGTGAATGCTCGATGGTGGTTAGGGACCGTGATGGCGGTTATTGCCGCGGTTGGTTTGAATGCGATCCCGTGCTGGGCGGGTCTGGAAGATCTGGCGCGGTCCGGGGACTGGGAGCGGGTCCTGGCGATTGCCGCGCGGCGGACCGATCAGCTGCCGCTCAATCCGACCGAGGCAATGATCGCGGCGAGGGCTGCTCGGGCAATTGCCGACCCAGCGGCGGAAAGGCGATTTCTGGAGATCGCTGCGGGTGCAGCCGAGGAAGAGCTGCAACGCCTTGCAGAAGTCCAACTCGCTGAGCTCGTAAGTGCCGAAGAGCCGGAACGGGCGGTCACTCTGGCGTTGCCAGCCTTCGGCCGGGAGAATCCGTGGCAGGTCCGGGCCGCGGCCACTGAGATCTCTCAGACCGCGGTCAACGTTGGAATCGAGCCTGCGCAACGTGCCACTCTCGAAGGTTCGCTGCGCAAGCTCTCCCGAAGCCTGCGGCGAAAGCTGGAGCTGACACTCGCGTTGTCGGACCCTCAGAACGGCCGTCATCGACTCGAAAAATTGCTCGCCTCGTCGACCAGAGATCTGGTCGCTCTGCAGGCTGCCGGAGCCCTGGAAGCCTTCGAACAGGTGACTTCCAAGGAACGATGGCGGGTCGCCCAGACCCTCTACCGGCATGCGATGTATGACAGGGCTGCACCGATCCTGGAGCAGCTTGTCGAGGTCCAAGACGGGTCGATTCCGCGTGACGAGGCGGCCTTTATCCGTGGTCGATGCGCCTTTCGCAGGGATCGCTGGCGGGAGTCCATTGAGTGGTACCAGAAGGCCCTCAGCTGGGAACGATCGGTTGAAAAGAAAGCCGAGATCGAGGTCCACATCGGGCGCTGTTACGAACTGGAGGGCAACCTCGACAAGGCAGTGGACGCCGCCGTTCGTGCGGTACGGCTGAAGACCACTGATGACCGGCGTCTCTTTTTGGCCCGACTGCGACTGCGACGCGGTGAACTGGATCTCGCGGAGCGGGGCCTCAGCCGACTGCGGTCGCGCACCGATCGGGCCCGCGGAGAAGTGATGCTCGCGGTGGACGCCATCAAGCGTGGTGATGGCATTGCAGCGCAGCGTCGACTCGAAAACGTCCGACGGTCTCCTTGGGCGATTCCGGCCGCGGTGTTAAGCGCGGAGCTCGCTGCGAAGAATGGGGATGCCGGTGTGGCGCTCGAACTCCTCGATAGGATCAAAGGGCCGGTCGACGATTTCTGGGTAAATCAGGCACGATTGGTGATGGGAGGGCTGCCTCAGACGCAGATTGAAACCTGGCGACTGCAAAGAGAGCAGGACGTCAAGGGAGCGACGAAGGGTTCCCTGTGGCGTGCGCTCGGGCGTTGGGCGGTGCTCGAATCGGATCCTGGTGAGCTCAGACTTCTTCGAGGCATGGTTGACGCTGCCTTCACGTCCTTCGGCTCGGCAATCGATCCTGCATTCCCACCGGGCCTCGCAGCTGAACTGTGGACCATTGGTTTGGAACGGGAGGCTGCCCGTTGGGATCCTGGTGGGTGGCCTCGAGGTAATGCTGTCGAGTCGGCGTGGACAGCATCGAAGATGCTGGAGTACGGTTTTCCGTCGCGTTCGACGAGGGTCGCTGACGGTGCTTGGCGACAGGCGGGCAGCGAGGTGCCGACAAGCGTCTTGCCGGAAGAACTTCGTCGTGCCCTGTATCCCCTGCCGGAGCCGGCTCTGGTCCGCGAAGCGGCCGCAAAGGGTGCGGTGCACTGGTCATTGCTTGCCGGCGTGGCGCGAGAGGAATCGCGCTGGGATCCGCGAGCGCTGTCGGCGGTGGGGGCGCGTGGGCTGGTGCAGCTGATGCCGTCCACTGCGGTCTCCGTTGCGGCTAGCTCCGGGCTGCCAACGCCGGCGGCTGACGATCTCTTTGAGCCGAGCCTCAATCTTTGGCTAGGCGCCACAGAGCTCGGCCGTTTGATCGAGACTTTTAGCGGCAGATGGGCGCCGGCGGTGGCTGCCTACAATGCGGGAGAGATCCAGGCGAGACTCTGGCTGGATCAATGTGGTTCCGAATGCACGAGCGCGTTGTACCTGCAGAATATCTCATTTGGATCGACCCGCGCCTATACGGCGGGGGTGTTGTCTGCGGCGGTCAATTACGGGGAGCTCTACGGCAGGAATGGACGTCCCCCAACTGAACCGGCGCTGGTCAGCGACTGAACCGTAGGATTTCCTGGCGTTCCATCGCCCGTGCCAACCAACGCTCGATCTCATCGTTGAGCTTGCGCTCCACCAGGAGCTGGAACAGCCGGTCACGAACTGCTGCCAACGGCGGCACGGCCTCGTCTGATGTAGCGATTTCGTCGACCAGAAGCTGCTGGTAGGCGGCCTCGATCTCGTCCATATTGACAGAAATCCGAGGACGGAGCCGCTGTTGAACAAAGGCGTCGACGGCGGCAACCCGCAGCACGAGCTCGTCGAGATCAGCGGTCACGAGGCCTTTTGTGTCGAACTCGCTGTCAAGCCGAGCTGTACCGCCGCCCCTCTCGATTAACATTTGACGGGCCCGCTGGGGATCGAGCTCGAGGCGAAAGAGGAGGCCTCCATCCTCGATATCCCGGAACTCGATCTCGAGTCGTATGCGAGCGTCGAGCAGGCGCGAACGGTAAGTATTCGCGGCTTCTTCCGGTTCGGCATCGACAAGACGAACAAGGGCCGCGAGCTCGAGATCGCTCAGCAGGATCGGTGTAGTTCCAACCACCGCCAGGACCTCCTCCACTGTCTCCCATTCGGTCTCGGCTGCAACGCCGAAATGACTGACAGCCATGAGGATGAGAGAAATGATGGTGGTCCGCACCCTGTTATCATAACAGCGTGTCCGAGGACCCTGGAACCCTATGGATCGTAGCGACGCCGATCGGCACCATTGGTGACCTATCTCCGCGTGCGCGGGAAATTCTCGGTACGGTCGACCTGATTCTCGCCGAAGACACGCGCCGCGCGCGGCGCCTGCTCTCCCATCTCGAAGTGTCGGTTCGGGGGCGCTTGCAGAGTCTGCACGAGCACAACGAGGAGCAGAAGGTGCCGTCGCTGCTCGCGAAAGTCCGCGAGGGAAAGACTATCGCTCTGATTAGCGACGCCGGCACGCCGGTGTTGTCGGATCCCGGTTATCTGCTGGTACGGGCGGTGCGGGAAGAGGGTCTGCCGGTGTGTAGCGTGCCGGGGGCCTCAGCTTTCACCACTGCTCTCGCCGCCGCAGGCCAGCCGCCCCTGCCGGCGACACTGTGTGGATTTCTGCCGCCACGCCAGGGGCCGCGCCGCCGGCGGATCGCCGAGCTCGACGTTGCGTCATGGACTCTCGTGATTCTGCTTTCCCCGCACCGGCTGGCCAGAGAGCTCGCGGATCTGGAGGAAGTTCTCGGCGGCGAGAGACGTGCGACCCTGTTGGCGGAACTCAGCAAGCGATACGAGCGAGCCTTTTCGGGGACCCTGTCGGAGCTCGCTCGAGGGAAGGAGGCCGAGAAACCGCGTGGTGAGTACGTTCTAGTTGTGGCTCCACGGGATCTGCGCGGCGGCGGTGACGCCGATCCAGAGGCTGTGCGGGCCGAGTATCAACGGGCGCTCACCGAGGGAATGGATCGGCGCCAAGCGTTACGTGCAACCGCTCAGCGGTTCGGAATCCGGAGACGAAATGTCTTCGATCTGGTCGCGTCTGACCGGGAGAACTCCAGACGCGATTGACGAGACGAAGCCAGTGTGGGGATCATTGTCGCAGGACTCGTTGTGCTAACCTGAGCGAGATTACGGGAGGTGTCAACATGTTACGCCGAGTCGGCTCCGCAATCGGTGTAGTTCTCGTTCTGACCGGCTTTTTGAGCGGGTGCAGCGGCAAACCGATCGTCGGTGTGATCTTACCGACGACGGGCGCAGCAGCCTCCTATGGGGAGTCCATTGAAAGCGGCATCCGGCTCGCTCTTTCAGATGCCCGCGAGCGCGAAGGGCTGCCGGTCGGTTTCGAGGTTGAGTGGGCCGACACAGGATCCGACCCATCGCGCGCGGTGGCTGAGTTTCGCAAAATGGTCGAAGAGCGCGGGGTGAAGTTGGTGATCGGCGGAGCCACCAGCGCCGAAGCGATGGCATTGATCCCTGAACTCGATGAACTCGACGTCGTCTGTCTGTCACCGTCAGCTTCTGCGCCCGGTCTCGCCCAACAGTCACGACTGTTTTTCCGGATCTACCCTTCTGATGAGCTCGAGGGCCACACCGCGGCGAACTTCCTCTTCGAGCGGTTGGGCAAGCATGATGTGCTGCTCTTCACCGGTGATACGGAGTACACCCGCGGCATCAAACCCGAGTTTCTCAAGCAATACCAGGAGGCTCTGGGCGGTACTGTGGTCGAAGATGTCGCGCTTACTGAAGATGGATGGGAGCAAATTGCCGCTGAAGCACTTGCTCGGGACGGTGTTGAAGCGGTCTACGCTATTGGCTATGCCAAGGAGATTCTCAGTGTCGTCCAGTTCCTCTCGGCTCAAGGATTCAAGGGCAGAATCGTAACCACCTCAGCGTTCTACACCGGCCAGGTGATCCGCGAGGCCGGGGAGGCGGCGGAAGAGATACTGTTTCCTCTGCCGCCCTTTGACCGGACATCGGAGAAGGAGCCGGTGCTGAGCTTCGTCAACCGCTATATGGACACCTATGAGCGTGCCCCCGACGTCTTTGCGGCGCATGGCTTCGATGTCATGGGCCTGGCAATCCAGGTCATGAGCCTCGCCAACCCGCCGGAGACTCTGGAGATACTCAAAGCCCTGAACTTCGGCGTCGCCGAGTTCATGGGCGTCACCGGTCCGATTCTCTTTGACGACCACGGTGACGTGAAACACTATCCGATGATGTTCATCGTCAAGGGGGGGCAGGTTCTGAGCTACCAGCGATACCTTGATACGGAACGTCGGCGCATCCTGAAACAGGTTCAGGATCTCCTGGCGACCGGCGACTAGCCCGGCCGGAATCGCACAAGCCGAGATGACCGTCATCCGTATTCTGTGGCGCCACCGTGCGCTGATAGCGGTGTTGGTGAGGCGAGATCTCGACGCCCGCTACCGGGCTTCGGTGCTCGGTTTCTTCTGGTCGCTGATCAATCCACTTCTGCTGCTGGCGGTCTATGCGGTGGTTTTTACTTACATTTTCAATCCCCGCTTTCCCGGTGGTGATCCCTACCCACTTTTCCTTTTCAGTGGTCTCCTGCCGTGGTTGTTTTTCTCCGGAGCGGTCCTGGATGGGTCGGCCACCCTGATCGATAACGGCCCCCTTCTGGCAAAGGTTATGTGTCCGCCGGAACTCTTCCCGGCGGTAACTGTTCTGTCTCACTTGATCCACCACCTCCTCGCGTTGCCCGTTCTCTTTCTGGCGATGGTCGTGAGTTCGGCAGCCGGTCTGCACTCGTTTCCCTGGACCTTTCCGCTAATTGTAGTGGCCCTGGTTCCCTGGCTTCTGACAACCGGGGGGGCGGTGTTTGCGATCTCGGTGTTGTCGGTTCACTACCGCGATATGCGGGACCTCGTTGGCCACCTTCTCAATCTTCTGTTCTTTTCCTCGCCCATCATTTACAGCCTCGAGGGGCTGCAGGTGCCTGTGATTTTGCACCGGATCTTGACCCTGAACCCTTTGGCCAGCCTGGTCACGGTTTATCGCGACGCGGCATTTGCAGGTCGGGTTTCGCCACCACAGCTCTGGCTGACAGCGTTTGTCGTTGGCGGCGTCTCGTGGTGGCTGGGAACGCGGGTCTTTGCTGCGTACCGGGAGACCGTGGTGGAGGCGGTATGAAGGGCTCCATACGCTTTTCGAATGTTCGAAAGGCCTTCCGGTGGAGGGGATCGCGTTCTCCGCACGAGACCATCAAGGGAGCTTTCTTCCACCGCAAGACGCGGCGTCGGAGGACCTCACGCGAGCAGTTCGTCGCCCTCGACGGCATTGACCTCGAGGTGACAACGGGTGAGGCAGTGGCCTTGATCGGACCCAACGGATCGGGCAAATCGACCCTGCTCAAGCTGATCGGCGGTATTTTGAAACCAACCTCGGGGACTGTCGAGGTCACTGGCCGGGTCACGGCGCTCATCGAAGTCGGTGCAGGATTCCACCCGGAAATCAGCGGCCGCGAGAACGTCGTCATCAACGGCATGTTGCTCGGCCTCGGCAGGCGCGAGATCGAAGAACGGATGCAGGAGATTGTTGATTTCGCTGATATCGGTCCCTTCATCGACCAACCGGTGAAGATCTACTCGTCGGGAATGTACGTGCGGCTCGGCTTTGCGGTAGCGGTGGCGGCGGATCCGGATATTCTCCTCATCGATGAGGTGTTAGCGGTTGGTGACGAGGCCTTCACCCGTCGGTGTCTCGATCGTCTGGCACGCATGCGACAACGAGGGGTGACCATGGTCCTCGTCTCTCACGACCTTGATCTCGTTACCAGTTTTGCCGATCGCGCCCTGTATTTGGACCGCGGCGGGATTGTCACCGAAGGCCCGGCCGACGCGGTGGCCGCACGCTATCGCAGTGACGCCGCCGGAGGCTCCCGTCGTGATGACCCTCCACAGCCTGCTCGAGAGGACGACGACAAAACACGGTGGGGCAATGGCAACGTCGAAATTGATACTGTCGAGCTCCTGGTAGGGGGGAAAAGGTCCCGATTGGTGGCGGGTGGCAGCCCCTGCAGCCTTCGAATTCGGTACTCAGTCAACGAGCCGATGGAGGATTTCGTTTTTGGAGTTGCCTGGCACCGATCGGATGGCACCCAGGTCAGCGGTCATAACACCGATCTTGCGGGCTTCGAGCCGCTTCGTTTAGCGACTGACGGCGAAGTGTGTTGCGAGTATGATTCGTTGCAGCTTGCCCCCGGTGAGTACCTGGTAGATGTCGCCATCCATGCGCGCAACGGCCTCGCCTACGACTATTGGTGCGATGCGCTCAAGGTGCGAGTGACCTCTGAGGTGGAGTGGCCCGGGGTTTGGTCGCCGCCCCATCGCTGGCGTTCAACCGGCCCCGAGTGGAGGATAGGCGACGAATTCCGACGCGCGACATCAATAGAACATGATGAATGACATTTTTCGGGACCGCCGCGGACCTCAACTGACGTAGAACGTCATTTCGAGGGCGAAACAAGCCGGAAAAGGCTGGTATGACCCTTGCAGAAGACCTGTCCCGTAAAAGGAGGCAGCATTATGCGCAAGAACCGTGGTTTCACTTTGATCGAACTTCTCATCGTGGTTGCGATTATCGGCATCATCGCCGCGATCGCGATCCCCAACCTTCTGAACGCCATCAACCGTGGCCGTCAGAAGAGGTCAATGGCGGACATCCGCACAGTCGGCACGGCAGTCGAGGCCTACGCAGTGGATATGGCCTTTTATCCCACTTTCGGTGAGGGTCCGATTATCACCGGCGCAACAATCACAGGAAATCTCGAGCCGACCTATGTCAAGACGATCCCGCGTGAAGACGGTTGGCGGACGCCGTTCTATGCCGAGTCCGAGTCCCGCTTCTACACTCTGGCGTCGGCCGCTCGCGACAAACTGCTTTCGGGTGCTCTGTCCTCCTATACGCAGGCTATCACGTCTGACATGGACTGCGACATCGCGTATTCGAACGGTAGCTTCGTCCAGTACCCCGAGGGTGTCCAGGACGACGGTTGATCTGATCTTGATCCGCCTTTCAAGCTCAGCTGGGGGCACTTCGGTGCCCCTTTTTTTGTCTTGCTCTGACAGGATTGTCGCGCGGTAAGATAATGGGGTGATCACCGCCTCGATTTGCATCCGCATCTCTAATCGACTCCCGATAGCTAAGGGTCGTTTCCTGTGACTCCTCAAGAGGTATCGATCGGGACGGTGAAATGGCCGGACAGGGAGCTTGGGGGCTCCGAAGATCGGCGCGCTGTCATCGCCCAGGCGACCCTCCTCAGTCTTGCAGGGTGGTGTGTCTGGCGCCCCATCGAGACCTTCCCCTCTTCCGCCATCTTGGTGGCGGCGGCCGTTCTCGGTCTGGCAGTGTGGGGTTGGCGGCGCACGCCGAAACGCTCGAATCCGTGGTTGATAACCTGCACGGCCGGCATCGCTCTGGTGGCCTCGGGGGTGGCCGGCTGGGACCCCGCATCAGGGATCAACGAAATCACCTTACTCATGGCGGCCGTAATGCTGATGTGGCTGGCGTCGCGAGTGTCTCCACCGGAGCGATGGCCGGCGCTGCTCGCGCTGGTCATTTCAGCACTTGCCCTGTGGGGCCTGTGGCAAGTTGTCGGAGGAATAGACGAGGCGACCTCCTCAATTGGGGAACTCCCAGTCGGGATCCAGATTGCCGCTGCTGAGCGATTGTCTAGCGGCCGTGCTTTCGCATCGCAATTGCTGCCGTCGCACCTCGCAGTCCTCCTCGCTACCGCCTTACCCCTGCTCCTGTGGCGGCTTCGGTTTCGTTGGTCCGCGCTGCCGTGGGTGGTGGGCTCGGTTCTCTGTGTGGTCGGGCTGGTGCTGACCAGGTCACCGGTCGGGGCCGCGCTCGCCCTCGGCGCGTGCGGCGTGTTGGCAGCTGGTCGGAAAAAGCGATTGTTGCTCCTTGTCGCTTTGGTGCTGGTTCCCGTGCTGGTCGCGGTAATTGTGGGTCGGGGAGATGTCATCGAGCTCGAGCCGGTGCAGCTCCGTCTCGACAACTGGCGGACGGCGATTTGGGTGTGGTCGACAGCACCTGCGGCGGGGGTCGGGATCGGAGGTTTCGCACAGGCGGCCCAGGCGGTTCCCTTCGAGGTTGGCAACCGTCCCCGCCACGCCCATTCACTGCCGCTCGAATGGCTGGCCGAGCTCGGTCCGATCGGCCTGTTGGCGTTTGTTTTTGCGGGTCTCGCGCTGTGGCGGCTGCTTAGGAAACTTTGGCCGAAGCGCCCCGATCTCGCGGTGGCGCTAGCCGTCATACCAATCCACAATCTGGTTGATTTCTCGTTTTTTGGGTCCGGCATTACCCTCGCCTGGGCGGTACTCGTTGGATGGGCGATGGCCTTCGTCAACACCTTGTCCGAGACTGAACCTGGCCCGGCTCGAGGCAGGGTTGTTTTTGTGGCCGCCCTTGCCGGAGTACTGGCCGCGACAGTCCTTCACGTGACCTCGCTCATGGTCGAGGAGTCAGCGTTCGAGCGGAAAACTCCTTTCGAGAGGCTGGATGGGGCGCTCGAAGCGCGGCGGCTGGCGCCGTGGCGGGTCGATCCGCTCGGTCTCGTTGCGATTGCTGCGTTGGAATCTGGTGACCCGCGCCGAATCTCAGAAGCTCGTACAGAGCTCGATCGTGGCCACTGGTTGCGGCCACATTCGGCTGCCCTGGCCGGCCTTCGTAGCCAGTTGGCGATTGCCGACGGGATGGCGCCGACCGCGGTTTCGGAGGCCTGGATCTCAGCATTCGAACAGCCGTCCGACGAGACGCGTTCCGAGAACCTCGAGAGCCTTCTCGGACGTCTCGATTCCGGAGTCGAAGATGACGATTCGTGAGGGCTCTGTCGTAATCGTCTCTTCGGTGGTCGCGTTGGCGGCGATCCTTGGCGGCGCCTTCTATCCGGGTCCTCGGGTCGTGATCGGTGTTTTGCTGGCGGCTGCGCTGGGTTGGGCGGTCGCGGTGAGGCGAGGGCAGCTGGTCTCAGAGGAGTGGGTGGCCCTTGGCTTTGTAGCGTGGGGTGTCGTGTCGGCGGCTCTGGCGGCTGCCGCACCTCTTGCTGCGCGGGAGGCGGTTACGGTATGGATTGTGGCCTGGGGGCTGTGGATAGTGGCCCGGAGAGCTCGTAAATCTAACTCCCAGGCGGGCTTGATCATCCTGACGGCTACGGCGGTGATCCTGGCCTTCGGGGTGATGCTCGAGGCGGTTGGATTGAGAGGCCTGCGGGTCGGAGGGCTGCTCGAGAACCCCAACATCACTGCTTCGCTGCTCGTGGTTTTGCTGCCGGCGGTTTTCGTCATCGGAGGCCGGCAACGGTGGCGTTTTGCAGCTGCGGCCGTGTTGACTCTGGGATTGGTGTTCACGGGGTCCCGGGCAGGGCTGCTGGCGATGCTCGCGGTTGTCGCGGTTGTTCTGCCCAGGGGAAGACCGAAAGTAGTTGGTCTCTTGACCGGCGGTGTCGGGGTTATGGCTGTTCTCGTGTGGCGCTTCGTCCACCAACCAGACATCCTTGCCTGGTTTCGGCCCGCCATCTGGTCAGCGGTGGTGCGGCTATGGGCCTCCCACCCGTTGTGCGGGGTTGGTCCGGGAGGGCTGGCAGATGCTGCCGGTCCCCAGCGCTTGCTCCACGCCGATCACGTGGGACAACGACAATTCCTGATAGGCTACGCCGAATCGAGTCCGCTTGCGGTGTTGGTGCAGACAGGGTTGGTGGGCGTTCTCATCGCATTTGTCGCCCTATTGATCTGGTGGCGGCGCGCTCGTGGGGACCAGCGATTGTCTCGAAACATGACCGCGACGTTGGTGGCGATGGCGGTGATGGGCGCTTTCCACGACATGCTGACTATGGACGTGGTTCTGTGGTGGTGGGCGCTCGGCATCGGACTGTTGGAAGCGAACTCCGACCCGTCAACCCCAAAAAATGGCCTGTCAATCTCCTCGGCGAGCGGGCGGACTATTGTCGGCATGGCGTTGTCGTTCGTTGTTCTCTGGGGAGTGGTGCAGCCCACCTGGGCGCGATGGATCTGGCGTTCCGGTGGGCCGGACCCGGTTGTGGCGGCACGGACAATGCGGGCCGAGCCGTGGTTTGACGTGCCCCTCGAATGGCGTTCGCGGGAACTCTTGAAACAAAGTCGATGGAGTTGGGAGACTGTCGCGGAGGCGACTGCGGTCAGCGGGGAAGCTGTCCGTGTTCACCCAGGCGCTGCCCGTCTGTGGTCGATCCGCGCCACGATCCACGCTCGGGTTGTGGCGGAATTCGGTCCCTGGTCTGACAGTGTCAACGGTGCACGGGAGGGCTTTGCCCGAGCGGTCGAACTCGAACCACACCAACCGTGGTCATTTCTCGAGTGGGCACGGCTCGAACGCAACCTCGGTCACACGGCGGATGCAGTCAATCTGGT
>JACXWA010000111.1 GCA_014764485.1 Candidatus Sulfomarinibacter kjeldsenii
AATATGCGTTTGCCACTGATGTTCCGCAGTAGCTCAATGGTAGAGCGGGTGGCTGTTAACCACTAGGTTGGGGGTTCAAGTCCCTCCTGCGGAGCCAGAAATCAAATACGCCGGGGCATTTGCCCCGGCGTTTTGTTTTTCCCGTGCCCCTGCCCGCGCCCGAAAAGGAGCAAGGGAGCCTACTTGAGAACTCTGCGATACAACGCCTCAAGCGCGTTGATCCGCTTCTCGGTCGTGAATTGATCGATGACCCGTTGTCTCCCCGCCGCGCCGAAACGTTTACGAAGCTCGGGATCCCCAATCAAACGCGTGAGAGCTGCAGCCATGGCTCCGGGGTTGCCTGGCGGCACAACCAGGCCGACCTCGCCATCGACTACCAGCTCTTGGTTGCCTCCGCAATCGGTTGCAACCACCGACCGTCGCATCGCCATGGCCTCGCGAACGGTGCCGGTGATTCCGGTGCCGGCCCAGGAGGCATCAACCACCACATCGCATGCAGCGAGCACCTCGGGCATGTCCGTGCGATAGGGCAGCGTCACAATCCGGTCGGCGAGACCGGTCTCGCGTGCAGCTTTTTCGACCTTTATCCTCTCGGTCTTCGGTTCGCATCCAACGAGGAGGAGACGTACAGCGAGAGATTGCGCTGCGAGGAGGGCGAAGGCCGCCACGAGATCGGACCACCCCTTCCAGTCCCGAACCGACACCTGGCCAACCACGATGTGATCGGGATCGATCCCGAGCTCGTGCCGCAACGCCGCCCCGTTGGCGTGCGCGGGATCGAAGATTGCGGGGTCGGTACCACCGTGGATCGTGTGGGCTGAGTCGGGGCGAAGGTTTCCTGAGCGGATGACGACTTCACGAACGGCGTCGGCAACACAAACAACTGAAGCGACCCGAGGATGGCGGTACTTCCACTTGTTGAATATATCGAGTGGGAAGGTGACGCCACGGTTGACCACGAGCTGTGGGCGAACCCCCATGCCGATGGCCGCGATCAGGCTGACGCTGTGGGCGCGCCCCTTGTGGACATGGAGGATGTCGGTCTCGTACCGTCGCAGGTGTTTTCGCAGCCTCAAGGCGGAAACCGGATCCCATGGGCCTCGCAACGGGAGCTCGAGGAACGGGAGACCTGCGTCGGCACAGGCCAATTCGAGATCACCGCCCGTACGGCTCCCGATCCACACAAGATGTCCCCGGAGGGCAAGATCTTTGGCCGCTGCCAACATCTGCACCACCGACCCGGTATTCAGCCGGTTTTTGTCAATCAGGTGGAGCAGTTGGAGTTTGGCGGGCACGGATTGAGTATAGAGTCAGCACGTGGGTTGACGTGGTACGGTTCGAGGCGTATAAACCCAGCGCGCCGTTGGGCGCTCGAGGAGGCGACAATGTCGAAAGAGTTCAACGCATTTGAGATGGCCCAGCGCCAGTTCGACGCAGTGGCCGATAAATTGCAGCTTGACACCGGACTGAGAGATCTCTTGCGGTGGCCGCAGCGCGAGTACCACTTCACCATCCCTGTGACGATGGATGACGGTTCGGTGAAAGTCTTCAAAGGCTTCAGGGTGCAGCACAACGACGCCCGGGGCCCGGCCAAGGGCGGTATCCGTTTTCACCCGCAGGAAACGGTCGACACCGTCAGGGCGTTGGCTACGTGGATGACGTGGAAGTGCGCAGTCGTCGACATCCCCCTCGGTGGCGGCAAGGGTGGAGTCATCTGCGATCCCCACGATCTCTCCTCCCGAGAGCAGCAGGCCCTGTGCCGCGGATGGGTGCGCCAGGTAGCGCCGAACGTAGGGCCGGTCCAGGATGTGCCGGCTCCCGACGTGATGACCAATCCTCAACACATGGTGTGGATCCTCGACGAGTACGAAAAGTTGGCTGGCGGCCACTTCCCGGGTTTTATTACCGGCAAACCGGTAGAGGTTGGTGGTTCACTCGGGCGGACGGAGGCAACAGGCTACGGAGTGATCTTCACTGTACGTGAGGCGATGAAGAGGCATGGTATGTCGATCAAGGGCGTGCGCGCCTCGTTGCAGGGTTTCGGCAACGTCTCGCAGTACGCGGCAAAGCTCTTCATCGAGCTCGGCGGCATGGTGGTGGCGGTCTCGTGCTGGGACAACGACGATCAATGCGCATACACCTTTCGCAAGCTCGATGGGATCGATGTCGAATACCTGCTCTCGATAACCAGCCGATTTGGCACCATCGACAAGGAGAAGGCGGGGGAGAATGGTTACGAGGTCCTCGAGGCGGAGGCCTGGCTCGAACAGGAGGTCGAGATCCTCATCCCGGCCGCGCTCGAAAACCAGATCACTGGGGACAACGTGGGCCGGATCTCCGAAAAGGTCAAGGTCCTCGCTGAGGGCGCCAACGGGCCGACAACTCCCGAGGCGGATGCGGTCTTGAAGGAGCGAGAAATCTTTGTTATCCCGGATTTCCTGGCCAACGCCGGCGGGGTGACCTGTTCCTACTTCGAGCAGGTGCAGTGCAACATGAATTTCTTCTGGCCCAAGGAGGAGGTGCTCGACCGGCTCGATCAGAAAATGACCACTGCTTTTCGCGCTGTGGCCAGTCTTTCGGAGGAAACCGGCGAGTACATGCGCGACGCGGCCTACATGATCGCGATTCAACGTGTCGCAACAGCCTGCCACCTTCGCGGCTGGGCATGACGGCATTTCGGATTTGAAATTTCGGATTTCGAATTTAGCCTCGCTCGTCCATCCGCGTCAGCGAGCTGGTGCGAACGAAAATCCGCAATCCGCAATCCGAAATTCGAAATCAGATCGAGGTTGTATTGACCGACATCTCTTGCTTGATATACTCCCTGTCCCTGTTGGGGTGTCGTCCAATGGTAGGACATGCGGCTCTGGACCGTAGGATCGGGGTTCGAATCCCTGCACCCCAGCCAACTCGACAACATCGCCCGGCTTCGGCCGGGCGTTTTTGTGATTGAAGGTTCAGTTCTGCGTCTACGAATGCGGATATCAAGATTCACCCGCCTCATCAAAAACCGCAAAGGCCGCCAAGAACGCAAAGATCCATCCTGACCCACGATCCACTCAATTGTTCTTCTTTGCGCTCTTCGCGTTCTTTGCGGTTCAAGAATGGGGGGGCGGCGCTATTTCTTATCTGCCGGACGGGTCACGAAAACGACGCATGACAATCACCGATCCTCCCGTCGCGTTGATTTCGACGTGATTCCCAACTGTTTCGTTGGAGATCGATGGTCGGTTGCCGGCATCAATGGAGACGTTGTCAAGCGGCCAGCGAACGCCTTCGACGGTGACGCGCACAGTCGGGTCGAATGTCCAGAACGACCACGTCTCACCAGGGTTGGCGGCGAGTGACGCCTCACCTGCGACAGCCAGGACCGTCTGGTCAGCTGCTTCGTACGTGAGGCGATCGCCCATCGCCAACCGGGCCAGGAGTCCGAGATTGCCGAGATCGTGGTCGGTCCGACCGCCGAGCGCAGCCAGCACCGTCAGGTTGGTGATACCAAGCTCCTCGAATCCGTACTCCAGCGCCTTATCAAGGTCGGTCCGATCCTGGTCGGGGCGATCGACCATGCATTCTTCGCCGAGCCAGGCGCGGGTGTTGGGGCTGACGGAATCGAGATCACCGACCACCACGGTCGGTCTGAGACCGATCCGCGCGAGATGGTTGGCGCCACCATCGGCGGCGAGGAGGGGCTGGGCCGAGGTTGCCATGGCGGCGAGTCTCGGGTGCCATCGCAGCGGAGCGTTCGCGATCAGCAAGGCCCCACCTATTGCAGTCATGCGTTCATTTTACAGGATGCAAATAGCTGGAGATTGCGGAGAGTAAATTGGTGGTAAACTACATGCCGATGCACAATTCTGCTGACGGTCTCTCCGGCACGGTGTACATCCCCGACACCTCGGCCCTTATCGAAAACCCCGACGCCCTCGATCGCCTTCTCACGGGCGGAAACGTAGTGGTGTTGCTCCACCAGGTGATCGAGGAGCTGGGGCGGCTTCAGGCGTCGCGATCCAAATCGGAGGGCGTCCGCCATGCTGCCCGCCTGGTGATGCGGAAGATGCTCGAGTATCGGCGCCACCAGCTCATCCATCACAGCGTTGAACGGCTCTTCCAACATCAAGCGGATCCGGAGGCCTACCCGCGAACTCCCGCCGGCGGCATCCTCGCCTGGGAGCCGGACGGGATGACCATCGAGCCCTACAGCGCTGAATCCGGGGACAATCACATCCTTGCCAGCGCCCAGCGCATCGCCGAGGTCGCGAAGTCGAACGGCCACCCCGGGTACGAAGTGGTTGTGATTTCCGAGGACTCCAACCTATTGCTCAAATGTGATGCGCTGTCGATCACCGCCGAAAACCTGCGCTATGGCAAGGTCAGCCTGGACAATGTCGACGAGGTCTACCGCGGAGTGGTCGAGGCCGAGTTGACCGAAGAGGCTGTGCAGCATTTTCTCGACAGCGGCGCGCCGGGTGAGCGGTGGCTGCCTTTTGAAGAGCTCGATCTGCGCGAGCCGGTCGAGCTCCAGTGGAACATGGGAGTTCTCCTTCACTGCGGTGAAGAACTCCTTCTGGTCCGCGCCAACCCTGAGCTTCGGAGGGTCGAGGATCTCCGATTCGCCCAGTACTGGGACCGCAAACGCATCACGTACAAACCGCGGCCGATCCTCGGCTTCACTCCGCGAGATCCGCAACAGACGCTGGCCATGGAATTCCTCCTCGATCCCGATGTGCAACTGGTGGTGCTCGATGGCCCAGCCGGATCGGGCAAGACGCGGATGATGGTGGCGACCGGCCTCTACATGCTCATTGGCCAACCCACCACCTGGCGGGTCGCTCCGCAGTCGCAGCCGTTGACCCCCGATTATGGATACGATCACGGGCTTCTCCTGCTGCGACCGGAGCACGCCTCGAGCCAATACGATCTCGGGTACCTGCCGGGGGATTATGAAAGCAAGCTCTCGCCGTGGTTGGAGCCGTTCTTTCAGGCAATTCGATCGTTGTCACTGTCGAACGAGCACGACTTCATGGAGGAGCTGCGATCAACCGATCGCCTGACCATGGTTTCTACTTCGATGCTACGCGGGCTCGACATCGAGCGATCGATTGTTCTCGTTGATGAGCTGCAAAACGGCGACCGCCACCTCGCCAAGACCCTGATGAGCCGGTTCTGTGCGACCTCCAAGGTGGCCCTCGCAGGCGCCCTCGATCCGGTGCAGATCGATAACCCGTATGTGGACTGGCGGTCGAACGCGCTCACCCGGATCAAAGAGACGTATCGCGGTTTCGGCCCGCAGGTCGCTCAGGTCCGTCTCGAGCACAACTACCGCGGCCCAATTTCTACGCGCGCGGACGAACTCTGACGGCCCAAAGGGCCGATTACGAATTCTGAATTCTGAATTCTGAATTAGGAATTTCCACCCTGCCCCGACAAAGCTGTGGGTGGGTGGTCGGCATTCCTGATTCTCAATTCCGACTTCCGAATTCCGAACTCTGAATTCAGACTGTTACCGTCTCGACAATGAATTTCGGAGGGAATTCCAGGGTCTTCTTGACTTTGCATTGATTCGCGACACGGACCAGGGCATCGCGGTACTTTTCCGGGAAATCGGAGGGAACCTCTATCGCGATCCGAACGTTCGTCAGGCGCTTTGTCTTTTCCTCGAGTTCCCAGCTCTGCTTCAGGCTGATCCCGTCATGCGGGATGTTCCTCTTCTGACAAAATCCGAGCACATAGATGCCGGCGCAGGTGGCGAGCGACGCCAGAAAGTAGTCGAAGGGTTCGGGCGCGGAACCGTCGCCCCCGGAGTCAGTATCCTGATCGGTGGCGATCTCGAAACCCCCGTAACTGGCGTTGACCCGTTTGCCGCCGGGGAAGCTCACCGTCATCGTGTTGCTACTCATCGATCCTCCTTCGTCCGGCAGAATTCTAACGTGTTCGCGATTCCATTCCCGGAGGCGAAACGGAACGAATAGGTAAGAGTAACGAACCAAGGGTTAAGATTTACGACCTCAGAACCCAGGTTTCACCTCGAGGCCTGTTTCGGTGTCGCGCCTCCGGCGCCCCTGAGACTGAACCCATGTCATCCCGAGTGAGCGAAGCGAATCGAGGGACCTATGGGGAGGCAGCAGAGTGCTTCAGCCCGGGTTTCACAGATCCCTCCGCTCGGGCCCGTTGGTCCCTCGGTCGGGATGACACTCAGGGAATTCGGGAGGGAAGATGGGCTTCACTCCTTACCCCTTACCGGCGGCTTCAGCCGGCGGAACACGGCCAGCTCCTCGAGATTCCCTTTTTGTCCCCGTATCGGCGATTCAACGAGGCCGATGAGCTCGAGGCCAAGACCTTGCAGGGAACGAACGGTATTTTCAACCGTTTCCCGCCGAACAGCCTCGTCGCGGACGATACCCCCTTTGCCGACCTGGTCGCGACCGGCCTCGAACTGTGGTTTGACCAGGCATACGAGCAATGCCTCCGCGGCCAAATGTGGAAGCAGGGAGGGGACGACGAGCCGGAGAGAGATGAAAGAGACATCGACCGTGGCCAGAGCGGCGGTAAACGGTAGTGTCTCGGCGTCCAGGTGGCGGGCGTTGACGCCCTCCAAAACTACCACCCGGGAGTCGTTTCGGAGACGCCAATCGAGCTGGCCGCGACCGACATCGAGAGCAATCACCCGCCGCGCGCCACGGGCGAGTAGAACGTCGGTGAACCCGCCAGTGGAAGCCCCAACATCGAGACAGTCGATGCCCTCAGGAGAAATTTCGAACTCGTCGAGCGCGGCGACGAGCTTGAGCGCACCGCGCGACACCCAGGGGTGATCAGGTTCTATGATTTCTATCATTGCCTCGGGATCCACCTGAGTGCCCGCCTTGCTCTCCACTTCGCCATTGAGGCGAACCTTGCCGGCGAGGATCAGCGCCTGCGCCCGCGCGCGCGACGGCACGAGACCACGGTCGGTCACGACCACATCGAGACGTTGCTTCTTGGCCACGTGTGGATCGTATCGTGGATCTGGTTTACTGGAATGGTTGTCGGCGCAAGTTAACCCGATCTTCTCACCGGGTGTCTACTGCGGACGACGAATCGCAGCGTCCCGCGGTGCTTGTCGCAGATCGTGCTCCTCGACGTAGCGCAACTACGACTGCGTTGCCCGATTCACGACAAACCCAGCGGATACTTGCGCTTCTCCGCCCTCGTCACGACACCCGGTGAGAAGAGCGAGTTAAGGGTAAAGAGTGAAGAGCAAAGCACGGAGCGGGATGGCGATCCGGCTGGTCCGATTTCTTAACTCTTTACCCTTTACTCTTGACTCTTATCCGGCCGCGGAGCGGGCTATTCGTCCAATGGCACCCTCACCAAACGGTGTTCCCACGTCAGCGATGCGATGAGATCACCGGCGGGTGTGAGCGAGATCGAGGTAACCCCAGGGAGGCCGTCCTGAAGAAGTCGCTGTGGCTCCTCTTCGGTCGGGTCGACGATCCACAGCTCGCCGAAATGCGGGGAACTGGCGACGATATTGCCTGACGGGAGCAGCGCGAGGTAGCCCTCCTGTTGGTCGTGAGTGTTCCAGCAACGGAGCTCGATGCGACGCGCCACGTCGCCGGTAGAGCCATCGACCAGGAGCAACGCGCCTTCGGCCGGGACAGCAACGGCGATCAAACCGCCGGCCCATGCGAGACCGACCGGAGGTCCCGGTAACCTGGCAACAGTTACATCATTCCACTCGGGCGGCACAAAACGGAGCAATTTGCGGTTACCGGTGTCAGAGACCAGCAGCGATCCGTCGGGGGCCCACAGCAGGTCTCTGGGACCAAAGAGGTTTCTACCGAACACCTCGGTGACGCCGTTCGGCCGCAGAACCTGGATACGTCCATTCCAGGTATCGGCAACTGCCAGTGACCCGTCCCTACCGATGGCGATGCCCGATGGCTCGTGAAACTCCCGGGGTCCTGAGCCTTCAGAACCGACGCTGTCGAGACAGCGCCCATCATCCGAGTACCAGAGAATCCTGTGGTTGAGAGTATCGGTGACGGCGAACCAGCCCGCGGGTGAAACCGCGATGCCGCGAGGTTCGCGCAAAGAGCCTGCCTGTGAGCTCGGCGGCGAGGTCCACGGAGACGGGCAGTGCGGACGATCCGGCTCGAAAACGGTCCCGTCATCGCGGATCAGCCACAACCTGCTCTGGCTGCCTGCCAACGCCACCAGATCGTCGGTATTGTCGAGAATTTTCTGCCACGGTAACGCGACGCTGCCGGTGCGATAGAGACCTGATGATCCAAGTACCCAGAGGACTTCACCCTGCCACGAAATTGCCCGAACGCCATCGAGATCATCGCCGACCTTCTGGGGCTCCGCGCCCCTGCCGACCCAGATCCTGGAGCCCTCGCTCCAGGCGATACGCATTCCGGATGCGGCAGCCGCCGTCACTCGGCCGGAAAAGACCTGTCGCCAATCGGCTGCTCCCAGGTGAAGCCAAAGGCCCCTGGGCCCCCATGCCCACACCCGTTCGTCGGCCACCACGCGTCCCGCCCCGGAGACCCGCCCGACGGACATCCACCGTCTCTGGGTGTACCGCCACAAGCTTTCATCCAGGCAGGAGACCCAGGGTTCGTCGTTATGTCGTGCAACCGTTGTCGGCTCGCAAGGCGGTGCCTCCAGCACATCGTCACGCTGCGCTTCGAGGTCGAACTCGACGATGCTGCCGCCGCGCAGGATCGCGGTTGCCCCGCTGTCGTCGAGAACGATAGAACGGACGACCTCGTCGCTCACATCGACCAGCCTTCCGACGAGACCCGTACCGGGCGGTGGTTCGTCCTCCGGCACGTGGCGCTGTGCGCCGGACGCTCCGTGCTGGAGCACTCGATACAGAACGGCGCCGTTACGCTCGGCGATCACCTGGACGCCAGGAATATCGCCCAGTGGATCTTCATCGGTGATTTCGTACCGGCTGCGATCTATTCTCGCCGCCACCGCCCAGTCCACACCGTAGCGGTCGAGCACTGCACGCCTCTTCTCTCGATTGCTGCCGCTATAGAGGATCTCGAGGTCATCGGCTCGTGCCGCGATTTCCACCGCTGACTGGCCCCGCTGTTTGAGATGCCAGTCCCAGCCGAGAACAGAGGGCAGACCGGTGTGCATGGTGATGCGGGTGAACTCGCTGTAGTAATGACCTGCCGCCTCGGCGACCACAGCGCCGGGACGAGCCATGCCCTGAAGACCGCGAACCAAAAACCAGGTCTGCGGGTCCTGGGAGGTGAGAAATGCCTGTCCATCGAGGGTCGGACGTGGCGACGTGATACGTGGCAACATCCAGCCCTGGGCGATGCCGAGCGGGAGGTTCACGATGGCAATGAGCTGGAGAGGGGCCCACACCGCAACCAGAATTCGCAGCCGCCGGCCGTGAGTTCGCATCAGGGCTACGGCGAGGGCGAATGCGAGTACTACCCAGACCTCGTTGTAGACCTTAAAGATAGTGTTCATCCGGTCGATCAGAGTGAAACGTTCACAGGCCGCTACCGCCAGCATGCCGAGGGCCGCCATCGACCAACCGAGACGATCCAGGCGATCCCTCGAGCGGATCGCAACTGTCGCAAAGACGGCGGTTGCCGAGAGGGCAAGAGCGGCGGCGCTTGAATGAAACATGAGGCCGGCAATGACACCGATCGCCGCGGTCGGAAGCACGATCCAAAAACGACGGCCGAGGATCACCGTTGCGAGGATTGCGAGTGGGATCAGGAAGAGTCCAAAGTGGCGCAGAATCGCCCAGGCTGGGGCGAAATCCGCATCGGTGAGAAAGAGTCCCCGTTCGCCGGCGCCGGCGCTGATGCCTGCCACCAGCTCGACAATAAAGGGGGCGGCAGCGAGAACACTGATCGCAGCCGCTACACCCAGGCGGATCAGGCCCTGCGTCGGGCGGCGTGCGGCGACCACGACCCCAACTCCGAGTGTGGTGGTCAGAATGAAGAGGTCCCAGGGATTGGTGGCTACCACCGCAGCGGCACCGACCCCGCAGAGCGCAGCCGAAACCATCCATTTCCGATCATTGGCTTCGACGCAGAGCCAGCCCCAGGCAACGGTAGCGATCAGCACCGGAAAGGCGATGAAATGACCGTGGACATCGGCAAAGAGGCTGGTCCAAAGGGGGTACTCATTGATCGCTGAGCCCGGAATCACGCGCGAGGTCGCCCACCAGAAATCAAAGATGTTGCCGTCGCGCAGCGTTTTGACGAGCCAGGGCCAGGCGAGATTACCGGAAAGAAGAACCAGCAACGGAAGGACCGAGGCGGCGATCGCTGGTCTCTTCCTGCGGGTCAGGAGGAGCCCGATACCGGCGAGAACTCCGGCGAAGAGGGCGGGAATAGTTGCCGAAATCAGGTTATAGCCGACACCAGAGCTGCAACCGGCCACCAGCATCGGGTAGGCCGCGAGGACCTCACCGAAGTAGTAGTAGTGGAGTGGCATTCCGGCCATCCAGGGTTCGCCAGGGGGCCAGTTCAGGGCGCCAAGAAAAGAATTGAGGAACGAGAAATCCATTGGCTTCTCGCCCCAGAAGATGGCCGGATTCCAGGCGCGGACCACCAGAAACAGGGCGCCTACCGCGGTCGCGACAGCCAGCACCGTGATGATGCCGGTTCGGCGCCGGTGAAGAGTCATCTTGATGGTCGACCATCGTGAGATGGCGGTGCAAGCACCAGCTGCCAACAGGGTGAGATACACCCATGTCGCTGTGGCGGGACTGATTCCCCAGATGCCGAGCTCCGAACCCATCCACATCAGCCACGCCGGCATGATCCACCCGGTCGCCAGCGCCAGCCCGATGCCGGCGTCCGGCCAACCCCGAAGAATTGGCAGCAGCAGCACCCAGAAGGCGAGTCCGAGGCCGCAGAAGACGGCGATCCAGATCGTGAGATCGAATGCCTGCCGGACCTTCGAGGGCAAAGGTGGAACAGCCGGCACCTTGGACAAGAATTCCTTCTCGAGATCGACGTATCCCATCTGTTCGAGATAGGGCAGCGGCCGGCTCACTCGTTCTACGAGGTCTTCTGGGTCGATTTCGGCGACTCGGCGAAGAATCACCACCTGCGGGAATTCGTAGTTGAGAAAGCTCTCGTCGGCACGTTGCACCGGCCAACGGAGGCCGAAGATCCTGGGACCGCGCCGGACCTTCGTCATGACCTCGAAACCCGCCTCCCCCGAGAGGAGCAGCCGGTACAATCGCGCGGTCTCCTGAAAACGGTCAGAGTTGGCAAGAACCGTACGGTAGACCCGGTTGGAGGTCAGTACGACCCAGTCGGAGCGGGCGAGGGCGCCTGTCCAAAGGGCGAGCTTCTGGTCACTTTCGGGGAGTTCGTACGACGGCAGCTCGGCGCGGTCGACGACTCCATTTTTGAGGTTGAGGGCGATGTGCTCGTCCCAGTGCTCGAAAGCAACGACCTGCTGGTCGGCGAGCATCGGACCGAACCATTCCGAGGCTGTTCGATGAGGGTGGGGTTCGATGAACGCCCAGGTGTAGGCGACGCCCCACATCACTGTGCCTGCGACGACGAAAATGACGGCCCGGCGGCGGAGCCTCCGCGGGAGGCGCACCAACCACCAGGAGGCGATGAGAACCGCTGGCACCACCAACGGTTCCCAGTAGCGCATGAACTTGACCTGCAGAGTGCTCAGTCGCAGGGCCATGGGGATGAGCCACGCAAGCAGCAACGCGAGCAAGATCGAGGAGTCGTTGAAGCGGCCGGCAATCCACTGTCGCCACCTTTTTGTCAGACGCCAAGAGCCGGCGGAGCCTCCGGCGATGACTGCGAGGACGAGAAGCACGCCCCAACCCCAGAGCGCGAGCTCACGCAACGGATAGAGCACCGGCAGGGTGTGGGCATAGATGCGAACATAGGCGACGTCGGTAGCGCCGACGACCATCGCAACCTCGCGGCCAATGCCTTCGAGATAGGCTGGATTGAGGGCGCTTCCCGCGAGCACCACCGAGCCCAACTTGGAGACGAAAGTACCGCCGCCAATCCCGACCAGGGCCGCCATCTGCAGAAATGAAACGACCGCGATGAACCCCACAGCAACCAGCAACATGGTGCGTGTGCGGCCAACCTTGTGGTTGGCGAGTTCGATCATCGCGACTGCGATGAGGGCGGTCACGACGATGCTGATAGGGGGTCTGCTGTGCGCAAAGGCCCACGGCTGGCAGAGCCAGAAGCTGGTGATCCCGGTGGCACCGGCGATAGCCAGGAGCCGGACGGCGGCGAATACGCTGCGCCCGCGGACCGCGATGAGCACCGCCACCACGAGGGGAAGACCGAGGGCAAGGGACGCGATTTTGACCGCAAGGGACGCGCCAATGGCTGTGCCTGCAACGGCGGCGGCGATCGGCCGACCGCCGCGAGCCAACCAAAAGCATGCCGCCAAGGCCGCCATAACCCAGACCGCGTGGTGTGCCTCGACAGTCGCGAAATGCGATTGTTGGAGATCGAGCGGCACCCAGGCCGCGAGCAGAATGAAGAGGTCTCCTGTTCGTCGGCCCCATGCGTGATAGGCGAGCATCCATCCGAGTCCGATTGCGAGCATCGATGCGATCAAGGAGATGACTCGACCGCTGACGATGATGCCGCGGTTTTCGTCGCTCAGGCCGAGAACCGCGGCGGTGGCGCGGACGGCCTGGAAATGGAGCGAACCATAGGCGTAGAAGCCGGGATCAGCGAACCAGCCCTCCGCCCGTTCAGTGACGAACCCAACCTGCCGTTCGTCAGGGTGTGAAGAAGAGGAGGTGGTCCCGGCGTCCCACCCCTGAAGCAGGAGGCGAAGGACGAAGGCAAGGAGGAAAAGGAGGAGAGTTCGGCGTCGAAACATCCGATTCAACAGTAACCGAAGAGCGACTGGATCGTCCAGAGAAGGGCGTTTTCATTGACAGAAAAACCACAGAGGCACAGAGACACAGAGAACAGCCCACAGATCACACAGATAAGCACAGATCCGCACACCCATCCAAGAGAACCACCAAGACGCCAAGACACCAAGGGGTGGTCGCTGAGCTTGTTGACTATTTCCTTTTCTTGGGGGCAGAACGACAGACGATCGGATGATCGCCTGTCGCCGGTGAGAAGACCCACCGCTCCGGATGCAAGCATCCGTCGCTGTTGGTCTTCTCACCGACCGACGCGCCTGCGGCGCGACGGTTCTGCCTCGCCATGCAGAAAAAGGCAGCGTAACTGCATCTGCGTGTATCTGCGTGATCTGCGGTTTCTCTGGGTGGTTGGGTGGCTTTGCATTCATAGCGGTATTGAATTGGTGCACTTCGGATAAATTCTCATCTGTGTGATCTGTGGGCGTTTCTGGTCGGGCCTTGTGATGGCTTGGTGTCTTTGTGTCTTGGTGGTTGTGACGGATTCAGAGGAAGTCTCTGTGCGTTCTCTGTGCCTCTGTGTCTCTGTGGTTCTCCGGCAAACTCGTTACGATTTTCGTCGGCAGACGAACTGTGCCAAGGCGCCGAGCTCACCGTCCGGGCCCTCGATAGCCTCGGCCCTTTCGATGAGCTGTTGCTCGACCTCATCGAGACGTCGCCTCGCCTGATCGAGGCCGTACAGCGTGACGTAGGTCAGCTTGCCGGCGGCCTCGTCTTTGCCCGGGCTCTTACCCAGGTCGTCGGCGCCTGCGCTGGCGTCGAGAATGTCGTCGGCGATCTGAAACGCGAGGCCGAGGTCGTCGCCATAATCGACGAAAGGTCCGAGGTCGGAACCCTCAACACCCGCCAGGATGGCCCCGAGTTCCACCGACGCTCTCAGCAGGGCCCCGGTCTTGTGACGATGAATACGCTCGAGCGTCTTTTCGAGATCGCCGGCCGCCCCTGCGATCTGGCCGGTGGCCTCGAGGTCTTCAACCTGCCCGCCGACCATGCCGCGTGCTGAGATCGCGTCGGCGACCATCGCGACGCCTTCTGCGCGGCGTTCGGCCCATCCTTTTCCTTCCGGGTGGCGCGCGATCAGCAACAGGCCCTCGGTGAGCAGAGCATCGCCGACGAGAATTGCGGTCGCCTCGTCGAAAGCGACGTGAACTGTAGGCTGGCCACGTCGCAGCACGTCATCGTCGAGAGCCGGTAGGTCGTCGTGGACCAACGAGTAGGTGTGGATCAATTCCAGACCGCATACCGAGTAAGTGATCTCGGCCGGGTCACCTCCGGCGGCCCGGTGGGCGACCCGAGCGAGCACCGGCCTGATCCTCTTACCGCCCGCGAAAACCGCGTGCGCCATCGCTTGCCAAAGTCGAAGCGGCCACTCGCCCGCGGCCGGGAACAGATTCTGGAGAGACTCTTCGATGGTCTCTCGTTCGCGAGTGAGGAGTGCTTCAACCGTCACTCGGATTCCTCGTCAACGTCTTCGTCCTCGCCGATTTCGGTTTCCAGGAGTTGAGTTACCCGGAGCTCGACTTCCTCGAGACGAGTTCGGCAGTGACGCGCCAGCTCCATGCCGTTTTCGAAGAGACCGAGTGCTTCCTCGAGGCCGACTGACTCGTCCTCGAGCCGGTCGACGATTTCTTCGAGCTTGGCGAGCTGGTCCTCGAATCGGTCGTCTTGCTTTTTCTTGTCAGTCATCTCCTGCTCCCTGGTCCCCGGGTTCTTCACCTGTAGGTTCGACGGTTTCGAAGAGTGAGGGTTGTGAGGCCGGGTCCCGTCTCTCAACCGACCGGCTGATAGTAGCGTTGCGCACCAGCGATCGCACCTCGCCACGAGCGAGGCGGGTGATCAGAGCCTGCCCTGGCTGAATCCGGGCGGCGTCTCGAAGAGGTTTGTCAGAGCCCTCGATCCTGGTGATTGAATAGCCGCGATCCAATACCTTGGTCGGCCCGAGGTGATCGAGAGCCCGTGCACCGGCGGTAACACGTGAGCGGAGTTGCGCTATCCGGGCGCCCATGAGCTGGGCCAGTTGCTCTCTCCTGCTGACCAGCAAACGCCGATGTCCTCCGGCCGCGATGCGGGCGGGAAGGTGGTGGAGGCTCCTGGCGGCGTTTTCCAGGCGTGCTTCCGCGGCTGCAAAAACCCTCCGCAACGCTGGGCCCAGTCGAAGCGCACGCTGCAACCTCGCTCGGAGAAACTGGACCCGCTGCGGCACCCGCGCCAGACCGGAGGAACCCGCCAGGCCTGCGAGACGGGTCCGAGCAAGGGCAACCTTGCGGTCGATGTCGCGGAGAAGCAACGTCCTCGCGTCGACGAGGCGGCGCTCCTGTTCTTCGAGACGCGAGACCACAAGTTCGGCCGCCTGGGTGGGGGTGGTGGCACGGATGTCGGCGACAAAGTCGGCAATCGTGAAATCGACTTCATGGCCGACGCCTGAAATGATGGGCACAGGGCTCGCCGCGATGGCTCTCGCGACCTGTTCCTCGTTGAAGGCCCACAGGTCCTCGAGACTGCCGCCGCCACGGGCGACGATGATGAGTTTCACCCGGTTGGACTCAATGAGACGCTTGATCGCAGCCGCGATTTCGGCCCCAGCTCCTTCCCCTTGGACCATTGCGGGTGCTATGAACACCTCGAGGTTGGGAGATCGGCGGAGGATCTTGAGCATATCCTGGAGGGCGGCGCCGGTCGCCGAGGTCACGATACCCACCCGGTTGGGGAGAGCAGGGAGGGATTGCTTCCTTTCGGTTGCGAAAAGCCCCTCGGCCTCGAGCCTTTTCTTCAGCTGCTCGAAGGCCAACTGCAGGGCGCCAACTCCCTGCGGTTCGATTTTGTCGACCACCATCTGGAAACGGCCGCGCTGTGGGTAGATGGTCAGCGATCCGGAAGCCAACGCGGCGAGACCGTCCTCGAGTTCGAACTTGAGACGGCGGGCGCGCGACGACCACATCACGCAATCAATGGCCGCGCTGTCGTCTTTGAGGGAGAAGTAGAAGTGTCCGCGTCCGGAGGTGCTGGCGTTGGTCACCTCGCCCTCAACCCGCACGCCGGAGAAGCCCTGTTCGAGCAGGGTGTTGACCTCAGCGATGAGCGCCGCGACCGTAAAGACGCGATCGTTCATGCTGCCTTCCGGGGTACCAGGGCAAACGGCGCGCTCAGGCTCACGAGAGTCACGATCCAGACCTCTGCATCTCCCCAGTTGTACTCGAAGAACCCCGCCGTCGTCACCCCCGCTACCGCCATCAGGCATCCAATGATCATCGGTCGTGCGACAGACGGGGAGGTCTGAAGCGCTCGCCACACATGCAGGCCAAAGACTCCGAGGATCGTCAAATAGGTCAGCAAACCCGCGACTCCACGCTCGGCGGTGATCTGGATGGCGTTGTTGTGGAGGTGGGGGGTCTTCGCTGGGGTGCTGCCCCTTCGGTAGTCGGTGTATGCCGGCTGCACCAGTCCGGGGCCCAGGCCGAGGATGGGATTGTCGCGGGCCATCGCGATACCGGAGCCAAACATCTCCAGGCGCTCCCGGGTCGCCGTATCACGAAGGTCGAATGTCGTCGCGGCTCGCTTCAATACCGGCTCCGGAAGGGCGAGATACAGCAGTGATGCCACCAGGGGGAGCAAGACGAGCGCCCGCGGCCGCCCGACGGCGACTGCCAGCAGCATTCCGGTCGCGAGGCCGATCCAGGCACCGCGAGTGAGTCCGAGCAGCAGCGTGGAGACCCCGAGGGCAGCCACCGGTAAAGTCCACAGCAATCGCCGCCGGTCGGAGGTGAAGAACACGTCACCGAGGAGCAGCAGGGTCACGACCAGTGTCCAGCCGGAGAACGTCATGTAGTGGGTGGCCAGCCCGCGCAACCGGTGTTGGAGAGGGTCGCCGCCGAGCGCGAATTGCGCAAGTCCGATAGTGGTGGAAAAGACGAGAACCGCCGTCATCAGACGCAGCAACAGGTCCCATCTTTTCTGGTCGAGAAGAGAAACTGTCATCGCGACGAGCGCAAGGGTCAGCAGGTCGGCGAGCTCGGTGATGCTGTGACGCGGATCGGCCGAAAAAACTGCCGAAAGAACAGAGACGATTGCGTAGGCTGCGATCGGCACCAGAATCGCGGCGTGAGGACGTCGTGCGGAGCCCCGGGCGAGTGCAGCCAACCACAATAGGCCTGCGATGCCGAGGATCATATTGGCGAGGGCGATCTTGATGCTGGCCGCCACTCCGACGATCAGCAAACCGGCGGCTGTATTTTCGAGTCGGCTCAGCCCTCGATCTCCTCGCGGGACAGGGCGTCGTCGACCAGCATGACGGGGATTCCGGACACCACCGGATAGACTCGTCCGGCAGGAGAAGCGAGACCGATTTCGACCACTGGCTCCTCACCCTTGAACTGGTCACGGTACTTTTCGATCAGGCGATGCCGCACTGCCTCGGGCAGCTCCACCACCTCGAGCGGGGTCTTGTCCACCGGGCAGACGAGAATCTCCAGCAGCTTGGGATCAACGGCCATGGCTTGTACCTCTGCCGGCAAGTCTACACCGTCCCGAGCCCGAGCCCGAGCCCGTGTCCGAGCCCGATCCGTTCCCAATCCCAACTCATCGTTCGTCTTGCTTCGGAGTGCGTGGTGCCACCCTTCGCATTGTTTGGATTAATCGCGTCCTACATTTGGCAGCGCCTGCAGGGCAAACAATGCGAAGAGTGGCACCTGTGCCGTCGAAGAGGCAGGGCGCGCCTGACTGGATGTGGCTGAAGTGACAAGCGCTTGCCCGCTGAGCCCTCAACCCTTAATTTCTCGATCAGGACTCGTCTTTCTTATCTTCCGCGGCATGCGCCGTCGGCTTCTCAGCTTCTTCCGCATCCTCATCGTTGCGCCGGCGCACGCGCTCGAGCTGGCGTTTGAGCGCTTCCTCCGTCTCACGCCTCGCTTCTTCCAGGTGCCCAGGGTGCTCCAGCTCGTACATGTCGTCGGGTATGTGCCCCGTGATCCAACTCGGGTTCATTGGATAGACGTGCGGGTGGAAGATCACCGAATAGAGGTGCCACACAAGGATCGCGAGCGAAGCCAGCCAGGCCTCCCAGAAGTGGATCACCAGCGCGACGTCGAGCACGCCCTTGGGGAGGAACTGGATGAACCAGTTGTCGAACCACAGCGTGATCCCGGTAGCGACCATGACCGCGGTTCCCCACACCAGAGCCCAGTACTCCGCTTTTTCGACGTAGTTGAAGCGTTGGACGCACTCCATCGGTGGCCGCAGACCGAGGTTGTAGAGCATGCGCCGCAGGAAGAACCGGAAATCGCGCTGGATCGGCCACATGTCTTTGACGAAACGGCGTCCCCGTGACGAGAAGAGATAAAGCACGTGCCAAACGATGGTGCCCATGAATACCACTGCCCAGATCCGGTGGAGGGTGCCGCGAACCTCGAA
>JACXWA010000114.1 GCA_014764485.1 Candidatus Sulfomarinibacter kjeldsenii
TAGGCGTTTCGTGCTCACAGACGTTAAAATGGCTTGATGGACGCTCTCGTCTCCCACCTGCCACCCGAGTTCTTCGGTTTCGTACTCACCCTCGGTCTTTCTCTGCTGATCGGCTTCGAGCGCGAGGAGCACGAGCCCGAAGGCATCGGCGGTGTCCGCACCTTCCCGATCATCGGCCTCGGCGGTTTTCTGCTGATCGCCGGATTTCCCGACACCGCCATTCCGTTCGCTCTGGGTCTCGTGGTCATGGGTGGTCTGGTCGCACTCACCCACTGGCACGCTCTCCAGCTCGGTGAGCCCGGGATCACAACCGAGGCGGCGGCGCTACTCACCTTTACGATCGGTGGCTGCGCCGCCAAAGGTCTGTACTGGATTTCAATCGCCACCGGTGTGGTGACGGTCATCCTGTTGCACGAGAAACGCCTGCTCGAGGGGCTCGCTACCGCGCTGCCGCGCCACGAGATGCGCACCCTTTTGCGTTTTCTGCTCTTGATCGCGGTGATCCTGCCAGTCGTGCCGAATCGCACTTTCACCCCCTTCGAGATCAACCCGTTCAAGCTCTGGTTGGTGGTGGTTGCAGTGTCCGGAGTGTCCTACGTCAGCTACCTTCTGCGGATGTGGTGGGGTGAGGACCGGGGCCTGATTCTCGCTGGCCTCCTGGGGGGCGCCTACTCCTCCACCGTGACCACAGTGGTCCTTTCTCGCCAGTCCAAGAAAAGGGAGCCCTGCTCAGTCGGCTATGCCGGCGCCATCGTCGCTGCGACCGGCATGATGTACATCCGCCTGTGGATCCTGCTGCTCCTCTTCGCAGCACCGCTCGCCTACCGGCTCACCGGCCTTTTCTGGGGTTTGAGCGTTGCAGCCGTCATCGTTGGCTCCCTGCTCGCGCGCACCAAACGCGTGCCCGACGACTGTGAATTCGACCCCACCACAGAACGGCGTGACGGCAATCCTCTTGATGTGACTTCGGCCTTCACCTTCGCGGCCATCTTCCTCGCTATCCTGGTTGCCACCAAAGTAGTCGCGGAACGATTCGGCACCACCGGTGTGCTGGTGATGGCGGCCATCATGGGCGCCGCGGATGTCGACCCCTTCATCCTCGGCCTCACCCAGAACATCGGTTCGGGACTCGACCTCGGCATTGCCGCCCTCGCGGTCGTGATCGCGTCAGCGGTCAACAACCTGATGAAGGGTGTCTACGCGGTCATCTTCGGATCGAGGCGCACCGGACGCCTGAGTCTCGCCTTACTCGCATCGTTCGGCGCCATCAGCGTCGTCCTTTTTCTCGTGTTCTGATCTATCGGCGACCCATCTTCAACTCACGCTTGCGGCGGCGCGTCGGACGTTGCGTTTCGAGCTTCCACCGACGGTGCCCCCACAACCACTGATCGGGATGGTCGAGAATGAACCTCTCGAACACTCGGTTGTAGCCCAGAGTATTGAGATAGATCTCCTCTCTGTGGTGATCAGCGGAAATCCACTCGAGCGGCGGATGGAAATTCATGACGTGGCGGCCATCGGGTCTGCGGTAACTGACCGCCGGGATGACAGGGGCTCCGCTCTGCCTGGCAACCAACGCCAGGCTCCGGTTCGTCCCCGCTTTCTTGCCGAAGAACTCGACCTCAACCGCCTTGGATCCCACCACATTGTGCTGGTCCATAATAAAGATGACGGCATCGTTGTTCTCCAGCGCATCGAAGACTTTCGTCAGAGCGTCCGTCTGCCTCATGACCCTCAGACCCGCCTTGCGGAAGCGGCCAAAGATCACGCCTTCCATGCCCAGGCCAACGCGTTTCCGTATCACGTGGAATCGGTTCTGATACTGCTTGAACCGAAGCATCCCCGCCACCGCAGACAGTTCCCAGTTTCCGAAGTGGCCGGCCAAAATGAGGATCCCTCGATTCTGCTCCGCCGCCTTCAGAACGTGCTCGACGCCAAACACATCGACCTGGTCTGCAATGCGCCGTTCCGAGCTCACCATCATCGCCAGGTTTTCGCCGATCGTCTTCGAAATATGACTGTAAAAGCACCGCGCCAGCCGACGCAATTCCGGCTCGCTGACCCGATCTCCGAAAGCCTGCTGCAGGTTCTCCATCACGATGCGCCGTCGCACGGGAACCAGGGAGTACAACGCGGATCCGAGCAGCGACGGTTTGAGATCGGAGATCCGCGGAAAGTCTCCGGCGCCTTCCAGAAGGTCCTCGGTGGAGTCGGGCGGTGATATCTCAGACATGGCTGGAGAGCACGATACACGAGTTGAGCCCGGCAAATGCGCGGCTCACCACGATGCCTACCGAGGACCTCGGTTTCTGTTCTGAGGCGCTGACGCTCACTCCCCTGCATTCCGGTGAGAGTTCTTCGAGGTTTGCGATCCCAGGAACCCGGCCATTTGCGAGGCAGAGGAGGGCGAGGATGCTCTCGATCGCCCCGCTGGCTGCAATGGTGTGGGCCAGCGACCATTTGAAGCCCGTGACCGGGATCGACGACGCTCCAAAAATTTCGGTGAAGGCTTGCGCTTCACCTGCATCGGAGACTCTGCTGCCATTGGCGTGGGCCGAGATCATCCCGATTTCGTCTGGGCGCATTTCGCTGTCCTCCAGAGCCAGGCGTATGGCCCGGCTCACGCCTTCACCGCCCTCGCGAACCGAGAGCACGCCCGCGGCTTCAGCGACCACCGAACTGCCCAGCACCCCACCGTAGATCTTCGCTCCGCGGCGTTCCGCAGCGTCCTGGGTTTCCAGAACGAGGGCACCCGCACCCTCCCCCAATACCGTGCCGTCTCGACTCCGGTCGAACGGCCTCAGGCCCCGAGAGCTCAAGAGCCCCACGGAAGCGTAGTAGGGCAGTGCCTCGAGCTCCGAAGCAGAATCGTAGCCAACAACGATTGCCTGATCGATAGCACCGTCCCGCAGGTAACGGCACGCTTCGGCGATTGCCTGCGAGCCGCTGACACCGTGGGCGGTGATGTTGGCATTGGCCCCCTTGAAGCCGTACTGGATTCCTACATAAGCCAGTACATTGTTGGGCAGCGTCCGCAGCAGCCACATCGGGTGAACATCCTCCATCGCGCGAACGCCGAACTCCCGGGAGTCACCGGCGGAATCCGCGAGCGGCGGGAGAAAGTCGTGCTGGTAACGGTGCTTGGTTGCCGGCGAGCCGACAAAGACGCCGGTGCGGTCATTGAATGAGGTCGGATCCGCGAGCTCATCCCGGTGTTCAATGATCCCGCTGTGGGTCACGGCCTGGGTCACGGCGTTGAGCCCGATCACGTCCTGTCGCGTGATGAACTTGAGGAGCTTGCGATCTGAAACTAGGTCTCGCGGACTGTAGTCCTTGATCTCACCTGCAAGGGGCCACGGCCACCCGGAGCTATCCCAGGTCGCAGCCTCCCGGATTCCGCTCTCGCCCGAGAGGACCGCCTCCCACGTCGCCGCAGCATCGACGCCAGAGGCAGTGAGACAGCCGAAGCCGGTGATGACGACGCCGTTCTGCACGTTTCACCGTCCCCGATCTTCGGCACGCTGCGGGCTGCGAAAGACCAAACAACTGTTCGAACCGCCGAAACCAAACGAATTGGAAAGCGCGGCATCGATCTGCATCGGCCGGCAGCCTTCCGAGACATAGTCGAGGTCACACGCCTCATCGGGCGTCCTGAGGTTTGCGGTCATCGGGGCCGTGGAGTGTTGTATCGCCAGCGCGCAGATAATGCCCTCGACGGCGCCTGCCGCAGCTATCAGGTGCCCCATCTGAGACTTGGTCGAACTGACGGCCAGGTCGTACGCGCGGTCACCAAAGACCGCCTTGATGGCGTTGGTCTCACTCAGATCATTCATCGGGGTGGAGGTACCGTGGGCGTTGAGGTAGTCGATCGAGTCGAAGGTCTCTCCGGCGTCTGCCAGAGCGCCGCGAATGGCCTGAATCGGCCCATCTCCGGACGGTGGAGAATCAGTGATTCTGTATGAGCTCAGGGAGTTTCCTTCTCCTGCGAGCTCGGCGTAGATCTTCGCGCCCCTGTCCCTTGCCCTCTTCCAGTCCTCCAATACCATGAAACCCGCCCCCTCTCCGAGAACGAACCCATTGCGGGTGAGATCGAAAGGGCGGCTGGCAGAACTCGGCCGATCATTGTCCGTCGAGATCGCGCCGAGCAGACAGAAGCCCGCAAGTCCAATCGGGTTGATCATGGTGTCGTAGCCGCCCGCGAGCACGAAGTCGGCCTGCCCGCTGCGGACCACACGCATCGCCAATCCCAGTGCCTGGCCACCAGAAGCACACGCCGTATGGAGGTTGGCGGAGTAACCGCGGATATCGTAGCGCTTGTGCAGCAGGGCCTGGCCCGCCACCGCTTGATGGCGTGCGAACTCAGGAGAGGAGATGAACCTTGCTCCTTCCGCGCCAAGGCGAGCCAGGTCGATCTGCCCGTCTGCGGCAAACTCCCGCTGGAAGCGTTGCAGGAAATCGAACTCCGTGGTCATCATCCCGCTGCCGGACACCAGACCCCATCTCTCGGCTGTGGCCGTTGTTGGCCGAACTCCAGCGTCGCGCACCGCTTCCTCCGCCGCAGCAAGCGCGAAGAGAGAGAACGGTGTGACGTACTTGAGCGATTTACGATCTTCGATGGTCCCTTCCGCCCGTAAACCCTTGACCTCCGCTGCGATCCGCGTCGGAAATCCCGTTGCGTCGAACCCTGCGATCTCGCGCACCCCGGACTCGCCACTGAGAATGGCATTCCATGTCGATTCGACATCGTTGCCCAGCGGTGTCACCATCCCCACTCCAGTGACAGCCACCGTTCTCGGCTCAACCTGCATACCTCACCAGCTTCCTTCTGCGGCCGCAAATCTGCAGCAATCTATAGCGTTTGCTTCCGTCGGGCTGCTCGACGTACGTTCAAGTACGACTCCGCGGCCCTCCGGTCGCATACGCCACATCTCACTACAGCTTTCCGGCCTCGCGACGAAACCCGGTGAGATATGCAGGTTAGTCATCGGTTCTCTCCAATGACTGCCCGGTACTCCGCCTGACCAACGCAGACACGTTCGCCCTCGACCTCAGAGCGAAATTTCAACAGTGCGTTCTTGGCATTTCGCTCCGATACGCGGACCTTTACCACCAGAGAATCTCCCGGCTCGACGAAGCGACTCATTTTCACCCTTTGGGCCCCGGTCGGGACATAGAGAGAGCCACCGTCTTCGAGCAGCTTCTGACCGAGTTGGAGCAGTGATTCCAGGAGCAGCGACAGAGGAAGGACCGGTTTGCGGGGAAAGTGATCCTTCAAGAACGCCTCGCTCCCGGAAAGTGTCCGGACGGCCGCGGCTTCCTTGCAGCTCTCAAATGAGAGAATTTCGTCAAATGACAGATCGAACGGTGGAGCGGTCGATTCTCCAGTCTCAGGTGCCCCGGTCGAATCACCCGAATGGCAGATCCCGGCAAAACGCTCCCGCATTTCCTTCGGGTCGTTGAACTGTTCCATCGGGAGCAGCGGACCGAGTGTATTCTCGAGCCTCAGTACCGTCGCTCCTCCGACCGACGCGGCAGCGTGATAAAAAACTGCATCATCGGTCACCGAATCGATCGTCGTGTCGAGCAGGACGCTGTCCCCCACGGCGGCCTCGCCGCTGATCGCAACCTCACCAACCACCCCAGCCACCGGGCGCACGGCGAAGTCCTTCGCAGCCATCACGTTCCAGGCACCGAGCTGGCCCAGCGCCTCGCCGATGATGCACGAAAGCAGGGTCGCTCGGCCGCCGGCATTCGGCCGCACGAAGGATTCGCCGGACGTCACGTGCTTGATGCCAAGGGCGTGGCGTCCCGGATCGAGTTCGAGTATCTGATCGACGAAGTGGAACACCACTCGTCAATCGGATGCGGCCTGCCCACCACCCTCCATCTCGCGGAGAACGATCTTGCAGAACGTCTCCGGCGTGAACAGAGTAGGGATGAGAGAGACCTGCATTTTCGGGGTGAAACGATCTTCCGGCACCTCGGAGAGGTACTCTTTCAGATGCTCCAACCCTTTTTCAGTGAGTCGTCCGTGCTCTTCAAAATCCTCATCGCCGATACCGCGGCGGGCTTCCTGCTCGATCATGCCGCGAGGAATTTTGATCTTGAACTCACGTTCGAGCTGGTAGACCAGGTCGAGGAAATCGATCGACTCCGCGCTGTAGTCGTCAACCAGGCTACCGTCGCGCTGGATCTCCTCAACGTCAAACGCGAGAACATCGGCAATGATCTCTCGAACCTTTGGGTAAATGGTGTCAGTATTCATCTTTTCCTCGGTTTACGGAGGACTCATGCCATCTTGAAGCCACCATCGACGTGAATGATTTCTCCGTTGATATATTCCCCAAAGCGGGACGCCAGGAAACATACCACGGACGCCACCTCAGCCGGGGTCCCGTACCGGCCCAGGAGAATTCGGTCGAGAGCCTGCTCCCCGGCCAGCTCCCGGACCTCGCGACTCATCTCTGTGTCGATGAGACCCGGCGCCACCGCATTGACCCGAATTTTGCGCGGGGCGAGCTCCACCGCCAGAGCGCGGGTGAAGGCGTTGATCGCCCCCTTGCTCGCGGCATAATTGGTCTGGCCCTTTCCGCCCTTTTCGCCCGAAACGGAGCTGATATTGATGATCGTACCCCCGCGCTGCCGCATCATTACCGGTGCCACCCTGCCCGTTATGTGAAAGACACCGAGCACGTTGGTCGCGAGAACGTCGCTGATCTCTTCTTCGGTGAACGCCGGCAGCAGGTTGTCCCGAATCACTCCGGCGTTGTTGACGAGAATATCGATGCGATCCGTGCGATCGAGAACCGACTCCACCGCCCGACCACAGTCCTCGGCGTTGCGAACATCCACCTGCCGAGCGGTCACCTCGAATCCTGAGGTCCCGCACTCCTCCCGCAAAGCGTCGGCTGCCTCGCGGTTTTCGAGGTAAAAGAAAGTAACGTCTGCACCTTCTGCGGCCAGCATCTTGACGATTTCGCGGCCGATGCCCCGGCCCCCACCGGTGACGATGGCCGTCTTCCCGTCGATCCCCGAATCGTTGAAAATCATCTGCCTCATCCGACTACTGAGTAGCCCGCGTCAACCACGATCGTCTGCCCCCGAATTGCCTCAGCTTCAGGCAGGCACAGAAGATAGGCGACATCGGCGACATCCGAGGCCCTCAGCTCCCTGCCGATCTGGGACTTTGCCTTGAACTCCTCGAGCAGCTGCTCCCGGTTTGGGAAGTGTTTGATGGCATCGGTGTCGACGACTCCAGCCGATATCGTGTTCACAGATATCCCGGATGGCGCCAGCTCAACACTCAATGACCGAACCAACGATTCCAACGCAGCCTTCGAAGCGCCGATGAACGCATATTCGGGGATGGCGCGGTGGGCGCCCAGGCTGGAGAGCGCCAGCACCCTGGATCCTTGTTCCATCAACGGCTTCGCTTGCTGCACGAGGTGGTTCAGCGCCAGGGCGTTGGTCTCCAAGCACCACCGCCAGTGTTTGGTGGTCATTTCCAGCGCCGGCCTCAGGACCCCGCTCGCCGCGTTGCTGACGAGTATGTCGAGCTTTCCGAAGTCCTCCCGAATGGCCTCGAACATCTCCTTGACAGCCGGCAGATCGGTGACGTCGGCCTGAAAGGTGAACGCCCGCACGCCAAGCTCCTCCAACTCCCGGCGGAGCCCCTCCGCCTCGTCGGCGCTGCTGTAGTAGTTAATACAAACGCCGCAACCAGCGCGCGCCAGCCGCCGGCAAATTGCAGCGCCGATCCCACGCGCACCGCCAGTTACCAGCGCCATTTTCCCTTGGAGCGGTTGGGTTTCGAGGATGGAATTTCCTTTCGTTCGGGGTCAGCCTAGCACGAGCCCGCCGTGTTGATCGAGCCACCCGGGGGGAGGGTTACGCCTGACCGGACGGCCCCCTGCGTGACCCCCTCGCTGCTCTGTTCCGGTTCTCGCTCTCTTCATCGGTGACCGACCGGCGCAATTGCACAGTGTCGTCCTGCGTGAAGGTGAACTCTTTCGCCCAGGGACAGAACGCGTCGAGAACCACCCGATCCACCGAGAGATCGAAAATCAGCGGGTAGAGCCGGCATCCTTCGGGCCGGTCATCGTGGACCGAGCACCGACTGTCAACGAGGAAAATGCAATGACCGTCCTCATTAGTGAGCTGGAGATCCTGGTCATCGTTGACGAAGAAGAAGTCCCGGCACCCCGACACCTCGAGCCGCGCAGCGTCGGCTTCGGTCAGTGTCATGCGGGTGTTGAGGCAGCACCGATGACAGTCGTTGGCGAAGCACGGGTTGTCACGCTTCATGCCGAGAGTCTCGGGCTCGTGCAGATGCTCAAAAACCCCACCCGGCTCCACCCGTCACCAGCCACCGTCCTCCGTCACCGTTATCGACGCGGTACAGGATGCCGATCCCGACATTGGCCTGCGCAACCGGCACACCGAGCTCGAACCCGGCATATGTGCGGCCTCCCTCGACCCAACCGTGGTCACCCCATGTCCGGAGCACAGTGACCTTATAGGCGGCGCCGATGAAGGCGGCCTTCAAAAACGAGCCGCTGCGGTTGGTCTTCCCGGTGACCCGCGTCCACCCGACGCTCAGCTTGCCGCCGCCGAGACCTGGCTCGAGCTCGATGAAGGGGCCCCGAAAATCACACGGGGTCGCACAATCGTAGGTTGACGGTTGGGAGGTGAGCATGACGGCGAGGGAGGCCGACACCACCAGTGGATAGGTGATGTGAAGACCGGCGAGACCAAGGGCAAAACGACGTCGATCTTGGTCTTCCGCGAGAACGTCTCCCATTGCCGTGGCATCGTCGACCCGAGAGCTCACGATCTCGATGCGATCGGGAAGCTCCGGCGCCCCCTCTCGTGAGGGGTCGGTCTCTGAGCAGACCGCCTCGATGCTGAACTGGGCCGGGTCCCGGATCTTGCCTTCAGCGACCCTCTCAGCCACCAACCGACCGACCAGCGATTCTTTGTCCCGTTCACGGTAGCTTCTCCGCATCGCTACAACCTGCGGATCTGCGAGACGATCGCAGTAGGTTTCGAGCACCGGTTTCACCTTGCGCCAGCGCCCCTTGGTGTAGATCGGCGGTTGGAAGGACTCGTCCCACCGCGGCGTGACATAGTCGCGCAGATCGACCGGCCGCGAGATGAACCAGCCGTCCTCTCCGAGCTTGAGAATCGGGTCCTCGATGTCGCAGAGATCGAGATAAAAGTGCATGCCGGCGTAATTCGCCTCGAGATCGGGAATCGACGTGACTCCCGACGCCAGTTTTCCCAGGATCAGACTCTCCTCGGCGATCCCGCGGTTGACCGCACGTCGCTCGGCGTCCTCCGGCGTCTCGCCCTTCTTGATGCCCTTGTGGTACTCGCCGTAGTAGGTCCAGCCCGACGACACGAGGTGGGCCAGCTTGTCGGTACCGAAACGGACCCCTGCGACCTCGAGGGTCGGCGTGTAGGGCATCCAGGTTCCGGTATCGATCAGCGGGTGGTTCGAGTAAAGGTTGGTCCTTCGATACTCCCGCTGCTCGTCAGCGCCATCCGGGATCCGGTCGACCCACTCCGAGTTCCACGCCCACACCTGGATCTCGTGCAACAACAAGAACCGCATCCTCTTGCGATAGGCGATCGCAACCTTGCGGCAGCTCTGCGGTGGGCGGTCTTTGGGGAAGCTCGCAATCGCCCGTTCCAATTCGAGGTTGAACCTCGCGTTGACCGCATCGGTGGAGTCCGCAAGCGGCCGCCCCCAGGCATAGTACTGGTCGGTTTCGAGGGCATCCGCCGCAGCTGCGGAAACCACCACACAGAGGGCAGTCACGACGATCAATCGGATCGTCACGCGCCAGAATCCTCAAGGTACCGATACATCGCTGCGCTCCCCATCTCCATCCTCGAGCCTGCATATCTCACCAGCTTCCTGCTGCGACCGCAAATCTGGTGCAATCTGCGGCGTTTGCTCCCATCGGGCTGCTCGACGTACCGTCAAGTACGACTCCGCGGCCCTCCGGTCTCAAACACCCCATCTCACAACATCTTTCCGGCCTCGCGACGAAACCTGGTGAGATATGCAGGCTAGCCGCAGAGCCAGGGCATTCTACCGTCCACTTCACTCATCTGTCGAAAGCGCTACATTTATTCCGATCGAGTAGGATTGTCCGGCTCAACACTGGAGGATGGGATTTGAACACATCACCCTGGCCAATCCTGGCCGACGCATTCTGCGATTTCCGCCGCACCTGGCCGCAGCTGGTGCTCACCGACCTCATGGCAAGGGTCGTCGCCGTCATCATCATCACTCCCGCGGTCGGTTTGTTGGGCAAGCTCTTCCTGTGGCGCACCGCGACGGGGGTTGTCACTGACGAGGCCATCGTGTCATTTCTGGTCCACCCATTCGGAATGGCGGCGCTGGTGGTGATGGCTGCCGTATCACTGGGCGTTCTGTTTGCCGAGACCGGGCAGCTCATGGTCATCGGATTCGGTGCCGTCGAGGACCGGCGCGTGACCTGGCTCGATGCCCTCTTCTACTCCTACCGACGGGCGGCGGCGCTCGTCCACCTCGCGGGGGCCGCGGTTGTACGGCTCCTGTTGATCTCGGTGCCGTTCCTGGCAGCCATCGGAGGAATCTACTGGCTGCTGGTCCGAACCTACGATATCAACTACTACCTGACGCGGAAACCTCCCGGGTTTATCGCCGCCGTGATCGTCGCCGGACTGCTCCTGGCGGTCTTTGCTCTCATCGTCGCCTCGAAGATCGCGGCCTGGCTGCTGGCGCTGCCCATGGTGCTATTTGAAGGAAAGGGCGGACCACAAGCCCTCAAGACCAGCGCACAATCGATTGGCGCGCATCGCAGAAAGTTGACGCTTTGGCTGCTGTGCTGGCTCGCTGCCACCGCCCTGTTATCGGCGGCGGTGACCACAGTTGTAAGTTGGTTGGGAGGTCTGATGGTCTCTCACGACGGCTCCAACATCACCGTCCTCCTGATCGGACTGAGCGTCGTTATCATCGTCGCCGGCCTCGCGAATCTAGCCGTTTCGGTGTTCACTACTGTCCTTTTTCCGCTGCTCGTGGTTCGTCTGTACCGGTCCATGGCAGGTCCTGGAGAGCTGAAACCCGAGATCGCCGCTCCGAGTTCACTGGGTGACCAGGCATCGTTCAGGACACCCGGCAAGATCGTCTTCGCGACGAGCATTGCCGCCGCTGCGATCGCCGTGGTCGGCGTTTTCCTGCTTGCGGACGAGCCCGACTGGGAGGACCCGACGCAGATCATCGCCCACAGGGGTGGTGCAGCAGTGGCGCCTGAAAACACCATGGCGGCTTTCAGACGTGGGATCGCCGACGGCGCCGACTGGCTCGAACTCGACGTCCAGGAAGACGCTGACGGCACGGTAGTGGTCGAGCACGATCGTGATTTCATGCGCGCGGCAGGAGCCAAGCTCGAGGTGTGGCAGGCCACCAAGGAGGATCTTGCCGAAATCGACATCGGTAGCTCCTTCGCACCCGAGTTTTCCGACCAACGCGTGCCGACCCTGCGCGAGGTCCTCGAGCTTGCCAAGGGCAAGTCGGGGGTCTTCATCGAGCTCAAGTACTACGGGCACGACGTGAGCCTCGAGCAGAAAGTCGTCGATCTGGTCGAGGAGACCGGAATGATCGACCACATAGTCATCATGTCGCTCAACTACGACGGCGTGCGCAAGACCGCAGCCCTGCGGCCCGACTGGACCTACGGCCTGCTCAACGCCGTCGCCATCGGCGACCTCACTCGTCTCGAAGTGAACTTTCTCGCCCTTACCGCCAGCGCCACCACAGTGCCGATGATCCGGCGCAGCCACAGACGCGGCATGAAAATCCATGCGTGGACCATCGACGACCCGGTCCAGATGTGGGTCATGATGAGCCGGGGGGTGGACGGCATCATCACCGACAAGGTCGAACTGGCCAACCACGTCAAAGACCTGCGCGCTGAAGTGACGCCCGTAGGGCGATTCATCATCTGGATCGCCGCCGAGGTCGGGTTGTTGAGAGGGATGGAAGCGAGCTCATCGGAGGAAGACGCCTGAGCTATGCGGGTATTCACGTTCCCCGACCTTTCCGTCCAATGAAAACCCCTCAAATCTCACTCGTTCTGGGGGATGCACGGAACAAATTCGCAATCGAGAATGTCTCCTATTGAAAGCATGGGTTAATATCCTTTGGATCTAAACAGGGTTCCGAGTTCGGGAGGTCTTCGGATGAAAGGGTCAGGCGCGCTGCGAACCAGTGAAAATGGCGACGATCGCCCAGTCAGCGGCAGATCCTATTCATACCGGGAGACGAGCCAAAGCGAGCATCTGTTGGAGGGCGTCTCGAG
>JACXWA010000108.1 GCA_014764485.1 Candidatus Sulfomarinibacter kjeldsenii
GAAAGGCCCTTGGAAGCGTCAGCTTCGCGATGTGGTGCCCGGGTCGATGCGTGCTGGGTCAACTCGATTCCTACTCCCCGATCTTCAATTCCGAATTCCTAATTCCGAATTCCTAATTCTCTTTCACACCGATTCCGTCACCTCGCTCTCATCGCGTTCCTTCTGTCTCTTGATCTCTTCGACGTCAACGTCGGAGTGCTCGGCGAGAATGACGTAAATCTCCTCGCCGTCCAGGACCTCGTGCTCGAGAAGGGCGGCAGCGATCGCATCCAGGGTTTCGCCGTTCGACTCGATAAGCCGGCCGGCGCCTTCGTAGGCGGCATCGATGAAGCGGCGGATCTCTTCGTCGATCTGTACTGCGGTTGCCTCGGAATAGTCCTGGTGACGGGTGAACTCCTTGCCGAGAAAGATCGAGTCCTCACGCTTGCCGAAGGTCAAGGGGCCCATCGTTTTGCTCATACCCCACTCACAGACCATCTTGCGCGCCAGCTCGGTGGCTCGCTCGAGGTCGTTACCGGCGCCGGTCGTCATGCTATCGGTCCCGAAGACGAACTCCTCGGCCAATCGACCACCCATCAGAACCTGGAGATTGGCCTCGAGATAGGTGCGCTCGTAGGTGTAGCGGTCTTCCAGAGGCAGTTGCTGGGTGAGGCCAAGGGCCATTCCGCGGGGAATGATGGTGACCTTATGGAGAGGGTCGGCCTCCGGTACCAGCACCGCCACCAACGCGTGCCCCGCCTCATGGTAGGCAGTGAGCCGCTTCACCTCCTCCGACATCACCATCGAGCGACGCTCCGAGCCCATCATGACCTTGTCCTTGGCGAACTCGAAATCCTCCATGTCGACCTTCATCTTGTTGACTCGGGCGGCCCTGAGAGCGGCCTCGTTGACAAGGTTGGCAATATCGGCGCCCGTAAAACCCGGAGTGGAGCGGGCAAGGACCACCATGTCGACATCCGAAGCAAGGGGGATTTCGGTGGTGTGGACCTTGAGGATTCCCTCGCGACCTTTGACGTCCGGCGGGTTCACGACGATCCGTCGGTCGAATCGTCCCGGGCGGAGCAGCGCGGGGTCGAGGACGTCGGGTCGGTTGGTAGCAGAGATCAGGATCACGCCCTCGTTGGATTCAAAACCGTCCATCTCAACTAGAAGCTGGTTGAGCGTTTGTTCGCGCTCGTCATGCCCGCCCCCGAGACCCGCGCCTCGGTGGCGACCTACGGCGTCGATCTCGTCGATAAAGATGATGCACGGTGCGTTTTTTTTGCCCTGCTCGAAAAGATCGCGGACCCGAGAAGCACCTACACCGACAAACATCTCGACGAAGTCGGAGCCCGAAATGGAAAAGAATGGTGCCCCGGCCTCGCCGGCGACCGCCTTGGCAAGCAGGGTTTTGCCCGTTCCGGGCGCGCCCATCAGCAGAACACCCTTGGGGATTTTCCCGCCGAGGCGCTGGAACTTCTTCGGATCCTTGAGGAACTCGATGATCTCTTCGAGTTCCTCCTTGGCCTCGTTGACCCCGGCGACGTCGGCGAAGGTCACTTTCTTCTGGTCCGGTGTGAGGAGACGGGCCTTAGACTTGCCGAAGGACATCGCCTTAGTGCCACCGGCCTGCATCTGCCTGAAGAACACAAACCACAGAGCCACCAGGATCAGCAGCGGCGCCCAGCCCAGAAGAGTGGTAAGCATGCGCCCGTCAGACGGCTTTTCGACCTTGATTTCGACTTTTTTTGACCGCAGATCTCCGATCAAATCGTCGTATCCCGGGTTGTAGGTGTAGAGGTCGTAGCGCGGGCTGGCCGCGCTTTCATCCACCGCCCCGGTGGATCGGATGAAGATCTCGTCGCCCTTGATCAGGACCCTCTCGATCTCTCCGCCGGCAACACGATCAAGCAGCTCAGAAAACGAGATCTCTCGGCTGGTCGTGTCGTAACCCCGGAGGACCTGCAAAATGAGCAAGACCCCGACCAGGATTACGACCCACATCAATACGGTTCGAACAGTCTGATTCACTCTAAAGTACCTTCCGGCGCCCGCCCCTGGGGGCGGTGCCCTTGGGAGAACGTTTTCTCCCGCCGGTATTGTTCCCTGTAGCGACCTGCAGGTCTAACCTCAGCCCTCGTCGCTGATACAAAGATCTGGTTGATTGGTGTGCTCTCCGTGCCCCGGTCCGAGACCGTAGCCAACCAGGAAACCGTCGGGCGCATCGTCAAACACGGCGTAACGCGCGCTGAGGTTGACGCTTCGCAACTGCGGCTTGTCCACGAGCGCCGCAACCTCGATGGAGGCCGGGTTCTGCTGGCTGAGATGGGTGATGAGGTAATTCTCGGTAACTCCTGAATGAAACACGTCTTTCAAGACCAGCACATGACGGTCCGAGACATCCACCTGAGTCGCGAAGGTCAGGCTCACGACCTCGCCGTGGTCTCCAATCGACGAAGAAACGGAGACGAACTCGTAGTCCACCTGGCGTGGAATGAGTCGTGCGAGATCGGCGAGAAAAAAGGAGGCGCCTTTGAGCATTCCTACCAGGACGAGCTCCCGGTCGGAGTAGTCGCTGGCGATCTCGCCAGCGATTTCCTTGAGACGTTCGCCAATACGGTCGGCGCTATATATGACCCGCAGATTGCTCACAATGCATCACCTCCACTACATGGCCTTCCCGGTCCTCGACAGCCTCGTCCTGCCACACGCCTGGAATCCAATAAATTCTATCATCTTCGCAGAATACGGGCCAAATCGATCGCAGGTGGCGCGGCAGTCTGCGAGCGAGAATTCTGGCCGCTCGCGGCCCCGAGCTGTCGATACCGATCCGGTCGTTCAAATTGACGTTGCGCACCCGCAGTCGAGCGTCCGGAGGTGAGTGCCAAGACCATCGCACCTTGGCCGGAGGAGTTGCAGTGCTTCCCATCCTGACCTGCCATCCCGGAATCGGGAGTTGCAGGGTTTCGCCGACCGTTATCGGGTTATCAAAGTCGTCGATAACGGTTGGCGACTCCAGCCATAGATGTCCGCGCGCGAGGCGGAGCCGCCAGCGACCGCCGAGGGTGACCGCCCTCGGGTGACCGTCTTCGATCATTTCGCCAAACAGTGCTGACTGACGGCGGGTGACTCTCTCGAGTCCGATACGGGATGTCTGGGCATGCAGCCACCGCGTTCTGAGCGGAGGTGGCATAGCGTGAATCAAGACTACGGGAATGCCGCCCTGCGGATCCCAGGGATCAATCCATCGCGCTCTCCTGCCGAGCTCGCCGGCAATGAACTCTTCGTCCAAAGCCAGCGTGCGCGCCAGATGAACGAGGTGCTTACGGATCGAGGGGCTCACCGATTCAAGCCCCGGCATCAGGTCCAGTCGCACCCGGTTGCGTAGGAGATCGAGGTCGGAATTCGAGCTGTCCTGCCGCCACGCGATACATCGCTCGTCAAGCCACGAGCGTATCTCTCCGCGAGACCACGGCAAAAGTGGTCGAATGATGCCATCTGAGGTCGCCGCCTCGATACCGGAGAGGGCGCGGGGGCCGCCGCCGCGCAAAAG
>JACXWA010000078.1 GCA_014764485.1 Candidatus Sulfomarinibacter kjeldsenii
GCAGGACTTCCCCACGGGAGCGGGTCATCTCCCTGTTATCCCGAGCGGAGGCGGAGCAAAGCGAAGCCGAAGGGATCCTTGGGAAGGTCGGCAGCGCTCCAATCCATTTCCCGCAGATCCCTCCGCTCGGACCCTTCGGATCCTCGGTCGGGATGACATTTTGGGGATGACCTCCCGTGCTCGCAGAGCCTGATCGACTCAATTTTGAAAACACAAAGACGCAAAGGGCGCAAAGAAGTCGCAAAGGAAGATTTTCGTGTGTCTTCGCGCTCTTCGCGTATTCGCGGTCACAAAACCGTTGCAGCTGCAGGTGGCATTGAATCTTGGGAAATGGTCGACTCGATTCCATGTCATCCCGACCGAGCGCAGCGAGTGGAGGGATCTGTGGGAGGGCGAGAGCGCTACTCCGGCAATGTCTCCAAAAACCTATCCGCTTCAGCTATCGAAGCGCGTATATCGGCGAGGAACTCTTCATGTCTTCTCCTCGTCGAGACCCAAATCAAGATTGTAACTGTGCGAAAATCCCGCGTCCGCGTGAGCGGCGAAGAATGATATGGCGTCGCAAAAAGCACATCGAGTTGTATTCATATTCTCATATTCGATGATATGATCAACCGCCGAAATATGAGGGGTCGGGAGACGCCGAGCAACTGAGGAGGGCAACCGTGGATCACCAGCCTGTGCATCTTCACTCGATGCTGGTCCATGCCGTGATCGCATTTGCACCGCTGGCCGCCGTCAGCTTTGTACTCGACGCGTCGGCCGCAACCGTCGGCGGAATTGATGCCGAGGTATGGCGGCTGCTCCTTTGGTTAGCTCTATTCGGGATACTGATCGTTGCCCTGCCAGCGACCCTGACCGGCATCAGCGAGCGAAACCACATGTATGCGAACTGGCCGCCGAGCCACCGCGCCAAGCTGGTGCTTTCGTTTGTCCTGGTTGCGATGGTTTCCGCTGAGATTGTCTGGCTGTGGACTGGCTCCGGAGGACGGGGACTGATTTCGTGGCTGGGGCTCGCAATCGTGGCGGGTAACAACGCGGTCGCCCTGGCGCTTTCATACTACGGCCTGAGAATAACCCTCGGTCGGCAGAGCATCGGGTCGACCTCGTACGTCCCCGATATGGACCGCGAACCACCGTTCGATATCCTCGATTTGGTCGCCGAGCACGCTCACGAAGCACCCAAAATGATCGACATTCAGAAGGAGGGGGGCGAATAGTGGAGTTCAGCCTCAACCCCGAGCAGCAGGAGCTGGTCGAAAAGGCTCGTGCCTTTACCAAGGAGTGGATCTCTCCCAATGCCGTCAAGTACGATCGCTCGGGCGAGTTCCCGCTCGATATCTGCCGCGAGGCCTTCAAACAGGGTTTCATGAACCCGCATGTACCGGCCGAGTACGGCGGTACGCCGCACCGGGTCCTCGATCACTGTCTGATTCTCGAGGAGATGTGTACGGGCTGCTCGGGCATCGCCACCGCCATCGACGCCAACGGCCTTTCCCAATACCCCGTGATCCTGGCCGGCACCGATGACCAGAAGCGGCGCTTTCTCGCGCCGATGACCGAGGACTTGATGTTCTCCGCTTATGCGGTGACCGAGCCGGAGGCCGGTTCAGATGTATCGCGAGTCAAGACGACCGCGGAAAAGGTCGGCAGCGACTACGTGCTCAACGGAATCAAGTGGTGGATCACCAGCGGCTCGGTGGCGAGTTGGTACTTCGTCCTTGCCCGGGTCGACGACAAACCGACCGGCTTCATCGTCCCGGCTGACTCGCCGGGGATCGTACGTGGTCCAAAGGAGATCAACATCGGCCAACACGCCTCGAACACCGTTCGGGTGACCCTCGAGGACGTCAAGGTGGAGGCCAAGAACCGGCTTGGCGAGGAGGGCGACGGTTTCCAGATCGCGATGAAGACCTTCGACCACACCCGGCCAGGTGTGGCGAGCGGTGCCAACGGCATTACCAAGGCAGCGCTCAATATTGCGCTTTCGTACGCCAAGCGGCGTCGGACCTTCGACAAGAAGCTCATCTCCAACCAGGGTATTTCCTTCAAGCTGGCCGAGATCATGACCCGTCTCGACGCCGCCAGGTACATCACCTACAAAGCGGCATGGCTCTTCGATCAGGGCCTGGACAACGGTCGCGAGGCAGCTGAGGCGAAGTGGTTTGCCGCCGACGTCGCGATGCAGGCAGCGATCGAGTGCGCGCAGGTGCTTGGCGGCTACGGCTACACCAATGAGATGCCGGCCGAGAAGCTGATTCGTGATGCCAAGATTTACCAGATCTACGAGGGCGCGTCCGAGATTCAGAAAATGATCATCGTCGGCAAGCTGATGCGGATGAAGGAGGTCTATTGATGATCGGCGACATCCGCAAGGTCACCGCGAAAATAACGGAGCGCTTCAAACATCGCTTCTACGGCCGCACCTTCCAATGTCCGGTGTGCCACCTCGAGTTGGCCCTGGTCGATGTCAACGGCAACAGGCTCCTCGTCTGTCCCGTGTGCGGCGTGGTGCTCGACGTCGAGGAGGTCTACGGCCACGCGGTGCCGGTGGTCCTGGATGTCGAGCTGCACCGCCCCCAGCCCAAGATGCGGATCCACCCCCTTGCCACCCACCTTCCGATCGGCCTTTACCCATTCGCTGTATTGGGTGCGGTCCTGTTGTTGATCGCATCGATTCTCGAGCCGATGATGCCGGGCCTTGCCCCGTTCCTCGATCGTGCTCCGGTGCTGGCCGACACCACTCTCGTCCTGCTCGTGCTTTCGGTCGGGTTCTCGGTCGTGACCTTTTTCTCGGGTCTGCGCGATTGGTTCCGGCGCTATCGCCGCCGGCCGTACGCTCAGATTCGGCTCAAGATCGCTTTCTCGTTGATCTTCCTGATGCTTGGCGGGCTCGCTATCGCGTTGCACGCCTCCGGAGCGGCCTTCTCCGCTGGGACCGGCCTCGTCGACCTCGGTTCACCTTTGGCCCTTATGTTGGCAGTGGTTGAACTCGTGGCCCTCGGCGCGGGAATGGTCGTCATCGCCACCCTCGGTCACGTCGGTGGGACTCTCGTCTTCGGTCGCTGAGTTACCGAGGGCGTGCCATACAGTTTCCCGCCTCTGGAGTGACTTTCGTCCCCGTTCCCGTACCCGACGGCCCGTCGCTATCGCTATCGAATGGTCGCCCGCTACCGGCCTTGGGAAGCGCAAATAACCACAGAGGCACAGAGCCACAGAGAAGATCACAGAGGTATCTCTTCAGTTGGCGCTGGGCGACCAACAGGTCACGATAGGTAGAACCGCGAGCACCATCCGAGCGCCCCAGAGAATAGTTCTCTCTGTGTAGACCTCCGTGCTCTCTGTGTCTCTGTGGTTATTCGGGTTCTACGGGCTAGCCTGCATATCTCACCGGGTTTCGTGACGAGGGCGGCGAAGCGCAAGTATCCGTTGGGTTTGTCTCGGATCGGGCGACGCAGTCGTAGTTGCGCTA
>JACXWA010000118.1 GCA_014764485.1 Candidatus Sulfomarinibacter kjeldsenii
GAGCCGCAGGTATCACCGCGATATTTCTGTCGCCGCTCCGCGGCTTCCTCAATATTTTCTCGTTCGTATCCTGGGGCTCACGCCCCAGGCTATGTATCTATCGCCGCTCCGCGGCTCGGGATCGCATGACAACTTTTCGTCAGGACTTGACAATTCGCCCGCAGATAACGCAGATGGACGCAGATCTACACAACGAAGACCATCTGCGTTATCCGCGTGATCTGCGGGAAAGGTGATTGCACGTTTCGACAGGTCGATTGTCCATGGGCGGATTGATGTACCGTCTGGCAGCATCGAGCATCCAGGATCGAGTATCCCGCATGGGGAGCCCGCTGAAAAAATCCGAGCTTGCGCCCTCGGAGGGCGGTCCTACCAGGTAGGAGACGAGGCCATGAGTTCCTCAGCGGCAGGTACATTGAGTGGACGCGAAAACCAGAATCCCTGCCCGTGCGGGCACTGCATCTTCCTCAGGTGATCAACCTGATCGGCGGTCTCGATCCCCTCAGCCACGACGCCGATGCCGAGACTGTTGGCGAGATTGAGAATGGTCTCGACGATTGCCCGTGAGTCACCACGCGAACTGAGTTGGCTGATAAATGAGCGGTCGATTTTCAGCTGGTCATAGTGGAAACGCTGTAGATAGCTCAACGACGAGTAGCCGGTGCCGAAGTCGTCGATCGACAGCTGGATCCCGAGCGCCCTGAGTTCCATCAAATTGCGGACCGCGAGATCCGCATGATCCATGACCACGTTTTCGGTCACCTCGAGTCGCAGGTCACGCGGTTCAAGCCCGGTCTCCTCGAGGATCCCCAGCAGTTCATCAACCATATTGCTCTTCATGAACAGTTTGCCCGACATATTGACGCTGATCCACAGCGGCGGATCGGCGGGGAACTGCTCCTGCCAGCGACGGGTTTGTCGGCAGGATTCACGCAGCACCCACCAGCCGAGCGGAACGATGAGCCCCGTTTCCTCGGCGATGGCGATGAAATTGGCTGGCGCCACGATGCCGCGCTCGGGATGCTTCCACCGTACGAGCCCCTCGAAACCGACGATGCGAACGATGTTGCCCAGGGAAACGATCGGTTGATAGTGCATCAAGAAGTCGCCGCGGTGAACGCTCCGACGCAGTTCGGTCTCGAGCTTGAGCAACGCGACCGCGCTCTGGTGCATGTCTCGGTCAAAGATCTCGTACCGCGCCTTGCCTTCGGCCTTGGCACGGTACATGGCAATGTCGGCATCGCGAAGGATTTCCTCGGGGCTCGAATATCCCGTCGAGCTGTGAGCGATGCCGATTGAGGCGGTCACCATCACGTCGTGACCATCGATGGAGAAATTCATGCTCAGGACATCCTGGATCCGGTCGGCGACGTGAATCGCACCACTGGCGTCGTCGACTCGATGGATGAGGACAGCAAACTCGTCGCCGCCAAGCCGGGCGACGGTGTCACCGGGACGTAGGAAGTGTTCGAGGCGTCGAGCGATTCCCACCAGCAGCTTGTCACCCATGCTGTGACCCAGGCTATCGTTGACGTTTTTGAACCGGTCGAGGTCGAAGAACAGGACCGCGAAGTGGGGCGACGCCTGCCGCTGCAGATCTGCCAGGGCGCAGGCCAGTCGATCTACGAAAAGGACCCTGTTGGCGAGACCGGTGAGACTGTCATGCAGCGCGTCGTGCTGAAGCTGGTGCTCGGCCCTTTTTCGCGCAGTGATGTCGGTCTGCGAGCCGGCCATGCGATATGGCTTTCCATTTTCGTCCCGAACAGCGACTCCACGCGCGAGGACCCAGATGTATCCTCCATCGAGATTTCGCATCCGGTGTTCGAACTCGAGCTGCTCGGTGGAACCCGAAAGGTGTGCGTCGAGATGGCGGCGAAACGGCGGCCGATCGTCGGGATGAATACGATCCAACCATTCGCGCGGGCTGTCTCCGACGTCGTCTACCGAAAAGCCAAGCATGGACTTCCAGCGCGGTGAAAAGAAGACGCGATCGTTTTCGAAGTTCCAGTCCCACAACCCGTCGTTGGCACCACGCACCGCAAGTGCATACCGCTCTTCCGATTCGAGCAACGCTTCCTCGGCAGTCGCGCGCTCGATAGCGTAGAGGATCGAACGCACCAGCAGCCTGGTGTCGGCCTCGCGTTTGACCAGATAGTCCTGGGCGCCCAGGCGAACCGCCTGCACGGCGAGCTCGTTGTCATCGAGGCTGGTGAGGACGATGATCGGCGTTCTCGGAGACGCCTGGTGAGTGCGGCGAAAAGTATCGATGCCAAAGCTGTCCGGCAGGGAGAAATCTAGCAGCACTACATCGTATTTGTTTTGTTCGAGCTTTCGGAGGCCCTTCTCCAATCGATCCGCATGATCGATATCGGCCCGAATCCTCTTCGACCTCCGGAGCTTCGTGAAAATCAGCTCGGCATGGTCAGGGCTATCCTCCACCAGCAACACACGAACCAGCTCGTCCCGTTGCATTCCAGCGGACGCGCGACCAAGCCCCATTCACCAACTCCTCAAAGCGAAACCGGAGCGCATAGTCAGTCCTCGCCCTCAGCGCTTGTCCGCTTCGGTATCGAAAAGAAAAACTTAGCTCCCAGCAACTGTTCGGATTCTACCCAAATCTTGCCGCCATGTCGATCAACGATTCTCTTGCAGATGGCAAGGCCGATTCCGGTGCCCGGGAATTCCTTTTCCGTGTGTAATCTCTGGAACATCAAGAAGATACGGTCCGAGGCTGCAGGATCGATTCCGATGCCGTTGTCTTGGACCAGAATCGTCCATTCATCATCACTTTCCTCACTCGAAAGACGAATCTCAGCTGGCGGGCTGCCCGAGAACTTGAGGGCGTTGGAAACCAGGTTCTGAAGCAACAACTCCATTTGAGCTTCGTCGGCGATGATCGAAGGCAAACCTTCGTTGATGATCTCTGCTTTGGCGACCGTGATCTCCTTCCACAGCTCGGTCTTGACCTGCTCCAGTACCGCGCCGAGGTCGACCTGGCCGAAGTCGCCACCACGCGAATCCACCCTCGCAAAACCGAGCACGGCGTCAACCATTTCTTGCACGCGCAAGGCTGAGGACGCCGCCCGGTCAAGGTAGGATTCCTCCTCCTCCTCAAGACGGTCGCGGACGCTGTCGCCGAGCATCTCGAGGTAGCTCGAAACCACGCTCAACGGCTGCTGCAGATCGTGAGAGACCACGTAGGCGAAATGTTCGAGCTCGTCGTTAGAACGAGCCAGGGCCTCTGTCCTTTTTGCCAAGTTTTTTTGAGCAGCATGGTAGTCGCTCGTTTCCTCGACAATTCCCTGGATATGGCGCATCCCCGATCCCGCGTCCTCCACCACCCACGATGAAACACGGGTCCATACAAGGCTGTCATCGGCCCGTTTCAACTCGATGTCGAGGTTTCGAACCGACCGGGTGGCCGCCATGCGGTCCCGCCACTCGTCGGCCGCGTCGGGTTCGGCGAACAGGCTCGGGAAGGTCTTCCACGCGGCCTCCTCCGGATCGAATAGGCCGAGCATCGATGCGAAAGCAGGGTTGGCCTCGAGGATTTCACCTTCGAGAGTAGCCACGAATACTCCGACTGGCAGCCCCTCCACGAGTCGACGATAGGGCGCGTCACGTGAGGTCGCGACAGCTTGCCGTCGCGTGCGGAAGAAGACCGAACGGAGCACCTCAGGCAGACGCACAAAGCCTCCCGAGGATTTCGAAACGTAACTGTCAACCTCCAGACGGAGGGTTTCTCCCCACAGATCCTCGCCAACCTCCTCGGTAAACAGGATCACCGGACAGTCGGGGCGTATATCCCGCACCAGTCGGATCAGCTCGAGGCCGGTGCTCCACGAGAAAACGGCCTCGGTAATCACGATCCCGAAACGACCCGCGGCAAGTGCGCCGGCAAACTCCGCAGCCGTGCCGACGGCGTCAATTTCGAGGTTGCCGAACTCTCCAGTCAGCACCAGTGATGCGAGAGCTCGATCATTCGGATTTTCGTCGATTATCAGTACACGTGGGAGGTTGTTCATGATCCCCCCATTTGTGACTTAAAGGCTGAAAAACACGCCTTGTAGCCGTCAGGACCACTCATCGTCGCAGGTTCCGACGCAAAACCTCTGCTCAGAAAAAGTAGGACGTCCACCGTAGGGCCAGAGTATAACATGGGTCAGACTGTCAAACGAATGCACAGAATTGACAATCCGACAGATGGACACCGAATAGCGAATGCCACGGTTTGATACGTTTGCGGGGTCTATCTGGGCAAAAGCTCTGCTTCGGCCTCGATTTCCACCTTCCAGCGCGGATCGAGGAGCCCTTTCACGACAACCAACGTAGCAGCAGGGTAGACGTCACGGAAAAACTCGCCGTGCGCTCGACCGATGCTCTCCCAATCGGCTGCATCGGTCACGAAGATCCTAGTCCGGACGACATCCTCGAGGTCGCCGCCAAGAGCTTCGATCGCCTCGAGAATGATCTCGTAGCATCTTTTTGCCTGATCATAGGCGTCGCCGACCACCGTCTCTCCGTCCGGGCCGAGTGGTGCCGTCCCGGAAACGACAATGCGCGAACCACGCCTCACGGCACGCGAAAACCCAACCAGGCTCTCGTACGCGGACGCAGAGCGGACGCGGTCAGCGGTCAATTCATCTTTTTTCTTGCTCACTTGGGCTCATTGTACACTCGCCAATCGACTGGTCAAGTCAAGAAAGACAGGGGAATCCGCATTGGATTCCCCTGTTCAGTCGGGACAATGATTCGATCTACCAGCTATGTACGTTGATCGACCCGTTGACTGTCTAGAGTGACACTCTGGCTCCGCCCCCACCAACGCTTCCGTGGAAATCCGAGCCGACATATTTGCCCTTGCGAACCTCGATACCAAAGTCATTTTTGAGCGAGCCGTTGACCGTATCGGCGCTGAGATCGGCGCCGAGCGACGATGCCAGGTAGAGGTCCAACTGACCATTGACCGATTCCATATCCAATTTGTCATCAAAAGAGAGACGATCAACGTGCGCCTCGATGCCGCCGTTGACGGTACCGAGGTTAGCGCTGCCGGCGCAATCCCGGACCACGATGTTCCCATTGACGGTCTCGGCATCGATCCCACCTTCAATCCCGACCACCGTCAGGTTGCCGTTGACCAGCTCGATTTCTTCGAGCATTGCGGTCCGCGGAACGGTCAGGGTGTACTCGACCTTTGTAAATCGACGATGTCCATGATCGGAACCATTCGTCGACGGATAGTGGGTGTCGATCCGCACCTGGTTTTTGTCGTTATCAACCCTGACCTCGAGTTCGTCAAGGAGTTCAGGCGAACTCGCGCTCTTGACCGCATACACTCGCACCTCGTTCCGTTCCCAGATTTCGATGCTGACGTCGCCGTTGATGTTCTCCAACGCCACGCTGCCGCCGGCCGCTAGAGGGTAACTCTGGTCGACGATCTCCTCATACCCGGCGCCAGCCGCCGCCCAACCGGCGGTCACCAACACGACGCTCATCATTACGGCACAGTTCATTTTCATTCGCATCGGTACTCCTTTTCGGGTCATATTCCATTCCACACTCATGAGATGCCGACGCACCCGAAAGGGTTGTATGGCTTGCGGCGAACAATCAAACCCGCTAGCGTGAGATGGTGACAATGAATGGCCGGCAATCCGGAGGCACAATTGCGACACCCGTCGTATCGCTGGTGATCCCTGTCCACAACGGAGTCGATTTCGTCACAAAGTCGGCTGACGAGGCACGGCGTTTTCTCGAAAAAAAATTCCCATCGTTCGAGATCATCATCGTTGACGACGGATCAACCGATGGCACAACGGCAGCGCTGGGTCCGCTGTTGGACGACCGGGTTCGCTTGATCAGTTTGCCGGAAAACCTCGGCAAGTTCGCGGCGATCAAGGCCGGCATGGCCGTGGCCAACGGCGAGTGCAGGGTCTTTACCGACGCGGATCTCCCCTACGACCTCGAGGCGGTGCCGTATATCGTCAATCTGATCAACGGGCGGGCCTTTGACATTGTCGTTGGCGACCGCGCCCTTCCGGAGTCTGTGTCCCTTACGAACGCCCGCGTGGCGCGCAAGCTCAGTAGCCGCATTTTCAGCTACTGCGTCCGAATGCTGGTCACCGGCGGTCTTTTTGACAGCCAGTGCGGAATCAAGGGCTTCCGCAATGAAGTCGCAGATGCCCTCTTTCCCCTCGTAACGGATGAGAGCTTTTCAGGTGACGTCGAGCTGCTCTACATCGCGCTCAAACACAATCTTTCGATCCGCAGGATCCCGGTGCGGCTACAACGCGCCTCGCCGTCGACCGTTCGGCTGCGGTTCCATTCGCTGCCCATGCTGGCGCGCATTCTGCGTCTGCGCCATAACTGGAACTCCGGGCGATACGAATCTGTGACCCTGAGTCGGATTGCCTCCCAGGCCTACTGGCCGGTCCCTCGATGCGACACACCGACGGACGCACCATGACCGACGAGCAATCCCCGCATTCCAACGAAAATAATGAAGGCTGGCTCGATATCGTTCGAGCGCTGCGTTGGCCGGCGGTCATCCTGGCAGTCGCCATGTTGGCCTATCTCGTATTCCACCAGATTGGCCGTACCGCCCGCGAGGGCGGCCGGGCGGCCACCGAGGTGGTACGGGAACTCGGTGAAAACGCGGTCGACATCGCCGCCGCATTCAAAAGCGGCACGATCACGAATACTTTCATCTCAGCCATCCCATCCTTCTCTCCAGACGGCGGCGCTCGGCTCGAACTGGCGTCGTTCGAGGCAACGGAGATCCTCCGCAGCGCCGACGAGCTGCGCATCGGCTGGGACCTCATTCCCCTCGGGACGACGGTTACCGAGATTCGGGTCCCCGTAACCTACCGCTATCATCTTCGCTTCGACGAGTCGTGGTTGCTGGAGGTCGATGGCCAATCCTGCGTCGTGTACGCGCCCGGAATCCGACCGACTCTGCCGCCCGCCTTCGACACCGGCCGCATGGAGAAGTTCAGCGAACGCGGCTGGCTTCGGTTCAACGAAGAGGAGCAGATGGAGGAGCTGGAACACAGCATCACCGCGGTACTTTCGGAGCGTGCCGAGGATTCCCGTCATCTCGAGATGGTGCGCGAACGCTGCCGGCTCGAGGTGGCCGAGTTCGTGCGGTCCTGGTTGCTGACCGAGGCCCACTGGCGCGAAGACCGCTTTCGATCGGTCACGGTCATCTTTGCCGACGAAACTGCCACCGATGAAGCTCCCCTGCCTCCGACTCTGGTTCTCGGCCACGCCGAGGCTGGGGGTGGGTGAAGACCGTTTCGGGAAACCCGGCTACAATCGGCCGATGACTGCATCACTGATCGTAGCCACCCTCAAAGCCCATCGCGGCGAGATGACTTCGGTTGTACCGTTTGATCTGGCCCGCGGGGAGGTAGTGGTCTTTGACTTCACTGAGGCCAACCGCGAACTCGCCCACCTCGATATCAACGATGTCTCTGGGTTCACCGAGTACCTCTTCGAGTCCGTCGCCGAAGCCGAAACACCGGTCGGAATCGGCCGCTATGACGAGGACCGGGTCCTCTATCGCCACTCTCCCCTCTTCGACGGCACGGCCGAGCGTCGTAGCATCCACATCGGCATCGATCTTTTCGTCATAGAAGGGACCGAGATCCTGGCCCCGCTGCCCGCTACTGTCCACTCAGCTGCAAACAACGTCGGGCTCGGCAACTACGGCCCGACGGTGATTCTTCGCCACCAGCTCGACGGCATCGAATTCCACACTCTTTATGGCCACCTCAGCCGTGCCTCGATCGGTCGTCTCCGACCAGGAAAGACACTTTCCGCCGGAGACACGGTGGGTGAGGTCGGCGATCTGCGGGAAAACGGCAGCTGGCCACCGCACCTCCATTTCCAGATCATCACCGAAACGCTGGGCGACGAGGTTGACTACCCCGGAGTCGCGGCGCCGTCGGAGCGCCAACGCTTCCTCGAACTGTGCCCTGACCCGAATCTGATCCTTGGGATCCCGGGTCTGTGACCCGCGTCCGAGTCCGAGTCCGCGTCCGAATTCGTTATGCATGAGCCCGCAAACAATCGTCACCAAGCCCTGATCGCGCTCCTCCTCATCGCACCGATGCCCAGCCTCGGTGTGATCATGGCCATGGTGGTGGCCCCGGGGGCTATCGGGAAAACCATTTTCACAGCCACGAAGATCTGGCTGCTGGTGTTCCCCGCCGCCTGGTACCTGCTGGTGGAAAAGGGCCGACGCAGCTGGTCGCCACCGCACCGAGGAGGGCTCGCCATCGGCGCCGCGAGCGGTGCCGTGATCGCGGGAATCATCGTTGTCGGCGCGTGGCTTGTCGGCGTCCAGCATATGGACCTGGCGCCGCTCCGCGCCGAGGTGCAGAAGATGGGCCTCAATATGGCACTCCCCTATCTCGCAGGGGCGGCCGGCTGGACCTTTGCGAACTCCTTGATGGAAGAATATGTCTACCGCTGGTTCGTCTTTCGCCAATGCGAGACCCTCATGAGGGGTCCATGGGCGGTGGTCGCCTCGGCGGCCATCTTCACCGCCCACCACGTCATTGCGGTGAGCCAGTACCTCGATCCCCTTCTCGCCATCCTTGCCTCCGCGGGAGTCTTTGCAGGCGGTGTGATCTGGTCGTGGCTCTACATGCGCTACCGCTCTATTTGGCCGGGCTGGCTGAGTCACGTCCTCGCCGACATCGCCGTCTTCGGAGTCGGCTGGTTTCTCTTGTTTGGAATGGTTTGAACGAAAACGAGAACGTAGGGGCGGGGTTTATCCCCGCCCGTAATTCTGTGAAGATGTGTGTCGCCCGTCAGTTCTCCTGAGCCGCAGTCAGCTCCCACAAAGCCAATCCTCCAAGAACCAGCATGCTCACCACAATCACCAGCAACGGCGAACCAGCGGCACGGGGCAAATCGGCAACCGGCGAACTGAGATCGAGGGACGTAAAGGCTCCCTTGACCAGATTCCACAATCCGGGCACGAAGGCCAGCCCGACAGCCAATGTGACTGCTACCGCCGCCCGCTGGACCCATACTATGGCGCTGGTGGCGCGGCGATAATCGCGTTCGCGTGAGGCGAGTTGCGCCCTGAGCCAGATCGGCGCGGGATCGGGCAGCGGTGCATGGATCGCAACGAGCTCCTCGGCATCGGCGGCAAGCGCGGCCACTACCAGGGTGAGCTCGGCGCAGGTCAGACACCCATCTCGGTGAGCTTTGAGCTCGGGACTCCAATCGCCACTCCGGGCAGCAGCGGTCACCGCTTCCTCATGGGAACATGGTTTGGCTGTCATGACACCTCCAACTCGGGGCGCAGGCCCCTCGCCTGAAGCTGTTTCGCCAGGCGTTGTCGGGCTCGGAAGAGCATCGAACGAATGCTCGCGGAGCGCAGCCCCAGGGCCTTGGCGATCTCCTGGTGCGACGCACCCTCGACATAGGCGAGCCACAGCATCTGGCGGTCACGGGGAGCGAGTTCCGCCATCGCCCCGCCGACATCCGACCGCAGATGAACCGCCTCGTCGTGGCCGGGCGACTCGTCCCGCTCCGGTACCTCGTCAGATTCGGGCCTTTTGCGACGAAAGTGATCTCGCAGGAGATTCGTGGCAATCCGGTAGAGGTAGTTCTTGCGGTGGTCGTCGTCCTCGCCCTCGAAACCGGATCGGAGCATCCTCAGATAGGCCTCCTGGAGGAGATCGTCGGCGAGCGCGAGGTCGCCGCAGCTCCGCATCAGATAGGCGCGGAGGGGACGCGCGGTACGATCGTAGAGGTGGCGGAACGCCGCTTCATCCATCGTCACCGCCCGTCCCGCCAGATCCGTCGTCAGCGTCCGGGGCAAGGTTAGTGCCATCGGGATCATCGCCAAATACGTCCACGCCGCCTACGGTATCAGGCGTCGCTCGGGGCCGAGCCGTTGATCAGTCCCCACTGCTTCGATAAGAAGAAGGCTGCAGCGCTCGAGGCCAGAAATCCGAGCCCGAGACAGAGACCGAGAACTCCGATGACCATGAAGGCCTCGGCACCGTCTGCCGGCACCTGGTTGCGCAGGAAAATGAAACCCATGCCGAGCAAAGAAAGCACGGCTCCCGTCTGGAGAGCGGTCAGGATACGGGCGTAGGGGTTCGTGCGCTCTTTGGTCGCCAGCGCGAACATCTTCTCACCGGCATCGCTGTGCAGATACTCCAACGCTTCCGGCGAGTTACCGAGCTTTTCAAGCAACTTGTCCTGCAGGGCGTAATGGAGCTTGATCAACCGCTGTTTGTGGAAAAAGTCGAGCCCAGTCTTGAATGCCCAACCCATGATCACGAACATGGTCGGCATCACGATAACCATAATGACTGTTTCTTCGTTCATGAGAACCTCCAATTCGTACTCACACCGATTACGCACCAGGGTTGCGGATGGTTAGCAGGTGCCGTGGTACCATTTCGCCATCCTGAAAGAGACCTGGGAGGAACCATGAAGAAATCTGTGTATCACGTCACCGTTGTGCTTGCGGTTGTCGCCCTGATGACACCCGCATCCGCGATATTCGCGGACGACGAGGGTGACTGGAAGGACATGAAGCAGGAGTCGAAGAGAATGAAGCTGGACGAGACGGCCGAAGAGGCAATGCAGGCCCTCTTTGCGGAAAACGCCAAGGCCAAGGAGCTCTACGACGGATCCTTTGGCTGGGCGGTCTTCGACAACCTCAAAATCGCCTTCGGCTTTTCGGGCGGCGGTGGAAATGGGGTAGCGAAAGCCAAGGAATCTGGCCACAAGACCTATATGAAGATGGGCACTGCAGGAATCGGTTTCGGTCTCGGGGCCAACAAATACCAGGTGATCTTCCTCTTCCAGGATTCCCGGACCTTTGACAACTTCGTCAACAAGGGCTGGCAGGCCGACGCCGGCGCCACAGCGTCAGCAGGCGAACATGCGGCCGAGGTCAAAACAGGTTTCGTCAACGGCATCGCTATTTATCAAATGACCGAAATGGGCCTGATGGCGAACGCCGACATCGCCGGCACCAAGTACTGGAAGAACGACAAACTCAACTAAGGGTCTGACCGGAGAACATCATGAAGAAAATTTTGACTCTGGCCGCTGCCATTGTGGCCATTTCTCTCATCCTGCCAACGAATTCGTCTCTTGCCTCGGATGAGAGCTGGAAATCCCTCAAGCGCGAATCGAAGAGGATGAAAATCGACGAAACGGCGAAGGAGGCTTTGAACACCCTGTTTACGACAAGCCCCAAGGCCGAGAACCTTTACGAGATGGCCTACGGCTGGGCGGTCTTTGACAACCTCAAGCTCGCGTTTGGGTTCTCGGGCGGCGGCGGCAACGGTGTGGCGAAAGCCCGAGAATCTGGAAAGAAAACCTATATGCAAATGGGCACCGCCGGAATCGGCATCGGTCTCGGCATCAACAAGTACCAGGTGGTCTTCCTCTTCCAGGACTCGACGACCTTCAAAAACTTCGTTGAAAAGGGATGGCAGGCCGAGGCGACCGCGAGTGCGGTTGCGGGCAAGGCCGGCGCCGAGGCCAAGACCGATTTCAGCAACGGGATGGCGATCTACCAGATCACCGACAAGGGCCTGATGGCCTTCGCCGATATCGCCGGCACGAAGTACTGGAAGAATAAGAAGCTGAACAAGTAACCGCATTTCAGCGCCATCAATCGCATCAAAGCAACGCCCTCGCTTTGGGCTCGATGCGAGATGCAAGATGCAGGATACAAGGCAGATTTCGGCCCGCGGTGTCAAGTCTTGCCGTAAAGCCGTCATGCGATCCCGAGCCGCGGAGCGGCGACAGAATTACCGCGGTGATACCTGCGGCTCATGGCACAGCCAGATGTCTGTCGCCCCCTCCGGGGGCTTCGTGTCTATTTGTCGTTCTTACCCTGGGGCTCACGCCCCAGGGTAAGAATATGCCGCGCCTCCGGCGCTC
>JACXWA010000126.1 GCA_014764485.1 Candidatus Sulfomarinibacter kjeldsenii
GCGACAGATATTTAGCCTGGGGCGTGAACCCGCCGGCGGCAGCGAAATGTGGCCGAGGCCGGGGATCGCCGGCCATCGGCCACTCGCTGGCGACGGTGCGTCACGACGGCCGAAGGCCGTCCGTAACCCCAGGAACAGGGAATACAAAAAATATGAGCCCCTGGAGGGGGCGACAGATTTTGGCTGCGGCGTGAGCCGCAGCTTTTGATTCAATTGTCTTCCGACGCCAGTCGGCTCGCCTTCCCGGTTTCAACGGTATAGTTGCTTCATGCCTGATTTGAGCCAACAAACCATCGATCGTCTTGTTGACGCTGCCTCTGAGGTGCGGGGCCGAGCGCACGCGCCGTACTCGAGCTTCACGGTTGGAGCGGCGATCATTGACGCCGGGGGTCGCGTGCATGTGGGCTGCAACGTCGAAAACGCCTCCTACGGTCTCAGCGTCTGTGCCGAACGGCACGCCGTGGCAGCAGCAGTGTCCGCAGGTGGTGAATGCATCGAGGGCCTTGCCGTGGTCACCGATACCAGCCCGCCAGCCTCTCCTTGCGGCGCGTGCCGCCAGGTGTTGGTCGAATTCGGCGATTTCCCGGTGATTCTCGCGAATCCGGAGGGTGAACGAATCGTGACCAGCGTAGGGAGTCTGCTCCCCGACGCCTTTACCCCGGAATCACTGGTCAAGGGTCAGGAGTAAAGAGGGTCAGATCCTGCCGAGAATCTGCGAAAACAAGCGCACAATTCCCTGTTTCCCGATACCATTGAAAACGCTGGCTCCAGCACTATATTCTCAACTTTTCATTGACTCATATTTACGATCTAACATTTATACGTCTCAATAACTTAGCAAACTTGAGAGAACATTATTCAGTCGATCGAGCAGCCCCCTTGACATCGGCGTTTTCGGGAACCATATTGGAAGTGTCCTCAGGGACCGCGGGTGTTTAACGGACCTCACAGCCGCGTTATCAACTGAAAAGGCCCGGGCGGGCACACCCGCCGCGACGAAATCCCGTTTCCGCGGGATTTCGTTATTTCTGTGCCCCAAGTATTCCAGAGGCGCGAGAGATCATCGATGTGCCGTACAGCCGTACAGCCGTACAGCCGTGGAGCGCGGCCCCGATTTGACGCTCGCTGAAATACCCTCCAAACTCCCATTTGAGGAGCCATCTATTGTCCGACCTCAAACACCAGCTCGCCATGGAACGCAGGCTTGCTCGACGTCAGCGTCGGCGGGAGGAATACCACCGCGGTCTGCGACCAATGGCGATCGCGGCCTGGAACATCACCAAAGAGCACAACGTCGGGTCGCTGGTCCGCACCGCACACGCGGCAGCGGCGGCAGAGGTGGTTCTGGTCGGCGAGCGCGAGTGGAATGTGGAGGCAGCGAAGACATCTGAGCTCTATACGACCGTCACCCAGCTTGCAGATATTGAGGCGTTTCGGAAACACCTGGAATCTCGGCGGTGGAATCTCGTTGCAGTTGAACTGGACCACCGCGCGGTCAACCTTTTCGACGCCGAGTACCCCGAGCGACCGTGTTTCCTCCTCGGTGCTGAGGTCGGGGGGTTGCCAGGCGAATTGCTCGACGAGGCGGAGATGGTGGTCCAGATTCCCCAGTGGGGGCTGGTGCCCTCCCTCAACCTGGCGATCGCCGGCTCGATCGTCGTTTACGACTATCTCGGGAAGCTCCACGGCGAGGCCCGCTTGAATCGCCCGGATGGAGGGCTTCTAGATCAGAATGCAGGTGAACCAGAAGGTGGGTATGACGTAGATCACAAAGGATGAATCTAGCGTCTCTGACGGCGGTTGTTCGCGTAGAAACGCCCTGATAGAGTGGGCCCGCACCGACGACACGCGAATGGCAGCGGAGGCAGCACTAACGATACGCTGTTCGAAAATCGAGATCGAAAACGACGGCCGCGAAGGAGGCATCGATGCGCAACGCAACGCGTTTGACAATAACCGCCCTGGTGATCTTCCTGGCACTGTACGTGGGCGCCTGTAAGAGTAGCGCCCCGAAAATGGATGCGCCTCCGCCCCAACCGACCGCGGCCCCGACACCGGATTCCGCCGAGGTGAGCGAGGAGGTCGTGCACGAACCGGTCACAGAGACGATCGTTTCAGAGGAGGTAACGGAAGAGCTTCCGGAGGACCTCGCGCAGCTCAACGCCGAGGGGTATTTGGCGGACGCATTTTTTGATACCGATCGTTTTGATCTCTCACCGGCGGCGCGAGAAGCAATGGTGCAGAATGCGGCGTGGTTGCAGAAACATCCCACGATTTCGATTCTGGTCGAAGGGCACTGTGATGAACGCAACACCCGTGAGTACAACCTTGCGTTGGGTGAGCGGCGAGCGAGCACGGTTCGCGATTATCTCGTCTTCCTCGGCATTGCCCAGCAGCGGATCCAGATCATTTCCTATGGTGAGGAGCGTCCATTTGCGGTCGGAAGCGGCGATAGCGTCTGGAAACTCAACCGCCGATCCCATTTCGTCATCGTTGCGCGATAGGAGCACATTCATGCGCCCATTCTTTTCGATTGTCGCAAGCTTGATCCTGCTGGCGCCCCTCGCCGCCTGTACGTCGTCCGAGGATACCGCCCTATTGCATCGGGAGATCACCGACGTCCAGCGCTCGGTCGACCGCTTGCAGACCGAAGTCATTGATCAGTCGGACCTGCAAGGCATGGAACAGTCGATGCAGGACATGACCAACAAGAACCTGCGCTCCAACGCTGACCTCGCGCTCAGGGTCGAAGAGTTGCAGGAACAGATCGAGGCGCTACACGCGAGCCTCGAGGTCACCATCAGACGGCTGCAAACCATTTCTCAAGAACTGGCCGCGGTGCGGGCCCAGGGCAGTGCAGGAATGGTCTTACCGCCGGTGACAACGGCGCCCGGCACCGAGGGTTCGGGAGCAACCGGCTCCAACCCGCGTGCGGTGCCTGTCGGTGCGGCCGCTGCCGGCGGCTCGAACAGCCCCGATGAGCTGTATCGCTCAGCCTACGAGGATTACATGCGAGGGAATTATGACCTCGCCGCCGAAGGCTTCGGGGAATACATAAGGCGCTGGCCCAACACCGAGCTGACCGACAACGCGCTCTATTGGATCGGTGAGTGTTACGACGCTCAGGAGAAGCCCGAAGAGGCGCTGACTACATTCACCAAGGTTCTGGAGGACTACCCGACCTCGGACAAGGCGGCGGCGGCCCAGCTTAAAAAGGGCCTGATCTACCTCAAGATGGGCGACCAGGGCCAGGGCGTCGTCAACCTCCAGTACGTTGTCTATGAGCATCCCGGAACGCGCGAAGCGGACCTCGCCCGCGAGCAGCTTCGCTCACTCGGACTCACCATTCGATAATTCTCGAGGCGTTGAGGTCTAGAGGGTGTTCTGAGGAAAGCGCATCTCGGCGGGAAGCGCTAGGTGCCATTCTTCGCATTGTCTGGTTTTTGCGGTTGAATTGTTTTTATTTGAGGGAGACAATGCGAAGGGTGGCTCCTGATTCCAGTGGCATCCCCGATCTCTGATACTCGGTGGCGCCAAATAAACAAATTGAACTAGCCGGATCGCGTGTTTTCCGCTATCATATGCGACCTTATGCTGCGCAATGCGTGCGGCGTGTAACCAAGGAGATACTTTCGATGGCTACGATCAAAGGTACGAAGAAACAGGCGCGCAAGCGCCATCGCCAGTCGCTCGAGCGGCGGATGCGGAACCGCGCGGTGCGCACGCGAGTGCGCCGTCAGATGCGACTGATGCGCATCGCCCTGGCCGAGGGCGATGCCAAGAAGGTCGAGGAACTGCTGCCCGGAACGATGTCGGTGATCGATATCGGCTGGCGCAAGGGCGTGTTCCACCGGAATTCCGCGGCCCGCTACAAGTCGCGCATGGCGCGGCAGGCCAGTGCGGTGATCTCTGGCGGGGAAGCCTGAGGCGATGAGCCAGGCCCTGCTCACCTCCTCGATCCCTTCGGGGAAATTGGTGAGTCGGGGCAAGGTCCGCGATATCTACGCCACAGACGAAGCGCTGGTCCTGGTCGCTACCGACCGCATCAGCGCGTTCGACAGCGTGCTTTCGCCGGGCATCGCCGGCCGTGGCGAGATCCTGACCCGACTCTCCACCTTCTGGTTCCGGCGTTTCGCCGACCGGGTTCCCAACCATCTTCTCGCCACCGAACTCGCAGATTTCCCGGAGCCGTTCAAAGACCATCCCGAGCTCGCCGGCCGCTCCGTGCTCGCACAGCGGCTCGAGCCGGTTCCCGTCGAGTGCGTGGCCCGCGGCTACCTCGCCGGTTCGGGGTGGAAGGAATACCAGGTCGACGGCACGGTATGTGGAATTGGATTGCCGGAGGGGCTGACCGAATCCGCAAAGCTCCCGGAACCGATCTTCACACCGGCGACCAAGGCCACCGACGGCCATGACGAGAACATCAGCTTCGAACGGATGGTCGGAATTGTCGGCGAGGAAACGGCCAGCCGGCTCCGCGACCTGACGCTCGAGCTCTACATCGCGGCCGCTGACTACGCTCGTGAACGCGGCATTCTGATTGCCGACACCAAGTTTGAGTTCGGGTTTGACGGGGACAGAAACATCGTCTGGATGGACGAGGCGCTGACCCCCGATTCATCCCGCTTCTGGCCGGCCGCCGACTATCAGCCCGGGCGCTCCCAGGCATCCTTCGACAAGCAGTACGTGCGCGACTGGCTCGAGGCCAGCGGATGGGACAAGGAGCCGCCCGCTCCGACCCTTCCGCCCGAGGTGGTCGAGGGAACCCTCTCGCGCTACCTCGAAGCCTATCGCCTGCTGACAGGCGCAGACCTCGAGCCGGCGGCGGCCAAAGACTGAGCAAAGATCATTTTCGGGCAATACCCGACGAGTAGAGGAGATTTCCATGACCGTGTATGCGACCGACAAGATCCGTAACATTGCGGTGGTGGGCCACTCCGACACCGGCAAAACCTCGCTGGTTTCGGCGATGCTGTTCGACAGCGGCGCAGTCAACCGCCTGTGCAAGGTAGACGACGCCAACACCACGACCGACTTTGACGAGGACGAGCACGACCGCAAGATCACGATCAACACCGCGGTTGCCTACTTCGAGAACCGCGGGGTCAAGGTCAACCTGATCGACGCCCCCGGGTATGGCATCTTTTCCACCGACGCCCTGCAGGGTCTGCGGGTGGCCGATGCCGCCTTGATGATGGTCTCGGCGGTCGCGGGCGTCGAGGTGCAGACCGAGAAGATGTGGAAATCGGCTGGTAGTTTCGGTCTGCCGGTCCTCTTTGCAGTCAACCTGATGGATCGCGACCGGGCCTCGTACTCGCGCGTCGTCGGATTGCTGCAGAAAAAGTATGGCCGGGAGGTTACTCCTCTGCAGCTTCCCATTGGCGAGGAATCGAATTTCTCCGGAGTTGTCGACCTGGTCAGCGGCAAGGCCTTCACCTGGGAGCATGACGAGAGTGGGAAGGTAACCGAAGCCGACGTCCCGGGCGACATGGCCGATGATGTCGCGTCGGCGCGCGAGGCGCTGATGGAGATGGTTGCCGAGCAGGACGAAGAGCTGATGGAGAAATACCTCGAAGAGGGTGAACTCGATGCCGAGACCTTTGCGGGTGGGCTCAAAAAGGCAATCACCGCACGCGAGCTTTTCCCGGTCTTCGCCCTCGCGGCGGCGAGGAATATCGGTGTCCAGCCATTGATGGATGCACTGGTGGATCTGGCTCCAACGCCCGACTGGCGCCCTGTAAAAGTGACCGTAGACGGCGAGGAGCAGGAGTTCGCGGTCTCGTCAGAATCGCCATTCGCCGCCTATGTTTTCAAATCGATCTCTGACCCCTTTGCCGGTCACATCACCTTGATGCGGGTGTTTTCCGGCGGGATCGCGACCGACGCCACGGTGTCCAACTCGACCCGTGATTCAGTGGAACGCCTGAGCTCGATGTCAATCGCCCAGGGGAAAGACCTCGAGCACGTGACCGAGCTCGCCGCCGGTGACATCGGCGCTCTTCCCAAGCTCAAGGAGACCCACACCGGCGACACCCTGTGCGAAGCCAAACAGAATATCAAGCTGACCCCGGTGCCCATCCCGGAGCCCGCCATCAGCTTTGCGCTCGAAGCCGAATCCAAGGGCGACGAGAACAAGCTGGCCTCGGCGCTGGCCAAGATTCGCGACGAAGACCCGACCATCACCGTCGGCCGCGATCCGCAGACCAAGGAAATGCTGATTTCCGGTACCGGCCAACTACACGTCGAGGTCGTCGTCGGCCGGCTCAAAAAGCGCTACAACGTCGATGTCGTTCTCCACCAGCCCAAGGTCCCCTATCGCGAGACCATCAAGACGGGCACGGAGGTCACGACACGCCACAAGAAGCAGACCGGCGGCTCGGGCCAGTTCGCCCAGTGCTCGATCAAAATGGAGCCCAACCACGGCAAGGGCTACGAGTTCGTCGACAAGATCTTCGGCGGTTCGATTTCCCAGACCTACCGGCCGGCGGTGGACAAGGGCATCCGGGAAGCCGCCGAGCGCGGCGTCGTCGCCGGCTATCCGATGGTGGACTTCAAGATCACCCTTCTCGATGGCAAAGAGCACGCGGTCGACTCGTCGGAAATGGCGTTCAAGCTTGCTGGCCGCAAGGCCTTCCGGGATGCCGCCGCCAAATGCAAGGCGACCCTGCTCGAGCCGATCATGCAGATCGAAGTCTACGTTCCCGAGGACAACCTCGGCGACGTCATGGGCGACCTCAACTCGCGCCGTGGCCGGGTCCAGGGCATGGATTCCGATGCCGGCACGACGACCGTCAAGGCGGCGGTGCCGTTGGCCGAGATGCTGACCTACGCGCCGACCCTGCGCTCGATCACCCAGGACCGCGGCGACTTCCACATGGAGTTCGCCAAGTACACCGAGGTGCCGAAGCAGATGCAGGAGAAGATCATTGCCGCGGCCGCGAAGGACGAAGAGGAAGACGACGAGTAGAATTAGGAATTAGGAATTCTGAATTAGGAATTTCCATCCGCCCTCCTGAAAATCGGAGGGCGGTTTTTTGTGTCCTTCGTTGAAATGGATTGTGGCACCTATACTAAAACCTGCAAATGGGAGTGAATGACGATCAAGATGACAGGCGGAAGTGGCTGACAGGTGGTGGGGTCGGCAAAAACGGCTGTGGCGGGTTCTTTTCGCGTTGGCGTGGGCTTCGGCCATCATCGGCCGCTCGATGCGCAGGGTGTGGGCGGTCGCGGTCCCCTTTTGGGCCTGTCATGAGACGGTTGACCGCCCTGCTGGCAGTCTGGTTTATGGCCGTGCCGGGGTCGTCGTTCGCTCTCGAGACCGACCAGTACTACACCTGGGGGCGGCCGCTCGCGGACTCCACGGACGTTGTCAATGCTCGCTTCAATCTCGAACTCGAGCGGGCTATCGTAGAAATCCCTCAGCACCGCAGGCGCATGACCTGTCGCGAGGTGTCTGTCGCCTATCGAAAGCGGCTGCGCTCCATGCTTTTGCACGACATCCAGGTGTGGGCGTGGAACTCGAAGTGGGTTGACCGCATCCCCAACGGCGGGGAGGAGAATCGGCAGTATCGGCGGACCAACCTGTACTCAAGACATTCCATTCTGGCTCCGGCGTCCTGGATGCCCAACACGCCGACCATCGAGGTTGCCGGGGTCCGCTTTGGAACCGACAAGCTGGCCCACATGGTGTCGTCAGGATGGATCTATTATGCGGACTACAACAAAGGTCTGAGAAACGGGTTCACGCCGGAAGAGGCGAAGCGCCGGGCGGTGAGGCACGGAATCAGAGAGGAGAGCCAGCACCTGGGAATGGCGACGATTGGCGTCCTGGGCGTTTCCGATCTCGAAGCGAGCTCCGCCGGTATGCAGTTCTACAACGACCTCTGTGACGGTGAGAGCCCGGTCCTCAGGCTCGATGAGGACGGATGGGTCATCTCCAGACCCATCGATCTCCGCAACTACGTGACGCCGCGCTGGGACGAGTCCTACCAACCGCAGGTCTATTCAAAGGGCCGGTGGCGCAAGGTCAGGCCAGTACTCGAGACCTACTGCGATCGGCTCGACGATCCACAGGTCGTGGAGATGCGTCGCCGCTATCGCGAGCAGGACAGCGACTCCCTTGTCGGTGAGATGGTGGCGGAGCGGGTGGCGGAGGACAAGATCTCGGATCCGTCCCAGTTCGCCCTCGAAGCCGTGTGCGACGATCCCGATCCGTCGCGTGCGGTCGTGGCGGATGCCACAGACCGCACCGAGGCGGATTCGCCCGGGACCGACCCGGCCATCGCTAGGGAGCGGGTTGTCGGGGAGGACGGGGACCGGCGCCGGTTCGCTCTCGGCCTGCTTGGGCTCAAGGTCTCCTACCCACTGCTCGCCTCGGCTTCCCTCGCCGTCATGGCGACCTCGCAAGTTCGAAGCTACGACTGCACGACGCCGTGCGATTTTCGAGGGTTTTTCGGCCAAATCGAGCCGGGCCTTGGTGGGGGAAAGCTGAGCCTCGGCTGGGCGCGGGTGACCGGCAACACCAACCGGAGCGGATCGTTGCTGACAGCGGGCTTCATCGGCGCCGCCTACAAGCTCACGGTGCTGCGCACCTGGGGGGATATCGGCAATGTCGAGAGCGGCCGCACGTATGCCGGATTGGAGTTCGGCCTTCTGTTGGCGCAGGCAAACGTCGGCCTCGGCGTGCTGTACCGGGTCGATGGTGGTACCGATGGCCGATGGATGGTAATCGGTGGCGGTGGTTGGGGGTTCTAACCCGGTCTTCTCACCGGGTATCTACTGCGGACGGCGAATGGTAGCCATCTGTCGTGCTTTTCTCAAATCGTGCTCCTCAACGTAGTGCTACTACGCCTCCGTCGCCCGATTCGCGAAAAACCCAACATCTCACTACCCTTCGCCACCCTCGTCACGAAACCCGGTGAGAAGACCGGGCTCAAATCGGTGATTCGCAGGCGCGAAACTGTTCAGGCAAAAGAGCGTCCTACCACCGACCTGTGATGAGATCCCGATTGATGGACCAACCGGCGCCGCCCCGGATCTCGACCGACTCTCCCACCGCAGGTGGCACGAACCGGCGATAGCCGCCCCTGAACTGCCGTACCCAGCATAAGGAGTCGTCCTCCAGCGGAACACGGAAGCGAAACGTCGCCTCGGCTGAACGGTTGTCGTCGGTCATCCCCGTGATCTCGACCGTTGCGGCCGGCAGCTCGACTTTCTCGCCGAGCTGCATCGGGCGGTCAACCCGGCGGACCAGGTGGTCGAAGGATTGAAACACGTGGGTGAACGAAAGGTCGGGCCTCGGTACGGCCCGGGTTCCGGCCGGCGGCAGGTACCCGACATCCGGCCGGACTACCAGCGTTGTGGCATCGAGACGGGTCAGCTCAACGTGGTGGCTACCTGACGCCAGGCTCAGGAAGTTCTCCGGGAGGTCCTCCTCTTGCCCGTGCGCCGACTGAAGCATCCAGAAATCGACCAGCCACGAATCCGAGGTGACCGAGACCACGGTTCTGTTCTTTCGATCGTCAGGCAGTGTGGCTATCATGCGATCGACCCGTTTGACGAAGATCTCCATCGTCCTGACTTCCCACGCCAGCAGCAACGGCGCCAGTACCAGGTGGGCGAAGATGAACAGCCCGGCGACCCCACTGGCCAACCGCCTCCACGATCGAGCCGACGGGAGCCAGGGAGCTCCGTCTCGACGTCCGACATACCACTGTGCCAGCAGCCCCATGGCGCCGATGCCGACGAACATCAGCTGGCGATCGTCACAGAAGGCGCCGCAGGCCGGCACCAGCGAAAGGAGCATGCCGGCCGCAAAGAAGCGCGCCAGCGCGTCGCGGGCCACGAGCGGCGCCAGCAACAGACCGACCAGCAGCGAAAAGACGACTGCCGCCAGCCAGTAGATCGACAGAAGCGACCTCGACATCGCGATACTGACGATGGAGTCGGGAAACGCCCACTGGCCGACGAAGAGGATCGGTGCTCGCTGCAGTACTGCAGCCAGGAACTCGAGCGGTTCGGTCCCGGGCTCGAGATAGGTTCCGCTGTTCGATGTCCCGAAACCCTGCAGCCGGTAAGTGGTGTACCAGGTGACGACCACGCCCAGGCTGGGAAGCAGCGCGGTCAGACGCCGGCGCCACGAGCTGCCGTCCAAAAACACGGCGTAGGCCAGCAGGTATGCGGCCGTTGCGATCGCGGTTTCCTTGGAGAACAGGGCGGCTGCCAATGCGATCGGTGCCAGCCACGCGCCGGGCAGCCAGGCGTCTCGACGCCAGCGATCGTAGGCCATCAAGGCGAGGATGCCGAAGAACGCCCCCAGCAACGTGCCTCGGTCGGCCAGCCAGCCCACCGAACGGGCGTGGGCGTCGTCGACGGTGAACAGCAGGGCGGCCAACACCGCCGCCGCGACGGGCAACCTCGCGCCCATCAGACGCCTGTAGAACACCGCCGCGACCGCTACGAGTGCACCGAACCAGAGCAGACTGTGCAGGTGCATCAGCATCGGGCTGTCGGGCCAGAGGCGGAATTCGACGGCGTACGTCCACGCGGTGATGGGCCGCCAGAAATGGAATTGGCACGACGGGTCGCTCCACCATGGATACAACCCGTGCTCGATCGCCGCCTGCGCGCGGTCGGGATCGCCGTCCAAGAATCGGTGGGTGTCTCGCAATCCTTCACCCTGGAGGCCCCAGGGATGGCTGCCGAGAACCGCCGCCCGAACGACATAATCGTCGGTCTGCAGGCCGTTGAACAGGCAGGGTGCGGCGAGCAGCAGCCCCAGCACGACGAGCGGCGCCGGGTACCAGGTCGACAGGATCCGTGTGGCCAACCGCCGACTGTGATCGGAGCCAAAGAGCTTCATCGCGTCTCTACACAGTCTTGGCGGTCGCGCCAACAGGGATCAAGAGCAGCAGCGGCGCGGGAAAACTGACTTCGAGAGGGTTTTCCTGCTTCGCTCGTTCTCATGGGTCACATCTTACACACGACCGGCAGGGGAGATCTTGGATTTCGTGAGTTACGTGGCAGGAGTTGGGGTGGCGTTCTGAAATCCGAATTCACAACTGCGTCGAATCATCCCACTCCGCGATCTTCGCCACATACCCCTCATCCTCGAATCGAACAGGATGAAACGCGGCCGCATACTCAGGGAGCGTCTCGCCCGTGATGTGCGCCGCCGCCAACTCCGAGGTTGCCGCCGAAGCCATCAACCCGTAGCCCGACAGCGCACCGTGAACAAACGCTCCCTCGATCGGCATCGGCCCGACGAGCGGACGGTTGTCTTGCGTCTTGGTGTAGTAGCCTCCGTCGATCCACGGTTTTGGCATCCGGTCGACATATTCGCTGAGGCCCGGGATCATTGTCGAGAGGCCTCGCATGCAGATCTCGGCGTAGTGATCAGGAATTGGCAGCGGGAAGTTCTCCGCGACGGGGTCCAGGTGGTAGGGCCAGAGGATGAGCAGGTAGCGGCTCCCCCCCCCGCCTTCGATCCGGGTGTGGACCCCCGGCGGCATTTCACCGATGAGCAGCTGCCCATCAGGCAGCTCGGCAATAAACTCGCGTTCCTCGGCACTCAAATCCAGGTGCTGCGGGTCCTCCCAGATCATGAAAGGCGCGTCGCGTGGAACCACTCCGAGGTGATCTTCAATCGCGATTTTGAGGTGGAGTTCGGAGAAGACCGGCAACTCGATGCCGAGAAGAGCACCAACGTTCTTCAACATCGGGCCTG
>JACXWA010000022.1 GCA_014764485.1 Candidatus Sulfomarinibacter kjeldsenii
GTGGTTGCTTCGTGGGTGATCGAGCGGCAAGCGGCCGCCGGCATCACCTTCACCGGTAGCCACAACCCACCGGAATACAACGGCCTCAAGATATACACCGCAGACGGGATCCTCGCTTCGCAGGAGTTCACCGACCGCGTTGAGAGGCGCTTCGACATGCTCAAGGGAGATTACGACGACACATTTCTCCCCCGCCCTGAGCTCATCGGCGAGTACGATCCGAAACCCGTCTACCTCGAGAGGCTGCAGACACTCATCGACTGGGAAGCCATTCGCTCTTCAAAAATCAAGCTGATCGTAGATCCGCTCTTCGGCAGCGCCCGCGAGTACCTCGACCACATCCTGCTCGAAAACGAGGTCGAGGTCGACGTCATCCACAATACCCGCGACCCCTACTTCGGAGGGTACGCACCCGATTGCACGTCAGAGAACCTGTCACGGATGCGGGACGTGATGCGTCGAACGGGGGCGGACCTCGGTCTTTCCACCGATGGCGATGGTGACCGCTTTGGGATCCTCGATCAAGGTGCGCGGATGTCAGACTCCACCACCGCACTGGCGGTGATCCTCGACTACCTGGCGCGGCGACGCAACCTCAAAGGCGGAGTCGGTTATACGGTTGCGACGTCCGGTCTGATCAATGCGGTCGCCCTTCACCACAAACTCGAACTGATCGAGACCGCTGTCGGTTTCAAAAACTTCGGTCCGCTGCTCGTTGATGGCACACTCGAGTACGCGGGTGAGGAAAGTGCGGGCCTGGCCTGGTCACGACACCTTCCCGAACGGGACGGCGTCCTCGCCTGTCTCCTGGCTGCCGAGATGGTGGCGGTTGAAGGCAAGAGCATCGCCGAACTTGCACACGCACTGGCCGATAGGGTTGGGACCTTCTCGTTCCGACGCACCCAGATCCCTCTCACCGAGCGCACCCGCAAAATATTCGAAGAACGGCGTGGCCAGACCTGGACCGAGATCAACGGCCACAAAGTAGTGGAAGTGGACCGAAGAGACGGTCTCAAACTGATCTTCGAGGGTGGTTCCTGGGTTCTGATACGTGTCGCCGGCACCGAACCAAAAATCCGTATTTACGCAGAGGGACGCTCTTCGGAGGAACGGAGACACCTGATGCATCTTGTGCGATATTTTTTCTCTCAACGGAGGTTGTGAATATGTTCGATATCGAATTTGTCATGGGCCGGGAAGTTCTCGACTCCCGCGGCAATCCCACGGTCGAGGCTGAGGTCATTCTTTCGGGCGGCGCGGTCGGCCGCGCCATCTCGCCCTCGGGCGCATCCACCGGTTCCCGCGAAGCCCTCGAGCTGCGCGACGCCGATCCTGAGCGCTTCGGCGGCAAAGGGGTCCTGCGCGCCGTCGAGCACATCAACGGCCCCCTCGCCGAAGCGGTTGAAGACTTCGACGCTCGCGATCAACTCGGCGTCGATCAAAGCCTGATCGACACCGACGGCACCGAAAATAAGACTTCGATGGGCGCCAACGCCATGCTCGCGGTATCCCTTGCCACCGCCCACGCGGCTGCCGAGGGCTGCGGCCTGCCGCTTTACCAGTACCTCGGTGGCTGTGGCGCACGAGAGCTGCCGGTACCGATGATGAATATCGTCAATGGCGGCGCACACGCCGACAACTCGGTGGACTTTCAGGAATTCATGGTGATGCCGGTCGGCTTCGCCACCTTCTCCGAGGGGTTGCGGGCCGGGGCCGAGGTCTTCCACACCTTGAAGAAGGTCCTCAAGAAGCGCGGGCTGTCGACTGCAGTCGGTGACGAGGGCGGATTCGCTCCCGACCTCGAGTCCAACCGCGCCGCCTGCGAACTCATCATGGAGGCCATCGACCTCGCGGGCTACGCGCCCGGAGACCAGGTGGCGCTGGCGATGGATCCCGCCGCCTCCGAGTTCTACTCCGACGGTACCTACAACCTCACCGGTGAAGGCCGTGAGGGGCTCTCGTCAGAGGACATGATCGAAGTCTATGCGTCGTTGGTTGACGACTTCCCAATCGTATCTATCGAGGACGCTCTTGCCGAAGGTGACTGGGACGGCTGGAAAAAGCTCGCGGACCGGCTCGGAGACCGCATACAGATTGTCGGAGACGATATCTTCGTCACCAATCCAGAGATCATCCGTGAGGGCATCGAAAAGGGTGTTGCCAACTCGGTGCTGATCAAGTTGAACCAGATCGGCACCCTGTCCGAGACTCTCGACGCCGTCAACATCGCCCACCGCGCGGGCTGGACCGCGGTCATATCGCACCGATCCGGAGAGACCGAGGACACCACGATCGCCGACCTCGCGGTCGGACTCAACACCGGTCAGATCAAGACCGGCTCCGCCTGCCGAACCGACCGCATTGCCAAGTACAATCGGCTTTTGCGGATAGAGGAAGAGCTCGAGGATGTCGCACGCTACCGCGGCATTGCCGCCCTGGCACGCGGGAGAGGATGAGGCGCGTCACCCTGATCCTGCTCGCCCTCGGGGCGCTGGTGGTCCTGGGAATTTTTTCGTCGATTGTCAGCCATGGTTTTGGTGAGCTGACCGACGTGGAAGAGGAACGGGAGCGCCTCCAACAACGAACCATCGAGCTCGAGGAGAGCGTCGAAGAACTTGACGAAACCCTCGAGGCGATCCGCACCGACCCCGCCGCGGTCGAGTCACTGGCCCGCCGTGAGCTGGGCTGGGTGCGGCCCGGCGACACCGTGATCTTGCTGACGACACCGACTCACCCACCCCGGCCGGCCGTCTTGACAGGCCCCACACCGACTCCTATACTCACGCTCCCTGATTGACGCGGGGTGGAGCAGTCCGGTAGCTCGTTGGGCTCATAACCCAAAGGTCGCAGGTTCAAATCCTGCCCCCGCAACCATACGATTAAACGCCGCCTTTGGGCGGCGTTTTTCGTATGGTTGGTACCACTCGCCGCGAGCAGGAGAATGACAGCGTCATCATCGCAAGGCGAGGATGACTGCTGGAATTCCCTGATCGTGGGGAGACGCGCCGGAGTGATCGCAGATCGCGACGGCGCGCACCCGACCTCGACCGACAGTGACGGCTCGCTGGCCGCAAAGCGGGCTGCGACCGCCGGAACTGACAGTCGAGGTCGAAACCGCGTCCAAGCCACTACCTTCGACGAGAGCGCTCACGCGCGGCTTTTTTAATTTGATGGTTGCGGGTTCCCGCGACTCACCGCGAGCAGGAGAATGACAGCGTCATCATCGCAAGGCGAGGATGACTGCTGGAATTCCCTGATCGTGGGGAGACGCGCCGGAG
>JACXWA010000116.1 GCA_014764485.1 Candidatus Sulfomarinibacter kjeldsenii
GCAAATAGACCACAAGCCCCTGGAGGGGGCGACAGATTCGTGCTGCGGCGTGAGCCGATAGCATCGGCGCCACATTTCTGTCGCCGCTCCGCGGCTTTTTCTTTTTTTCTTGCCCTTATCCTGGGGCTCACGCCCCAGGCTATGTATCTGTCGCCGCTCCGCGGCTCGGGATCGCATGACAACTTTTCGTCAGGACTTGACAACCCAGTGTCGGAGATGGCTGAGATCTCAACCTGTATCTTGCATCTTGTATCTTGGATCAGAGCTTTTCCAACGCCTCATCCAGCCCGGATTCAAACATCTCTCCCAACGCGCTCAGTAACTTGAGATCCGTCGGTTCATCGGGCAGGAGCGGGATCTCGATCACCGGGTGCGATTCGCCGACAAGGTCCCGGAGCTCGGCAACGGCTCTGTGGTCTCGCTTACCGAGCCAGGCCAGAAGGCGGTGGCCTTCACTTTCCGTCTCCAAGTTGGGATCTTCCAAGATTGGGTGGACCCGGTTGATGACGATCGGCCCGAGGTTGTAGCCGGCGTCGGTCAATCGGCGGGCAAAGAACAGGGTGTCGGCGACCCGTCCCTCGCCGGGACCGCTGACAAGCACGAAGAGTGTTTCGGGCGAGCGCAGGAGGTCGTGTACTTCGAGGGCGCGTTCGCGGAAGCCCTCGTAGAGGGGGGCGAAGGCGCGGAAAAAGTCTGCCATGTCTCGCAGCAGCTCGAGGCCGACCATGCGGTCGAGGAAGCCCTCGACATTGCGGCCGACGATGCCGAGCCTGGAGGTGGCCTTGAGCTTGCCCTCTTTGTCGAACCACGGTTTGAGCGCGATGCGGAGAGCGCCGCTGTCGAGGAAGCCGACGATCCGCGCCGGCGCGCCGAGAAAGTCCAGCGCCTGGCGGGTCGGTGGTGTATCGAGGATGATGCGATCGTGGTTTCCCTCGTGGGCAACCTCGAAGAGACGCTCGGAAGCCATGTACTCGAGCACTCCGGCCAGGTTGGCGGAGAGCCGGTCGTAGAAGCGGTTGGTGAGGATTCGCTGGCGCGCCTCCTCGTCGGGAGCGTAGCGATCGATCAGTCTGTCGAATGTCCGCCGCGCGTCCAGCAGGCTCGCGTGCAGCGCGCCCGCGGTGTCGGCCTTGACCCGGGTCACGGTCTCGGCCGCTTCCAGCCCCACCCCGAGGGTGTCTTTGAGTCGCAACGAGGGGTCGAAGGTCATCACCAGGGTGTTGTCGCCGGCGCTGGCTGAGCTCGCGGCCATGGCCGCAGCCAGAGTTGTCTTTCCGACTCCGCCAGAGCCGACGACGATCACCAGCGAGTGCTTGCGGGGATCCATCACCCGTCCTCGAACGCGTCGGTGAGGTGCTCGCCGACCACTCCCACCAACGCCGGCCCGGCGTCGATCGGCTCGAGCGGAATCTCGGCGACCGGTCCATCAAATTCGGCAGCCAACCGGGCAAGCTCCGCTTCATTGACCTGCCGCCGCCTGATCCACAGGCGGGTCGCGTCGTCGTCCGTGGCGTGCGCCTCTGGCGCTTTCGGGTAGATCGAGTTGACGACCACCAGTTCCGGCCGTCGGTCGAGCCGCGTCGACATCGCATCGAGGAGCTCCAGCACCTCCTGCACCGGCATTTCCTCGGCGGTGGTGACGACGATCGAACCGAATCGTTCCCTATCGGCAAGGAAGGTAGCGATCTCTGCCGCCATCTTGCCGATCGGGCCGCTCGAGATGACCTCTGAGACCAGCTGCGGCGCGGCCATCCAGGCGATGCCGTGGCCCGATGCAGGGGCGTCGAGAATGACCACGTCGGGGCGCCGGAGCTCTTTTGGCCCGTGCCCTTCGACCATTCGGAGGGCGCGCCCGAAGACGGCCGTCTGTTTGAGGCCGGGCGCCCCTTCGGTGAAATGAAGGTGGACCGGGCTTGCAAGTACCTTGCGCACCAGCGCCCCGACCTTCAGCTTTTCACGCACCAGATCGTCGAGCAGCTCGCGCGGATCGATGTGCTGGATCCAGAGGTTGGCGGCGGCCTCGACGATTTCGCCGCCCGACGGCGGCGTGTCGAGGAGCTGGTGGAGGTTCTCGCGGGGGTCGACCTCGATCAACAGCACCTTGCGGCCGCGGTTCGCGAGGTGGGCGCCAAGCGCGGCCGTCACGGTGCTCTTGCCGACCCCGCCCTTGCCGGTCACAACCAGCAGTTGGAGTTGGTCGAGTCTGTTCAGAATTCCCATCAATTCGAATCGGAGCTTAGCACCGAAATTGGTGGCACGACGATCTGTAAGCGTGTCCTTTAGGGCGCGCCCCAAACGCGGTCCTTAGAGCAACGCGTTCGGATGATGAAACGACCCGTTGGCGGGCCCTGAAGGACCCGCCAACAAAAACCTGATGTGTCATTTTCGACGAAAAACCGCTTCGGCGAGGCCGTGGCGTTCGGGAGGCCCATCGCCGTGCCGGTGCTCGGGTCCGAGCCCTTCCCAGAAGTGAATGACCTCGAGACCGGGGAACAGTGCGACCAGTTCACCCGGTTCGAGGTACGTGCGAACCACTCCGTCGAGAGAGCAGAACGAGTTCTCGGAATCCTCCGTCCATTCGCGTTGGTGGTTCTCGAATGCGGGGTCCCATGTCCCGAACGCGGTGATGAACAGCAGTCCCTTCGGGGCCAGCACCTTCTCGACCGTCGTCACCAGGGCCGCGACATCGTCCCGTTTCAGATCGGGGATCAGACCAAAGACCAGGATCGCGCCATACCCGGCAGCCTCGGGTCGCAGATCCGCGAATCCACTGTGGATGGTCCGGATGGCCAGGCCTTCCTTTTCTGCCACAGCCTTCACCTGACGCACGGCCTCGACGGATTGGTCGAGGGCGTGGACCGTCATCCCGTTTCGCGCCAGAAAGAAGCTGTTGCGCCCCTGACCGCACGCAATCTCGAGAGTTGTGGAGGATGGATCGATGAGCCCTGCGTGCTCGACCAGGATCTGGTTCGGAGCGGATCCAAAGACTTCTGGCGTGCTTCGGTAGTAGTCGTCGTAACGGTCCATGACCGAAAGAATAGCAATGGCGGGAATTGATGACACTGTGTCTCAGGTTTTGTACGAGTGAATGGCAAAGAACGAGCCATGGAGGACACGAATGCAACGACCCGGCGACAACCCGTTCATCATCTCGGCACACCCGGAGCCCGACCAGGGTCTCGGACGCCCGATCTCAGAAAGCGATCCGAGCGCGGACCCGAAACAACGGATCCAATCGATGGTGGATTC
>JACXWA010000006.1 GCA_014764485.1 Candidatus Sulfomarinibacter kjeldsenii
AGCGCGACCATAGACCGGAACGCCAGTCACCAGTTTGATCGCCGACCGAAAAGGGTGCTGAATGTGTTCCCAATTGAGGAAGCGCATCCCGATGAGGCCCACGATGTATGCGATGGAGCGCCGGAGGTGTTTCTCATCGAAACGCATGATGCTGGCGATGGAGCGCCGGAGGCGCGACAGATATTTAGCCCGGGGCGTAAGCCCCGGGGTAGGGGGGGGGAAATACCAACGAGCCCCCGGGAGGGGGCGACAGATGCATAGCCTGGGGCGTGAGCCCCAGGGTCGGTGCCACCCATTTTTGACCGAGCCTCCGAAGGGGGCGACAGGTTCCTTCCGCACCGAACCGAGGTACCCTCGGAGCGGCGCATACGAAGGGATATCCAATGAACAAACCAGTGATCCTCCTCGCAGTCGGGGTTGCGTTGTTTTTCGTCAGCCTGACCGCCGACGCCTTCGGGATCGGTGAGGGAACCGGCATCGGGTGGAAGCAGATCACCGGCTTTGTGGTCGGCCTCATCATTGCTGCAATCGGCGCGGCCCAGATGCGGAAGAAAACCTGAAAGGTCTCCACTCCAAATTCGAGTGGGCGAAGAACCTCAACCTCTCGACGTCGCCTGAATCTTGCCACGGCATTTCATGACTGTCTGAACCACAGAGACACAGAGGGCACAGAGGGAAACACAGAATAATATTTCCCTTGTGGCGTAGGGGAACCCATCGAGATACAACCACGCGTTGTTCGCCTGTCACCCATCGCCCACTTATGAAAATCTCTGTGATCTTCTCTGTGTCTCTGTGCCTCTGTGGTTATTCGCTTTTTACATGGTTCACAGCGCCAGTGGGCTCGTTCGTGCCGCGGCCAATGAAACCGATTGGAGACGACACGCATAAGAGGGTCTGAATCCACGCCAAGGAGGCAACCATGGAATTCAGAGACACCCTCAGTCGTGCCAACAGCTTGGTCGAACGCGTTACCGGCAAGCTCGCATCCATCGCGCCATTGGCAACCCGCATCGTTATCGGGCTTGCCTTTTTCCAGGCCGGAACGGGCAAGTTCCGCAACTTCGAAAACGTCATCGGTTTCTTCGACTCGCTCGGAATCCCGTTCCCGGCATTTAACGCAGGTCTGGTAGCCAGCATGGAAACGGTCGGCGGCGCGATGCTGATCTTCGGCCTCTTCACCCGCTTCTTCGCCTCTGGCCTCACCGTAACGATGGTGGTCGCCCTCCTGACGGCCGACACATCGGACTTCCTGGCCTCGTGGGGATCTGCTTCGCAACTGTCGCCAACCGATGTGACAGCCTTCACCTTCCTTCTCTTCCTACTGTGGCTCGTGTTCTACGGGGCCGGCAAGCTGAGCCTCGACGCTCTGTTGCGCAGGATCCTGCACTCGGAGCGGACGCCCATTGGTTCCCTGAGCCCCGAGTCCCTCTAACCCGTCTGTAACCTTTGGTGATCTCTCAAGCAATAGATTCCTGAAACACACAGAGACACAGACTCAATCATTTTGTATCGAATCGATCAACCAGAATTCGAACCATTCGAAGGGAGACAGCATGAACTCGAAAATGAAAAAACTCCTGGTCAACGCGGCGATGGCGGGAATGATCGCGGGCGCCGGAGTGATGGTGCCCGCCGCGGGCTCGGCGAGCACTCCGTCCGAGGTGAGTCAGAACAGTTGCGGCGGCAAGGACGGCTGCGGTGGGAAAAAGGGTGACGAGGCCAAGGGCTCCGAGAAAAACGCCTGCAAGGGCATGAACGCGTGTAAGGGCCAAGGCAGCTGCAAATCCGGCGACAACGGTTGCGCCGGCAAGAACTCGTGCAAGGGCAAGGGCGGATGTGCGTCCGAGGACGCCAAGCACGGCTGTAAGGGTCAGAACGACTGCAAAGGCCTCGGTGGCTGCAAGTCCGGTGACAACGGCTGCGCTGCCAAGAACTCCTGCAAGGGCAAGGGCGGCTGCGCTGTTCCCGTCAAAGAAAAGACTGCCTGAGAACAGACCCGGCGCGGGCCCCGGGCGTGAGCTCGGGGCCCTCTGCCTCATCACCGTTTCTTGAGGAGCCACCCTTCGCATGGATGCATTACCTCAACATTCAGCATTCACGGCGCGCCCTGCCGGTAATGCATCAATGCGAAAAGTGGCACATGGACAAGGGGGATTGAAATGCAAAACAACCGATGGGGACTGCCAGACCTCGGACTTGGAGTCGGTCTACGCACCACCCACTACCCGCACATCCTGTCGGAGAAGCCCGAGATCGGGTTCTTCGAAATCCTGACCGAGAACTACCTCGATACCGGCGGCCGGCCGCTCTTCATGCTCGACCAGATCGCCGAGCGTTATCCAACGGTCATGCACGGGGTTTCGATGTCGATCGGCTCCACCGACCCCATCAATTTCGAATACCTGGCAAAGGTCAAGGCGCTCGCCGAACGTACTGGCTCGCTCTGGGTGTCGGACCACATCTGTTGGACCGGCGTCCTCGGAAGGAACACCCACGACCTCCTCCCCCTCCCCTACACCGAGGAAAGCCTCGCCCACTCGGTCGAACGTATCAAGATCGTCCAGGACTTTATCGAGCGGCCATTGGTGCTCGAAAACCCCTCCACCTATCTCGAGTTCGCCGACGATGACATGAAGGAGTGGGAGTTCGTGGCCCGCCTCGCCGAGGAGGCCGACTGCGGTCTGCTCTTCGACGTCAACAACGTCTACGTGTCCGCCTACAACCACGGCTATGACCCGGTGGCCTACATCGACGCCATTCCGGCGGACCGCGTCTGCCAATACCACCTTGCCGGCCACACCAACAAGGGCACCCACATCATCGACACTCACTCCGACCACGTGGTGGATCCAGTGTGGGAGCTTTTCGGCCACACCATCCGCACGGTCGGCCTCCGCGCCACTCTGCTCGAGTGGGACGCCGACATCCCGCCCTTCGAGGTTGTCCACCAGGAAGTCCTCAAGGCCGGCGACTGGCGCCGGCAGGAGGTGGCCGATGTCGCTTGAAAAACCGGAGCTCACGCGTCTTCAGCGTTGGATGCAGGAAGTCGTTGTCCATCCGGGCACCGTCGAGGAGGCGATCGAGTCCGAGAGCGCCATCCGTGAGATTCCGAGTGAGCGCCTGAGCGAGGTGGTCCTGCCATCGCACTCCATGACCTCCGCCGAACGCGTCGGCGTCTACCACGGCATGTATCTGATGCGAATGGAGGAAGCTCTCGAGACCGACTACCCGGTGATCCGCTATCACCTCGGTGATCATCAGTTCGGCCACCTGGTGCGCGAGTACGTTCAGCGCTATCCCTCGACCAGCTACACCCTCAACCGCCTCGGCGACCACCTGCCACAGTTCTTTCTCGACGAACCTGAATGGCACGACGCCGCGTTCCTCCACGATCTCGCGCGACTCGAGCTTGCGATGACAGAGGTCTTCGACGAAGAGGAATCGCCAGTACTCGGAAGCGAAGAGTTGGAAGCGGTGCCACCCGACGCGTGGGAAGAGGCGCGGCTCCGGCCCATCCCAGCCCTCCGTCTGCTCGCATTCAAACACGCAGTCATCCCGAATCTGGTCGCCTTCCACGAGGACCGGCCGTCACCGGGCCCGCGCCGCCGCGCCACTTGGGTCGTCCTCTACCGTCGCGACTACTCGGTCCTTCGCCTCGAACTGAGCCGCGCGGAGTACGACCTCTTGAAAGCAATCGTCGAGGGAGCACCCCTCGGCGAGGCCCTTGCGACCGCTGCCGCCTCGAAGTCCCAAAGACAGCAAGCGAAGGTTTTCCGATGGTTCCGAACCTGGATCTCGGAAGGCCTGTTTGCAGCGATCGAGTCTTAAAACCTTCTGAAATCTCAAGATTTGACTTATTTCAAATCCTTGAGAATATGAGTGTATGAACAAATTGGAAGATTCTTCGTCTGCACCCGAGGCACTCCCGGATTGGGTTATCGAGTGCCTGAGCCGGCTCTTTTCTTCTATCTCCGATCACACCCGGATTCGAATTGTTTACGCGCTCACCGAAGCCGATCGTCTCAACGTCTCCGAGATCGCCGAGCACACCGGCCTCTCGATTTCGGCCATCAGTCACCAACTCCGGCTTCTCCGCGACCGCGCGATGCTGCAAGCAACGCGTGAGGGCCGATCGGTCTACTACAGCCTGGCCGACGACCATCTCCGCGCTCTGATCAAAACCGGCGTTCAGCACGCCTACGAGGACTGCACCAACAATCTCCGCCGGGAGGCTGAGTCCAAAAACAGCTGAGAGCGATTCACTCTTGAGGCTGACGACGACGGTGTGTGCGCAACAGCCTCGTTGACAGGATCATCGCCGAACCATAGGCCGCGAGAGCTATCACGAAGACGACCGTACGACCCGAAGCGAGATCCGTGAGTACGACCCGCAGTCCGGTGAGGGCCAGGAGCGGATACACAATCCAGCCGGCTTCCCGGATTCCCCATCGCGAAGCCAGGACCGCGGCCACGATGGTCAACGCCGAAAGGGCCACCGTTCCCATCCACAGCGTCGAGCTCGGCACCACCATTGCCGCCACTGAAACCAGCGTCGCCGCGACAACGATGCCGCTCATGACGAGCAGTGCGGTGAGCGGCAGCCGTTGCACCCAGCCTGATGTCTTCAATCTACGGGCAAGAAGCACCACCAGCGTCGTGATCACAGTCAGGAGGGCAACGATGATTGCGACGGCGTCTGGCACTGCATCGAACCCGGCTCGACCACTGAGATCTCCTGCGACCTCCGCAGCAACTCCGCTTGAAATCCACGCCGCCGCCAGGAACAATGCCGCGTGGGTGCGGAGCGTCACCCGATCCCAATGGCTGCCGGCGGCTGCGGCGATCAGAGCAAGCACCGCCAACACCACTGCACTCGCTGGACCGGTGGATCCCCGGAGACCAAGTAACACGAGGGTAAGTCCGAGTGACGAAAGGAAAAGAAACGATTTGTTCCTTCCGTATCGCCGATCCACAACCCCGAAAGCCCCAGCATAGGAAGCAAACCCTACAAGGAGAGCGAACACCGCAAGACCACGAATCCCGGAGTCGTTTGCCCGGGCAAGCTGGACGGCGCCGCCCCAGCCAATTGCCAACGCCACAGCCGTCTGCAGATAGTCGAATACCCGAATCGGGTTGCGGCCCCTGAGGGCACGCACGAAGGATGAACCCACGTATCCAATAAGCAGGACACCCTGAAGCACAGCGACCAGGGGCCCATGCGGAGCGTCGATACCGTGCGGCCCACCCGGTACCGTAGCCATGGCTGTCAAACGAAGCACTCCGACATCGGCGCCAACCGCGGTCAGCCACCTCAAGAACTCCCAGTCATGGCGACCGGCCAGCCACACGGCTGCCAGTCCAAGGGCGACCAGTACGGCTGTGGCCTCTTCGCCCGGTGGACGCACCACCGCCAACGTTGCCGCTGTTACCATCGCGCCAACCACGAAGACCCACGCCGATTCCTGGAGGCGCCAGCGCGATGCGACAAATAGGCCGGCGGCAGTCATGATCGAAAGCGTGACCGCGCTGCCCGTCGATGACAGCACCCCAAACTCGGTCGATGCCTCGAAAATCAGGGGATCCGCAATCAAGGCCGCGCACACCGCGAAGAAGCCAGCACTCCCTCTCGCACCCTTTCGAGCAGCCATGGCTGCTGCGATGATCCAGCTCGCGGCATAGGCCAGACCGAGGACCACCCCCATCCCGGTCGCCAACGTTCCGGCTTCAGTCAAGGCACGCAATAGGAACGCACCAGCCAGAATCAACAGGCTTCGTCCAGCCAACGCGGGCGTGCCCCTTACTGCCGAAATCGGCCACTGGTCGGGGAGAGCCTCAGCCGCCGGATCGACGGGCGCAACAGCTTCGGTGACCTCTCCAGCAACGGCCCGAGCCTCGGCAGTCATCCCCTCGAGTGCGGCGATTCGACGGTCCTGACGAGAGACGGCAGCCTCGAGAGCTTCGACCGCCCTTTCCATCATTTCGAGTCGCTTATCCATGAGTCACTCCTGAGACAGGGTCTATAAATCATGAAAAGGTCTTGAAACTATCTGTCTTCGAAGATACCATGATTGCGGTATTGATCAAATGATTATGAATAGGCTTGATTAAAGGACGATCCAGAGTGACTACTCAACCACCGGCAGCCGCCGGACGACTCAGATTCTGGCGACGGCTTTTGGTTTTCGGGAGGTGGATCGTCGAGCGTGATGAGTTGCCGCGAGACGATGAGCTGCCGATTCAGCGCTCGAGATCATCCCCGGTGTTGTGGTTGACGTCACCAGATCTACTCCCGAACCGCTCCTGCCCAGGGCTCAGCCATTGGGGCTTCCTCCCCTGGCTCGCGTCTCTGGACCACCTCCCAACCCTTGTGGAATCTCACCGACCTGAACGCGGCTTTCTCGGCTGGGTAACCGCACGAGAAGACCTTCCTACAGTGTCATCCGAACAAACGCCCGAACCTCGATCACTCTTCCGCTGGCTTCTGACATCGGAAGCTCACGATCGTCTCGAGACTCTTCGCTCCATCAAGGAGGTCCCGCCCCATGAATCCTGAGAGTCCTCTGATTCACGCGAAACACGTTTTTCGGGCGGCCATTCTGCTCCTGGCAGTGCTCATTGCCATGCTCCTCGGAAGGTCGCTATTCGTTCCGGAGACCTGGGGCGAGTTCGGGCCGTACCGAGGTGCAGCGGTAGCCGAGCACCGCGACAAACCGATTCGCCACGGCGGCAACGATTCGTGCGCGATGTGCCACGACGCCGAGTACGCCGAACACGCCGGTGGGGAGCATGCCTCGGTGCAGTGCGAATCGTGCCACGGGCCCGTCGCCTTCCACGTTGACCTCGAGGAAGGAGAGGTGGTGGCCGAAATGCCGGTCCACCGCAGCCGCGAGCTGTGCGAGCTGTGCCACCTCCGGCTGGAAGCACGTCCGGCCGATTTCCCACAGGTCGACGTCCGCGAGCACGTCCTCTCCAATGGCGGCGAGTTCACGCCCGACGCATGTTTCGAATGCCACGACCCCCACTCACCGATTTGATGACCAGGAGACACCATGGCACGTCATGACAAAGACTCCGCCCGCCCTCTCATTCCGATTTCGCGTCGGGAGTTTCTGAACCGATCGAGCTCCGCCCTTGCGGGAAGCATGGTCATCGCTCTCATCCTTCCCGAGGGATCTTCTGCCGGCATCGCCGGGGCCGACTACGATTGGGATCGCCACCGCTGGGTCTATCTCATCGATACCACCAAGTGCATCGGTTGCGGCTCCTGCGTCCGCGCCTGCCGAGCCGAAAATTCGGTCCCGGAAGATATGTACCGGACGTGGGTCGAGCGCTACGAAATTCCCGCCGAAGGCGAGGCCTTCATCGACTCTCCCGATGGCGCCGAGCATGGGTTCGACCCGGTCGCCACCGGTCTCAGCGTCCGCAAAGGTTTCTTTGTTCCAAAGCTCTGCAACCACTGCGATGCGACCCCCTGCATCCAGGTCTGTCCGGTCGGCGCGTCGTTCGCCACCCGTGACGGCGTTGTGCTGGTGGATCCGGAACACTGCATCGGCTGTGGTTACTGTGTCCAGGCATGCCCGTACGGCAGCCGGTTCATCAACCCCACAACCCACACCGCCGACAAGTGCACCCTGTGCTATCACCGCATCACCACGGGGAGGAAGACGGCGTGCGTCGAGATTTGCCCGGTCGGTGCGCGGCGGCTCGGCGATCGCAAAAATCCCGACGACGAAGTCATCGAGATTCTCGCCACACAGCGCGTCGAGGTCCTCCAGCCTGAGCTGCTCACCCGTCCTCAGGCCTTTTACCTGGGCCTCGATATGGAGGTACGCTGATGTTTCCGGAGCTGACCGGTTTCCTCTTTCCGAACGACATTCACATCCACTGGAGCCTGATGATCGTGATGTATCCCTACATCACCGGTTTGGTAGCAGGAGCCTTCCTCGTCTCGTCCCTGTACCACGTTTTCGGTCGGGAGGAGTTCAAGCCGCTCGGTCGCTTCGCTCTTGCCACCGCCTTGTGCTTTTTGGCGGTTGCCGGTTTGCCCCTGCTCAACCACCTCGGACACCCCGAACGAGGGATCAACGTCATCATCACACCCAACTTCACCTCAGCGATGGCGGGATTCGGAATTCTCTACGCCTCGTATTTCATCGTCCTCCTCCTCGAGGTGTGGTTTGTCTTTCGGGTCGACATCATCGACACCGCCGCGCGCTCCCGGGGCCTCAAACGGTGGTTCTTCGCAGCCCTCGCCCTCGGTGTTTACGACACCTCTCCGGAAGCCCAGGCACTCGATCGGAAGATCACCCGGGTGCTCGCGGCCATCGGTATTCCGATGGCCTGCCTGCTGCACGGATATGTCGGTTTTCTCTTCGGCGCCCTCAAGGCCAACCCGTGGTGGTCGACGCCTCTGATGCCGGTGATCTTTCTTTTCTCAGCGATGGTGTCGGGTATCGCCCTGCTCATCGTGCTCTACCAGGTCGCGATGAAACTCAAGGGCATGCCGATCGAACGAAACGCGATCTCGGCGATGGCTCGTTGGTTGTGGTTGTTCATGATCATGTCGCTGACCATGGAGTTGCTCGAAATCATGATGCTGGCCTACGAGCGGGCCGAGGAGTGGGAAGTGATTAGCCACCTGCTCACCCATCAGCTCTCGTTCTCGTTCATCTCGCTGCAAATGGTGGGAGGCGGGTTGATCCCGCTCATCCTGCTCGGCATTGTCGTCCTCATGGATCGCTACATGGACGACCGGATCCGAAACACGCTCACGATGGTCTCCTCGCTTCTTCTTCTTTTGCAGGTGCTGGCGATGCGTTGGAATGTCGTCATCGGCGGCCAGATGTTCTCAAAGAGCATGACCGGCTTTCGTGAGACCTACGTGCCCGAGATGTTTGCCAAGGAGGGCATCCTCGCAGCGGCCCTGATCTTCTTCATACCGTTCGTACTTCTGGTGATCTTCGAAAAGGTCTTGCCGACGTTCAGGCACCTGGAATCGTGACTCCAGCCGAGCCGCACGCTCATTCAGAGACCGAGAAGGCACTTCAGAACAACACCCGATAAACCAACGACACGTCGCGCCCGGGCAACGGTGCCTGGAACTTGAGAAAGGAAACGTGGTTGTATGCAACCTCGTTGCTCAGGTTCCGCCCCCGAAGCAGGAATTCGTGTACCACCCTGCCGGAAAAGATCTTGTATCCAACACTCGCGTTGAGCATTTCGTAACCCGGCGTCGGTGTTTCGTGCTCCGCGACATCCAACTGGTCATCGACCCACCACCCCTCGATCCGGGCATCCCACCGTTCCGCCATGTAGATCAGCGCCAGCCGCCCGCGCCGCGGAGGGATCCTGGGCAACGGCTGACCGGTATCGCGGAACTCCGCATCAACCTGATCGTAGGAGAACCCCAGGTGCAGATGACTCCGTGATCCGTGGAGGATCTCGAGGTGTCCGTGGAGTTCGAAACCCTTGAACTCGGCGTCGCCCTGTGTGAACTTGAGCACCTCGAAACCCTCGATTTCTTCCCCGGTGTCTGCGAGGTAGATGAATCCGTCATACCTCGTCACAAAGGCGGAAATCGTCGTTTCGAAGCGATCGTAGGTTACTCGAAGGGAGGTCTCGAGACCGTTGCCCACCTCCGGGTCGAGATATGGATTCCCGAGCTCGTAGGAAAAGGTGGCAGCGTGGGGGCCGTTCGAATACAACTCCTCGGGAGTTGGCGCCCTTTCGGGCCGGTTGAGGCTGGCGCCAAGCCCCCAATTGTCAGAAATATCCCACACCACACCAACCGAACCTGTCCAGGTTCTGAATTCCCGGTCCGGCAGCCCTGCATCCGAGGTTCTGGTGTCCTGGTCGTCGTAGCGAAGACCGAACTCGAAACCCACCGGTTCAGTGGCCGTCTGCTCGAAAACATAGGCGCCCAACTTTGTGGTGTCAGTGGGTGCGACAAAGGCCTCATCACCAAAGGCGGCAAAATTTCGGTTGACGTACTGGAGGCCGAGAGTTCCCTCGAAACCAAAGACGCGCTGGTTGAGAAGATCCAGCCTCACCTCGGACCACCGGTTCTCGAATCGCGTGCCGATCTCGTCGCCTGCGATCTCCTCGTGGTCATAGTCCCTCCAGCCGGCCGACAACCGCAACGCAGAAAACCCACCAAGCGGGTCGTCGAGCTGACTGTGGAGATCCACCCTCCTCTGCTCCAGTTCCGAGTGAACGCCCTCTTCTTCCTCAACCTCGCCGTGTCCGTCCATGTCGTGCTCATGATGGTGATGGCCTGGAATACCGTAATCGGTTCTGTAGCCGCCGAATGCGATCCCTACGAAGCCTCGTTCAGTCACATACGATCCACCGACTGTTGCGCCGACGGCCTCCGCCCAGGAATTTTCTACAACGTCTGTCTCGGGCTCCTCCACTCCGTCATCATGGTGTCCATTTTCGCCGCTCGAGGTCGACGCTGGGCTCGAGTAGTCGTCCTGGTCGCGAGCGTAGAGATCGAGGTGCCAGGCCCACCTTCCTCCTCCCCCGTCGAGCTTCACGGCACCTGCGGTCTTTTCAGAATTGGAGCCGTACTCGAGCTCGACAGCACCACTCACCGGTGCGGATGCCGGTCGATCCGGCACCCGGCCGTCGAGCACGTTGACGACACCGCCAATCGCGTTGGCGCCCCACAACACTGTCGCCGGGCCACGGACAATCTCCACCTGCTCGGCCGCCAATGGATCCATCGAGACTGCGTGGTCGGGCCCGATCTACGACACATCACCGGTGTCGAGTCCATTCTCCAGGATGCGGATTCGATCCTGGCCGAGACCCCGGATCACCGGCCGGCTCGAGCCCTGCCCATACGACGTTGCCGTGACCCCCGGTTGTTGGGCGAGGGTCTCGCCTAGCGTCGACTGCTTGCGGCGCTGGAGATCGTCTCCCACCAACAGATCGACCGGTGTCGTGAGCTCGGAAAGACTCCGCGCCACACCGGCGGCCGTGACCGAAACGGTTCCCGAGTGAACGATTTTGTCGAGCGTTATCTCCACGATCTCGGTTGGACGGTCGCTCGCCTCCGTCCGAACGACAGCACCACCAAAGAGCAGAGAAGACACTCCTACCAGATACTCGCCCTCTGGCAGATCCTCGAACACAAAACGGCCATCCACATCGGTCGTCGTTTCGCGCCGCAGCTCCGGCAGAGACACGACAGCGCCGGCGACCGGGTCACCTGCGGCGGACAACACGACTCCAACAATCCGGGTTTCGTCGTCGGCCACAGCTGTTGATGCGCCCGTCGAAATCAACGCGACGAACAAAAGTACAATCGGTTTCATCAATTGGTCCTCCCATGAAACACTGACCCAAGATCAGCCGACCAGGGCCAGCCGAACCATCTGGACAGATTCCCAGCTCAGGAGGTTGCTGGAGGACCTCGTAGGAAGGGCAGTTGGATGTAAAGGCGTGACCGGAGATCCGAAGATGCGGTCATACGAGTCGACTCGCCAACCGCTGCCTCTTCGACCTCCGCGAGGCCCATCGCATCTGCAACAGTCGTTCC
>JACXWA010000073.1 GCA_014764485.1 Candidatus Sulfomarinibacter kjeldsenii
TCTCGAGAACGCAGCACCCGGCCAGGCTGTACTCGACATCGGTATGGCCGTCGTCACCGATACACAGCACGGCTGGTCCAGCCTCGGCGAAACCGCCGAAGACAAGAGCGACAGCCATGATCCAGGCTGCGCTTCGGACTCGAAAATGTGGTGTTGTTCTCTTCATCGCGTCTCAGCTCCGCTCCCAGGGGCGGTAACCATACAACATTATCAGGCATTCCTCACCTAGGGGCGTGTTTGGGCCCGCCCGAAAAACGGAAGCGCGAGGAGCCAGGGAAGACTCTGGCCCGGCCGATCCTGGTACTGACTGAGCCCGATGGCCATTGCCTCGTGTCCGTCTCCGGGTTGATCCCGGTATGTGCCGAGCAACCGGTCCCACCACGGCAGGTTAAATCCGAAGTTACTGTTGGTTTCGGCGAGCTTGACGGAGTGGTGGACCCGGTGCATATCCGGTGTCACCACGATCCACCGCAGGACACGATCCACCACCGCGGGCAAACGGACATTCCCGTGGTTGAAGATCGCGGTCGCGTTGAGGACCACTTCGAAAATGATGACGGCAACTGCGGGCGGCCCCAACACGGCTACGGCGGCGAGCTTGATCACCATCGACAGCACAATTTCCACCGGGTGAAAACGGAGACCGGTGGTGACGTCAAAATCCACATCGGCGTGGTGCACCATATGGAGCCGCCACAGCGCCGGAACGGCGTGAAACATCACGTGCTGAAGGTAGATAAAGAGGTCCAGGATGAACACGGACGCGACGATCGCAACCACCGGTGTCAGATCGAGGTTGTTGAACAATCCCCAACCACGATCGGCAGCGACAAGCGCCATACCGACTGCCGCGGTTGGGAAGATGACCCTGACCACGAGCGTGCTAAGAACCATGATCCCAAGGTTTGCGAACCAACGCGGCCCCTTCGCAACTTTCAGTTCACGTCGGGGGGCAACGAACTCCCAGATCGCCATCAGGATGAAAACACCGGCAAAGAGCCCCAAGCGGACAACCGGTTCGTGGCTCATGACCCAGCTCATCTGCAACGACCTTTCCTTGATGAAGCGTGAGCATTGTATTCCAATCACGCCTCCCATCGTCGCCACCAACTATCAGCCGAATCGGTCACAATGGCGCGGAGGAGTATTCCATTGACGCACGCACCTATCGCAAGATCCACCGTTGGCTCGGTCTGGTGGTGGGCATTCAACTGCTTTTGTGGACCGTCGGTGGTCTGTTCTTCAGTCTGAACCCGATTGCCAAAGTTCGTGGGGAGACCGAAGCACCGGAACCTCAGCCTCTCGAATTCGACGCCCCGCCAGCTTCGCCGGCTGCCGCCCTGACCGAGCTCGTTCGTCTTCACGCACGGGCAGAAATCCAGACGGTTGCTCTGCGCCCGCATCTCGATGCCGCGGTGTACGAAATCACTTTTGTCGCTGACGGGGAGCCACACTGGGCCCTTGCCAACGCCACGACCGGCGAGTTGCGATCCACCGTCGATCAGGGCGAGGCCGAGGTTATCGCGCGCCAGGCATACGCCCTCGATACACCAATCGCCGATGTCACGCTGGTTACCGAGGCCCCATCGGGATCGGAGTACCGCGAGCGTCCCCTTCCCGCCTACCGCATTTCTTTCGACGACTCGCTCGGCACACGTTTGTATATTTCGGTTGAACGCGGCGTGGTGACCGCTCGGCGCAACGACCGCTGGCGACTCTTCGACTTCCTGTGGATGCTCCACATCATGGACTACCAAAGCCGTGACAATTTCAACACGTTCTTGTTGCAGGCCGTCTCCGCTCTCGGACTCGTAACCGTCCTGAGTGGGTTCGTTCTCGCTGGACTCACCTCGCCCCGACTACGGCGCCTGGCCGGCCGATAACTCCTGGAATGTCGAGCTAACAAACTGATTCGGGCCTCATGCCCTTTCGAGATCTCGCTCTTTCTTCGTTCCCCACCGTGCGAAGAGAGCCGGCACGACGACCAGGTTCAGGGCCGTAGAGCTGAGCAGTCCGCCGAGAATCACCTCTCCCATCGGGCTCAGGATCTCGTTTCCAGGCCGCCCTCCCGCGAGCACCAGGGGTACGAGCGCGAGCCCAGCCGTCAGGGCGGTCATCAGCACGGGCGCGATTCGCTCTTCGGAGCCAACGAAGACGGCTTCCCTGACCGACGTCATCCCGGATTCCAGGAGCTGCCGATAACGTGTCACCATTAGAACGCCGTTGCGGGTGGCGATGCCAAAAAGGGTGATGAACCCAAGCAGCGAGGCAACGCTCAACACACCCTGGCCGACAGCCACCGCAACAACTCCGCCCACCACCGCCAACGGAAGATTCACCAGCACTATCAATGCCTGTCGATGGCTCTGAAAGGCGAAGAAGAGAAGTCCATAGGTCGCTGCCAACACCAAAACCGAAAGGACTGCGATGACCGTCAGGCTGCGGGCGGCGCTTTCGAACGGACCGCCAAAGACCAGCCGGTACCCGGGTGGGAGATCGAGCGCCGCATCGAGCGCTTCCCGCGCGGCTTCCACCGTACCCGTCAGGTCTCGGCCTTCGATATTGGCTGCCAGCACCGCCACTCGGCGCACACCTTCCCGGCGGACGATGCTCGGGCCCAGATCCTGGCGTACCCGCGCCACGCTTCCGAGCCGGATCACCTGGCCTCCCTCGGCCAGCACGGGCATCTTCTCCAGTTCCTCCCGATGACGGTGCCCGTCGCCACCGAGACGCACCACTACCGAGGTCGACAGCCCTTCCTCCAGAATCTCGCCGACCCTGGTTCCTTGAAACAGCGCTTCAACGGACCTGGCGAGAGCGCTGGCATCCAGTCCGTATCGCGCCATCGCCTCCCGGTCGAACGAAATGACCAGCTGCGGAACCGTAGCCTGCTCCTGATTGGAGAGATCGACGATCCCGGGTACGCTCCCAAGAGTCTCTTCCGCAGCCGAAGCGAGGCGCCGGAGCACTGTCAGATCGGGGCCGAAGATCTTGACCGCCAGGTTGGCCTTGGCGCCCGAGATCATGTGTTCGATGCGATGGCTGATCGGCTGACCAAAGGCCACGTTCACGCCCGGGATGGTGGCGACGGCGCGACGCATCTCTTGAAGCAGCTGTTCCTTCGGTCTACCGGGCCGCAAGACTACCTCGATCTCTGAACCGTTGACGCCCTGGAGGTGTTCATCACGCTCCGCGCGTCCGGTACGGCGGCTCGTCGAGACCACCTCTGGAAACGCCAGGAGCGACTCCTCAACCTGTCGGCCCAGATTGTCGCTCTCTGAAAGCGTGATCCCCGGTGGTGCGACCACTGCCACGGTCAACGCACCTTCGTTGAAGGCCGGCATGAACGTCCTTCCGAGGAACGGAATCAACACGAGGGCGCCCGCGAGCGCCAGGGCCGAACCGGCCATCACGACGCCCGTGTGATCCACCGCCCAGCGGACGCTGGGTCGGTAGAGGCGGAGCAGCCAGGCCATCAGCCTTGGTTCGGAGAGCGACAGGGCGCGCTTTCTGGAAAAGAGAAGCGAAGCCAGGGCCGGCGTCACCGTCAACGACACCACCAGTGACGCCGCCAACGCCGAAACGTAGGCCAGACCGAGCGGCTGCATCAGCCGCCCCTCCATTCCCGGGAGGAGGAACAGGGGCAGGAACACCAGACCGATGATCCCCGTGGCAAAAAGGATCGGCCGTACGACTTCCTGCGTTGCGCCTTCGATCACCTCACCAATCGGCAAGGCACCGTTGGAGTTGGGCTCGCTCTGCCGTTGCCGAAGCCGGCGGACAATGTTCTCTACGGCGATGATGGCGTCGTCGACCAGTGCACCTATCGCGATCGTCAACCCACCGAGGGTCATCGTGTTGACGGTCGCACCAAAGGCCGAGATCGCCAGCACACCGGCGACGAGCGACAGCGGGATTGCGAGCGCCGAAATCACGGTGGCGCGAATGTTGCCGAGAAAGAAAAATAGAATGATGATCACGAGCACGGCGCCATCGCGCATGGCAACGGAAACGTTGTGAATAGCGACCTCGATGAAGTCCGCCTGACGAAAGCTCTCCCCCTCGATGGTGACCGACGGCGGGAGCGACGCCTGGATCTCGGACATGACCTGGTCGATCTCCGCTGTGAGCTCGAGGGTGTTGGCCCCCGGCTGCTTCTTCACCGACAAGATCACCGCCGATTGCCCTTTGTATGAGGCCTTGCCGCGGACCGGTTCGACCCCCACCTCGACCCTGCCGACCATCGCCACGGTGACCGGCACGCCGTTCACAAGCGTCACCACCGTCGCAGAGAGGTCCTCCGCCGTTCGCGCGCGCCCGAGACCGCGCACGAGATACTCCTGCGAGTCGTCGATATGGAAACCGGCCGCCGCGTTGGCGCTGGCGGATTCCAAGGCTGTCACTACATCGAGCATCCCGACGTTGTGCCGGACCAACGCCGCGGGGTCAAGATTGACCTGATACTGCCGGAGATCACCCCCCATCGGTACGACCTGCGAGATGCCCGGTATCGCGAGCAATGCTCGCCGGACATCGGTCTCGGCGAGCCGCCGCAGTGTGTCATCCGATAGCTCCTCCGCGGTCAGGGCAAGGAACGCGATCTCACCCATGACGGAGCTCACGGGGCCGAGCTTCGGCCGGGTCGCCTCAATCGGAAGTTCGACCTGCTGAAGGCGCTCGGAGACGATCTGCCGGGCTAGATAGACGTCCTGCCCCCAGTCAAACTCGACCCAAACCACAGACACGCCGGCTCCCGACACCGACCGCAGCCGCCGAACACCCGGAGCGCCATTGAGAACCGACTCGATCGGGAAGGTCACCAGAAGCTCCATCTCCTCCGGTGCAAATCCCATCGCCTCGGTGAGAACCGTGACCGATGGCGCAGTCAGATCCGGGAGAACGTCAACTGGGGTCCTGTTCGCCACCAGCCCACCGACCAACAGGAGCAGGCCAGCCACCACCAACACGAATCCACGGAACTGGACAGAAAAACGGATCAGCTTGGCAATCATGGGTTCCTCCCCCCGATCCTAGTGGACATGGCCCTGGGCCTGGCCCGAGGCCATCAGAGAGGCACGCCTGATAGCAGCGCCGCCGAGCGTCACCACCCTCTCGCCGGGCAACACCCCTTCAACCAGCAGGAATTCGCCCTGTCGATGCCGCACCTCAACCTCCCGGCGAGAAAAGCTCTCTCCGTCGAGCTGGACGTAGACGACCGACTCACCGGCATCATCGATCACGGCCGAGTCGGGCAACACGATGCCTTCGATCGTTCCGGGCAGGAGAATCTGTGCCGACGCGGTCAAACCCGGTCTGAGCTCGTCGACGCTCCTCGAAATTTCGACGAGAGCTTCCACCGTCCCCGACCGAAAATCCACCTCCGGGGCGACTGCAACCAGCCGGAGATCGGCCTCCGGCACCAGGATCGGGTCGGCGCTCGCACCGATGTAGAGAACCAAACCGTCGACCCGGCCACTCAGCCGGCTCGCGTCCCCCGGTGTCAAGGCCACCCGGGCCCACACCGGACGTTCCCGGACCAGCCGCAGCATCGTCGTGCCTGCGGTCACGTGCTCGCCGGGCGACACCAGGACCTCGGCAACCCGGCCGACGAAGGGCGACCTGATCTCGAGACCCGTGACACCCTGCCGCCCCGTCCGCCCAGCCTCGGCCGCTTCCAGCTCCGTCTGTGCCGCCTCCAGGCGTGCCCCGAGTCCGGTCGCCTCGGCCCCCGCTCTTTCCACCTCGAGCCGGCTCACCGCCTCGCGTTCGAGCAGTCTCTCGAGCCGCTGGACCCGGGCTACGGCTGCCTCGTTCAGGGCTTCGATCTCGCGCACCGACGCCTGGAGTTCGGCGAGGCTGCGTTGGGTATTGGTGGTCGGAATGAGCGACAGCAGCACTCCACCGGAGGCGACCTTCTGCCCCGTGAACGGCCACGCCACCCCACGGACGACCCCATCCACTGGCGCGGTGAGGACCACCTCACCACCCGAGGGGGGCTCGATGCGAGCGGTCCCCGCCACCGAGGATCGCAGTGCACCGACCTGGACCCACTCGGTCGCAAATCCCGTTTTCCACTGCTGCTCCAAAAGGAAGTCCACCGCTTCACCTCCACCGGCGGTCGGCAGATCATTGGGAGGTGAGATCAAACCCCCGGGTTCCTCGGGTGTGCCGACCCGGACCGTTCCTCCGGCAATGGTCTCGCTTGAACCGTTGACCTCGATCTCGAAACGCATCTCGCGCTCGCCTGGATCACCGGGCCGAACGTCGATGAGGAAGATCCCCGGACGAATGACAGCTGTCGAGCTAAACCGTTCCTCGCTTCCGGATGGGTCCTTCAGGACGACAACAACCGATCCCACAGTCGCCGGTGTGAACCCGTCGAGAACCGTTACATGGAAGTGGCAGCTTGCTATCTGGCCCGAGACCAGTTCGTCGAACTCCGGGAATAGCCCGAAGTGCTCACCCCAGGCGGTCACCGCCCACGATTCTGTCTCGGCCTCGCCATGGATATGGCTATCCTGTCCGGGGTCGTGGCCGCACGCCGCAAGTGCGGCAGCGATACAAACAAACATTGCGAGTCGCGTCTTCATGAGCTTCCTCCGGGGATTATGGGTCGACCGATCGCCGCCTCGAGCTCGCGTTCGGCGAGAAGGGCCAGGTCGAGACTCTCGAGCCGCGCCATCTGGACGCCAACAGATGCCCGCAGCGCATCGAGCACATCGGTCAGGCGGGCCTCACCAGCTTCAAACGCGGCAAAGACCGCGACCGCCACATCGAGAGTCTCGGTCTGGGGGCTCAAAGGCGCCGCGGCTGAAAAGAGGGTGGTGTACGAAGCCAACGCGGCCCGTGCACGCTGCTCCGCCTGCCTCGTTTCGAGTTCCAGCAACGATTCCATGTGCGCAACTTCGGCCGCCGCTGCATCTCCGTTCCCCTGATTGCGGTCAAAGACAGGCACCGGCCACGCAAAACCGAAGACCGGCCCATCGAAATTCAGGCCACCTTCGCCGAGCTCGGTCCATCCGACACTGATCGAGGGCGGTTCGAACACCCGCTTTCGGAATCTGTGTACAGCTTCAGCTTCTTCGACCTGGTGGGCGATCGCCAACAATTCAGGTTGGTTTCCGACATCGACCGTTGCCGGAGGAACCGGAAGGATCGGCCGTTTGGGGCGCACTTCGCCGTCGACCAGTTTGCTCCAGTTTGCAGCGGCCGCCCGTTCAGCCCGAGCCTCAGCGCGGGCGGCGACGAGCCCCCTCTCGAAGACTTCCACCTCGAGATCGAGGCGTTGCGCCTCGACACCGGCGGCTTCGCCCTCCTCAGCTCTGGCGCGCAACCATTTCGCGAGCCTGCGGGTGCGTTCGAGATGCGCCTGAAGCACTGCCTCGCGCTCTGCCGCGATGAACCACCCGGCATAGAGCGAGCGCATTTCGAGCCGAATGTCGAGCTGCGTGGAATCGAGATCAGCGTCCGCCGCAGCCAGTGCCGCATCACCCGCGACCTTTCTGTGCTTTCGCCCATCGAAGGGCAGCTGCCAGTTCAGGAGCCAGGTGTCCTGGCGCAGCGCGGGGTCGGGCTCTTCCCTCTCCCAAGAGATCACCGGGTTCGAGACGATGGCGGCCTGGCGGCGGGCTCCGGCGGCCGTTGCCTTTTTCGCTTCAGCGGCCGTGATGCCCGGGTGATTCAAGAGGGCGTCGTCGACGAATTGGTTTTCGGTCAAAAACTGGGCGTCAAGCGGCATGCTTCCGGCACCGGCCAGCAGCACTGCAAACGCCCATGATGCGCGGTTCATGGTGCGCTCCTTTCGGCAGATTGTCGTAAGACAGATCAGCGGATAGGAGCGCCCTAGGTCAGGGAAACGCAGAGCAGCAGGAACGTGGGAGGACCGAGATCTCGCGCCTCGAGACGATTGCCGATTCGAGCTCTGACACCGTCTATCTGCGCGGCAACCGACTCGTACAACTGAGAGACTGCGGCGCCGGCGGGCACTGGCACGTGTGACCTGGCAGCACTCAACGGCGCGGTCAACTCGTGGTCGTGATCTGGTGAACCCTCGTGGGAATGGCCGTGGAGCACCACTTCGATCGCGTCATGGTGATCGTGGGTCTCGGCGTGGTGGTGGTGATCATGGAGAGCAACCGCCAGGACCGACACACCGGTGACGGCCCACAGCAGCGAGCAGACCGCCGCGACAGCCACGAGATTTCGTCTCATAATTGAGGAGTATCTCATATCAGCAAATGTTGAACAAGATCCTCGGCAGAAAGTCGGGGAACGGTATTCACTCCGAAACGATGTTCCCGCAACCCGGCATGCCGCCGTAGGGGTTGCCGATCTCTTCGCCCGGCTGCAGCCACGAGCGCTTGTGCATCGGGCAGTAGGCGACCGCAGGTCGATCGTTCTGGGCAACGCCCTCACGCCACTGCACCATCGGCTTGGTCAGTGCGTAGAACCCGTCCCGGGCCGCTTCGAGCGACTTCGCGGAGGCGACGGCATCGGCGGCTGCAATCATTTCATCGAGCTTTGCCTGCACGACCGACCCGGTTTCAGTGGAGGCACCCGCACGTTCTGGACTGAAGTCGGCACCAAGAGCACGCAGCTCGGACGCGATGGCTTTTCCGTTCTCGTTCACTCCATCCATAGAATCCCCGAGCAGCGCGAGGCGGACGGATTCGTAGTGCTCGATGACCGCCTCGAACGAGGACTGTCCTCCCGCCCACGTGGTTGCGCCCATCAGCAGGCTCAATACACAGATCAAAACTGTCTTATTCATGAAATCCTCCTCAAGGATTGTTGTTCGCTGCTCCGAAGAGCGCAGTGCGTTGGAGACCGAATGATCTCCAGATGAAATAGATGGCCGGGTAAACCAGGAGCTCGCCAAAGAACGAGGTCACGATGCCGCCGACCATTGGCGCCGCGATACGCCGCATGACATCGGCGCCGGTCCCTGTCGCCCACAGGATGGGCAGGAGGGCGATGAAGGTGGTGGCCACGGTCATGGCCTTGGGCCGGATGCGCTGGACGGCGCCGTGGTCGACGGCCTCGGCCAGCTCGGCCCAGGTCGTCAGCTTGCCCTGGCTCTTCCAGCGTTCGTAGGCGATATCGAGGTAGAGCAGCATGACCACTCCGGTCTCGGCATCTAGACCAGCGAGGGCTATGAGCCCAACCCACACGGCGATCGACCAGTTGTAGCCCAGGAAGTACATCAGCCAGATGGCGCCGACCGCCGAGAACGGAACCGCCAGCAGGACGATCGCGGTCTTGGCCAGGGAGCCGGTGTTGAAGTAGAGGATGAGGAAAACCAGGAGGAGGGTGATGGGGACGATCAGCAGGAGTCGGGCTTTGGCGCGCTCCATGTACTCGTACTGGCCCGACCAGAAAATCGTGTAGCCGGGCGGCAGATCGATCTTCTCTTCAACCTCCCGCTTCGCCCGTTTCACCCAGGTCCCGACGTCGATGCCGCGGAGGTCGACGTAGACCCAGGCGTTGGGACGCGCGTTTTCGGATTTGATGGCGGGCGGTCCCTGGTGGATGCGAATCGTCGAGAGCTGGGAGAGCGGCACCTGCGCTCCGCCGGGGGCGACGACCAGGGTCTCGGCCAGCGCCTCGACGTTGTCGCGGAGCTCACGCGGGTAGCGGATATTGATCGGGTACCGCTCCAGCCCCTCCACAGTCCAGCTCACGTTCATGCCGCCGATCGCCGACACGATGACGTCCTGAACGTCGCCAACCGTGATCCCGTATCGCGCGGCGGCCTCGCGATCGATGTCGAAATCGAGGTAGCTTCCGCCCATGACCCTCTCGGCGTAGGCGGAAAGCGTGCCCTCGAGCGGTTTGACCAAGGCCTCCACCTCCTTGCCGATGCGCTCGAGCTCAGCCAGGTCCGGCCCGCCAATCTTGATTCCGACCGGGGTCTTGATGCCGGTCGAGAGCATGTCGATGCGGGTCTTGATCGGCATGGTCCAGGCGTTGGTCAGACCCGGGAACTGTATCGCCCGGTCGAGCTCCTCGATGAGCTTTTCCTTGGTCATCCCCGGCCGCCACTCGGACGGGTCCTTGAGAACGATGGTGGTCTCGATCATCGACAACGGCGCCGGATCGGTGGCGGTCTCCGCCCTTCCGATCTTGCCCAACACCGACTCCACCTCCGGGAACGAGGCGATGATCTTATCGGTCTGCTGCAGGAGCTCTTTGGCCTTTGTAATGGAAATCCCGGGGAAGGTGGTCGGCATGTAGAGCAGGTCGCCCTCCCACAGCGGCGGCATGAACTCCGAACCGATGTGCTGCATCGGGAACCACACCGATGCCACCGCCGCGATCGCCAGCACGACCACCAGCCACCGCCACTTCAGGGCTGCATTCAGCACCGGCGTGTAGATCGCACGCAGGAGTCGCGAGACCGGGTGCTTTTTCTCGGAGTGAATCTTGCCGCGCACGAACCAGTACATCAGCACGGGGATGACCGTAATGGCGACGATCGACGCCATCGCCATCGAATAGGTCTTGGTGAAGGCGAGCGGCCGGAAGAGCCGGCCCTCCTGCGCCTGCAGGGTGAAGACCGGCATAAAGGACACGGTGATCAGGAGCAGGCTGAAGAAAAGGGTCGGACCGACCTCCTGCGCCGAACGCAGGATGATCTCGAAGTGACTGCGTTCGCCGCGCCACTCCTCGTAGTGCTTGTGGGAGTTCTCGACCATGATCACGGCCGCGTCCACGAGAATGCCGATGGAGATGGCGATGCCCCCCAATGACATGATGTTGGCGCCCAGGCCCTGGACCCGCATGACGATGAAGGCGAGCAGAATCGAGATCGGGATCGAGACGATCGCGACAAAGGCCGAACGGAAGTGGAAGAGGAAGATGATGCAGACCAGGGCGACGATGATCGATTCTTCGATCAAAGTGTCGGTCAGGGTCTCGATCGACTCGTGGATCAGCTCGGTACGGTCGTAGCCGATCGAGATCTCGACGTCGTCCGGCAGCCCGGCCTCGAGTTCGGCCAGCCGCTCCTTGACCCTGGCGATGGTCGAAAGGGTGTCGGCGCCGGAACGCACCACCACGATTCCGCCGACGGTCTCGCCCTCACCGTTCCAGTCCGCGAGCCCGCGACGGATCTCCGGTCCGATGGTGATATTGGCGACATCGGATAGGGAGAGCGGGGTCCCCCCGGGTCCTGTGCCGAGGGGAATGTGTTCGAGGTCGCGGATATCCTTGACATAACCGAGCCCGCGCACCATGAACTCGCGTTCGCCCATCTCGACGAGTCTGCCGCCGACGTCGTTGTTCGACCTTTGGATGGCTCTTTTGATGTCGGCCAGTGATACGTCGTAGGCCCTGAGCCGCACGGGGTCTACCTCGACCTGGTACTGGCGCACGAAGCCACCAAGCGACGCGACCTCGGAGACCCCCTCCACCGACATCAGCCCGTACTTGATGTAC
>JACXWA010000009.1 GCA_014764485.1 Candidatus Sulfomarinibacter kjeldsenii
GTAGGGCCGGAGAAATCGCCGTACGGTATCTCTACGCCGGCGACTCCGACCGTGCCATGGATTGGGTTGAGGAAATGCACAAAAACCACAGCCCCAATACGCCGTACCTCGGCCTGCCTGTCTACGATCCCCTGCGCTCCGACCCTCGCTTCCAGGACCTGCTGCGCCGCATGAATCTCCCGACGAATTGACCCTGTTCAGCGCTGTGCTCAAAAATCGACTGCTCAGTATCAGGGCTGGACTTTTCACACCCTTGAGCGATCCGATCGTTACGACTCCAATCGTTACCTACCTCCCTCAGGCCTCGCGTCGTGATGTCGTGTTGCGTACAATCGGCGTAGCAATCGGGGGTCCAAAAATGCGTCGAATTTTGTTGCTTGCGTGTTTCGCTATTCTCGCGATCGCTGCAATCGTTGCATTCGCTGCCGATACGGATCCGCGGGGCGTGGCGGACCGGGCCGAGATCAACGGTGTGACGCCGACGGCGACTCAGCCGCCGCCAACCGCGACTCAGCCAGCGCCAACCCAGCCGCCGGGTCCGACGCCCTCTCCGCCGCCAGGCTAACCTGCATATCTCACCGAGTGCCTACTGCGGTCGGCGAATCGCGGCGTCCCGTCATGCTTGTCTCAAATCGCGCTCCTCGACGTAGCGCAACTACGACTGCGTCGCCCGATCCGAGACAAACCTAACGGATACTTGCGCTTCGCCGCCCTCGTCACGAAACCCGGTGAGATATGCAGGCTAAAAGTCCTCGAAGACCACTTCGCCGGCTACAATTGTTGAGAGAATGCGTCCGTCGAGGACCCGTCCCGGTTCGGTCTCGCCGATAGATAGAGGGTCGAGATCGATGACCGTCATATCGGCCCACATCCCGGGTTTCAGAACCCCGGTCCGGTCTTCCCATCCGGCGGCAAAGGCCGACCAACTAGTGTAACCGCGGAGGGCTTCCTCGGCAGTCATCGCCTCTTCGGGGTACCAGCCGCCGGGTGGTTGCCTCTCTTTGTCCCGGCGGGTGATAGCGGCGTGCAGCCCGTAGAAAATATCGTGGTCAGAGCCGGCCAGGTCCGCGCTGAAGGTCAGCGGAACACCGGCCCGCCGGAGAGTCCTCCAGGCGTACGCCCCTTTGACCCGATCGGGTCCCAACCGTGCCTCCGCCCAGGTCTTGTCCTCGACACAGTGAGGAGGTTGCATGGCCGCAATGAGGCCTGCTGGAGCAAATCGTGCGAAGTCGTCGGAATGGACGACCTGAGCGTGTTCCACACGATGGCGCAGCGCCCTGGTCTCTGGGTTGGCGCGAATCACCGACTCCAGAAAGGCGAGGGTCTCCCGGTTGCCGGCATCGCCAATCGCGTGAATTCCAATTTGAAAACCCGCGCGCATCATCTCCGCCGCCAACTCCTGGTCGAAGCCATAGTCGGATCCACTGACGCCGCGGTGGCCCGGCCGATCGGTGTAGTCGTCGAGCAGCCTGGCGCCGCGCGATCCAAGCGCCGCATCGTAGTAGGCCTTGACCGAGCGAGCGGTCAGCATGGAGTCATCGATCTTCGGACCGCGCTCGATCCATCGGCGACAAAGAGGCTCGTCGCGCAGACTGATCATGGCGTAAACGCGAACCGGTAGACGGCCCTCCACTTCGAGCTCCTCAAAGGCCCGCATGATCTGGGTATCGGCTCCAGCCTGATGGACCGCGACATAGCCGTCCCGCGCCATGGTTTCGAGACCGGCAAGCACAAACTTCTTCATCTGTTCATCGCTGGTCTCAGGGATGGCTGAGGTCACCAGAGTGGTGGCACGATCGATCAGCACTCCAGTCGGGTCGCCTGAATTGTCGCGGAGGATCCGGCCGCCATCGGGGTCAGGTGTATTGCGATCGATGCCCGCCTCGACGAGCGCCAGACTGTTGGTCCAAACCGCGAACCCGTGCAGGCTCCTCAACACGACGGGGTTGTCGGGGAATCGTTCGCTCAAGAGCGACTGGGTCGGATAACGGTTGGCCCATGCACCCTCGTCCCAGCCCCAACCGATGATCCACTCTCCAGGTGCAAAGTCGGTCGCGCGAACGACGACCCGGGCGATGGCTTCCTCCTCCGTCTGGACCCCCACCAGGTTCACCTGGACCTCGTCGCGGCCCAGCTCCTGGATGTGGGCGTGGGAATCTACCAGCCCCGGGAGGACGACGGCTCCGCCAACATCGATGACGCGCGTTGCGCTACCGATGTGAGACTGGACATCGGCGGTCGTACCGACGAAGACGATACGACCGTCCGCCACGGCCACAGCCTCGGCATCTGGGTGCCAACCTCCATCATCGTGCGGTGCATCGCCTGCGATAACGCCTTCTGCCGAGGGCTCTCCCCAGGCAAGGGAGTAGACCGACCCGTTGACCAATACGAGATCGGCACCAGGCGCGAGATCGTTTCCACAACCGGTGCAGATGGCAACATAGAAGAGCAATCCGGAAATGAGAGCGGCAGCAGGAATTCGGTTCATGTGGATCTCCATGGCACCGGCTCGGGGTGCCTCCTCGATATTTCCCATCACTCAAAAGTCGGAACTGCGTGGGCTTGCGATGAGAAGGAAGGAACCAGCTCAGAACAACGCGCCGAAATCTCCGTTTCGTCGTAGTCGTGACAGGGTCGACAGGTGGCCGGGTCGTTGTTGGCCGCGACCTTCATGTTGTGGTACCGCTCCTTGCGGCCAGACTCGGTGACGTTGTAGATCGCCATATGGCAGTCAATGCAGCGAAGCTCTCCGGAGTCAACGAGGTCGGCATGCGGCTGGGCCTCGAAATCATGCGGACGAACGTGGCAGAAGAGGCATTGAGCGTTGGTCTCGATGCCGCTCGCAGGTTGCCGGGGCACAAAATCCACCAGGCTCTCACGATCTCCGCCCGGCCGGAAGTTGGCCTGGTAGGTCCCGAACTCTTCGTTAACGGCTTCACTGGCATGACAGCTGATGCAGCTGATTCCTGTCCTACCCGACTTGATGGACCGGCCGCCGTTGATGTCGTCGGTGACGCCTGGTTGGCTGGGCGCGTGACACCAGGCACAAAATGTATTCGAGGTAAATTCGGAATCCTGGCTGCGCCCGTGGGCACCGCTCAGCCATCCCTTGCCGGTGAGGGTCGGCGACAGAGGATCGCCGATGATGCCGATGGCGTTGCGGTGGGTGGAGTTGCCGGCCGAGTCCCTGGCGTTTTCGTGACAGCCCGCGCAGCGGCCGAGTTCTTCGTAAAGATAGCCGTCCGGGGTCACCTGGTCGACGGCCGAGTTCCAGGCAGATTTGTATGCGGCGACTTCGTCGTCGGATAACTCGTCGGCGTGAGTCATCAGGCCGAACGCAAGGCCCGCGAGCGCGATCACGAGGACAGGCTGGTAGAAACGCATCGCTACCTCCCCCGCCGCCCATGGTAACGCTTCGGTGTAAGCCGAAGGAAAAATCAACCAGTCAGGACTGGGCAAGAGCGTCTCAATTTGAGATGAGCTGCAACGAGACCCCGGAACGGGCTATATCCATCACCGGAAGTCCGGATAGCCCTAAAGATACGGTTTGATCCGACGCGCGACCCTTCCGCAAGCGTTCTCGAGGTTTTGCATATCCTGTTCGGTATGAGCAGTCGCCGCCGCACCGTGGCCGTGGACCATGTGCACGTCCTCGAGCAATAGTGCCGGTCCGAGCACTCGATCCCTCAGGGAGACGTCACACACCTCGGGGTTCCACACCTTCTCCGGCCGGTCGATCACCGTGTCCTCGTCATAGGGGAAGTGCACCATGCCGAGGGAGCTGCCGAACGGCAACTCGTCACTCGAACCTGTCACTCGAGCCCGCACGCCTTCGTCGGCAAACCCCCGCACAATCGCTTGCCGCATCTGCTCGCCCAACTCGCCGAGACGCGGGTAGACCTCGTCCTCGTGTTCGATGAGGAAGGTCATCGCGGTCTTTGCTGCGAGCAGCGACGAAGGGTGGGCGCAGTAGGTGCCACCGGAGAAGAACACCCGGCACCGCTGGTCACGGCCCACCTGGGCCATGACATCCCCACGACCGGCAAGGGCAGCCACCGGCATGCCGCCACCAATCGCCTTGCCGTAGATCGCAAGGTCGGGCTCGATGCCATAGATCGAGCCGAGGCTGCCGGCGTGGAATCGGAAACCGTTGACGACCTCATCGAAGATCAACAAGGCGCCGCACTGGTGCGTGAGCTCTCGCGCAAGATTGAGGAACTCGCGGGTCGCCGGTATCAAGCCTCCTGCGCCGATCAAGGGTTCGACCACAAAGCAGGCAAGCTGATCACCGTGGCGTTTGAAATCGTCGCGGAGCCGCTCCGGGTCGTTGAAACCGGTCACGATAACATCGTCAGTGAGGGCAAGGGGAATACCGGCGGAATCCACTCCGCCAAACCCGATGCCATCCGTTGGGTCATAGAACGAACCCTTGAGGCCCCACGGATGCCCGCCGTGCCAACCGCCGCCCACCTTCATTACCCGGCCACGGCCAGTGAAGGCGCGCGACATGATCACCGCATACATATTTGCGAGGGTTCCGGAAGTCGTCAGACGCACCTGCTCCGAACCGGTTCGCCGACACAGGATCTCGGCCACTTCCGACTGCAGACGGTCGACCATCCCCAGCTGAAGTCCGAAACCAGCGGCAAAAGCGCGCGCCAGTTCCGAGGTCACCACCTCAGGGTTGTGGCCGAGGATGTTTGCCAGGTGTCCCTGCCAGAAATCGAGGATGTCGTGGCCGTCCTCATCGGTGACCCGGCCGCCTCGCGCAGATACGATGCGCGGCGTGAAGGGCTCGGTCAACCGAATCGTGTGACTGCCGCCATCGACCAGGTTCGCCTTTGCAGCCCGGTTCAGCGCCTCCGAACGCGGGGATCGCTTTGCGAGCTCGTCCGCAATCTCGGCCAGGAGCCCGGAGAAGTCTCGTTCTACCAACTCTCTTCCTCCAGAATCGAGGCGGAAGCTCTGGTCGCCGCAATAAGAATTGGGACCCCCTTCAGATCGCGAGGGGGGTCCCAGATTTCAATCGCACTCAGGAGTCTTTAGCTGACCAGATCCATGCCGCAGTCGCACTTGCCCGGCTCGGCGGACACGTAGTTGCAGGAACATGAACCGCCGCAATTGCAGAAGTAGAGCCCGCTGCCCTCGAGGCTGACCGTCTTGAGGTCGGAGCCGCAGCTGCACTTCGTCTCGTCCTCGGCGTTGATTTCACAGGTACAACCCTCGGCACAGGTGCACAGCTTCGCATCGTGGCCGTCGACCTTGACGACATGAGCGGCAACCAACTCGGTGCCGCAATCGCAGGTGCCGGCCTCGGTGCTGATCGATCCACAATCACACTCGGGACCGCAATTGCAGGCGTAGACCACATCGTGCCTTTCGGCTGCCGCGGCATCCTCGACCACGGCCTCGGTCTCGACCACAGCCTCGGTCTCAACAACCGGCTCCGTCTCGGCACAACCCAGGATCCCAATCATCGCAACACACACAACCATCAACAGAATGCTCTTTTTCATAACCCCTCCTTCTGGCCCGTCAATTTGGTGATCCTTCACCACAGAACGGACCCATGTATGCCGCCTATCCTACCTTTTTCTACCTTAAAAAGCCCATTTCTGCATTTTTCTGACCTCGGTGTTGGCGGAAAGATCAGTTGATGGGAGGTTCAGTAAAGGCCTCATCGAGTACAGCCTCGATCTTCTCCTTGCCGTCGCCGGCGAAGCTAAGAAAGTGGAGGCCAACACCTTCAATGCCCCCTCGATCATTGCGGGCCAGTCGAACGACCTCGGCCTTGGCGGATACTGGACCCTGCTGACCGCCAAGGTTGATCGTGACGACTACCTGTTGACACGGTTCGAACGAACTGTCGGTCTCGACCAGCATTCCTGTTGCGGACAGATTGACAATCTCGCCCAGAATTTCAACAGCACCGTCGCCAACAGCTGTCTGAAGCCGGGTCGAGAATCGGAGGTTTGCGCGCGGTGCTATGTTGAGCAACTCCGCCACCTGCTGACCAACGAGCTCCGGAGGATCGTCGAGGAGCATCACTCGGTTGACGCCGCGGCCTACGAGGCGTCGGACTGCGTCGACTTGGTTGCGGCCCGCCAGCACGAGAATCGAGGTGTTGCGACTCGCAGACATCCCATGGCGGATAGCATCCACAACCTGCTCGAGCGTTCCCTTTTTGACCTCGGCATTGAAAATTACGAGATCGAATGGCTCCTTTTGAACGAGTTCAACTGAGTTTTCAGGCGTCGAAAGCTTGACGACTTCGAGCTTTTGGCGGTCGAGGACCGGCGCGAGCGCATCGAAGGGACCTCGCCCAAGACCTGCCACCAATACCAGAGCCTTATTCTCCATCACCACCCGCCCGACACCACCTTCATTGGCAGTCACATCCACTATACCTGGCATCGACGCCAAGCCTGCATATCTCACCGAGTGTCTACTGTGGACGACGAATCGCTGCGTCCCGTCGTGCTTGTCTCGGATCGTGCTCCTCGACGTAGCGCAACTACGACTGCGTCGCCCGACCCGAGACAAACCCAACGGATACTTGCGCTTCGCCGCCCTCGTAACGAAACCCGGTGAGATATGCAGGCTAGGAAAAACTGGAAATCTCGGAAAACCCGAGAAGGAAGGTGATCTCGATCAGGGTCAACGACTGGTCACGGATGAACCGTTCTGCGAGTTCGCGCCTCGTCTCCTCGAGAACCGTCGTGAAAGACGTGCCCTCTGTCGCAAGTTGGCGTTGGAGAGTTCGTTGGCTTAAAAAGAGCGATTTGGCGACTCGTTGCGCCGTGATGTTGCCCGAGGAAAGACCGTCGATCAGCTTTGCCTGGACGCGGGCTACGGTGGTTTCACGTTTGAGTTGGGCAAGGTAGTCGGCGATCACCTTTTCGTTGGCATGAGCGAGATCGGCGTTTGCCGTCGCCAACGGTTTGGCAACCACATCCGCAGCAATCTCGAGGGCGTTCTCCCCGCCCCGATAGACAACCGGCGCCTTGAAGAATTCACCTCGTCGTTGGCGACAGCCATCACCTGGGTGAATAAACTCCACCAGTGAGGGGCTGAAGTCAGGGCCGTAGGTCGCCCGGCACATATGGACTACGTTGGCAAGGACAGCATCGATCACCGCATCCGAGGCCTTTGCGGCAACGCCCTTTTTTGCGCTCAGCGTGAGCCGAACCCCATTCTGTTTCCTGGCCATTCGGAAATCGGCGGCGGTCGAAAGCACAGCTCCATACCGCGTGATTCGCCGAAGTGCTTCTTCTAACGTGGAACTGGCAAGCCACGCGTAGCCGAGTCCATGCCAGGTCGTCGCGTGCCATTGAGCCGCCGCCGTAAGCCCGAAGCAGGGATCTCCGCTCCGTTCAACCGCAAGATTCCACAGGCGGCCCATGGCCGGAACCGGATACCGGGCATTCGAATCCGTGAGCGCCGAGGGATCAAGCCCGACCTCGATAAACAACGCATCAGCATCAACACCGTAGGTCCGAAGCCCTTCCCAAATCAATCGTGCCCAGGAGGTAATAGTGGTATGTTGCATCGGAAACTTCTCCGAACATTAAGGTTGCGAAGTCTGTCCCTGATCAGTGAGGCATCAAGCCTCGCCGACTTGATCACCGTTAAACCTACCATGATCGCATTCCAGTGGCACGAAGAGTCAACATGTAGGCACAGAATGTCAACACCGTTTCCAGAGATCGAACAATACTCAATATGTGAGCATGACAGCAGAGGGCAGCGGCGAATTGGTGCGGATCGTGAGTGCCGTTGTGACTCGAAGTGCCCCCTGGGTTTTCGAAGTTCGGAGCGACGAGATGCAATCGGATCCAAAAAAAATCGTGGACCTTATCGTCAACCACGGGCCCTTTACAAAGGACCTGGTGATGACATGGCCCGAGGAAATTCGAAAAGACTACTTTGAACTGTTTGCCATCGATCTCGCCGAACTCGGTCTCGAAGAATTCAAGCGACAAACCCGTTTTCTCGGGGAGGTTTACCTTCTGAGCTTCGGGAAGCCGATCGTAAGCGATCCAATCCTCCTCGAAGCTTGGCGATCGCTGACCGGCGACAACACCCCCCCGGCTCCACCCGAATTTCAGATCATTTAACCCGCACATCTCACCAATTTCCCGCTGCGGCCGGCGATGCATCGCCGCCCTCTCGACGAAGCCCGGTGAGATTTTCGGGTTAGCCTGCCCAGGTTACAGAGCCGAGAGATCTCTGCACACCAACAGCGCAACCGTTTTCCACCAATCCACGTACTCTCTATTGGCGCTCCCCATGCCTCAGCGCCAATTCAATACGAAATAGGGGGGAAAATGGGATTTCGAAGGCCGGCTCGGGTCGTATTCATCGGTTTGTCATTGTTGTTCGCGACGGTCACGGCGACTGCGGCAGAGCCCGCTCTATGGTTACGTTACCCGGCGATCTCTCCAGACGGAGAGACCATCGCTTTCAGCTACCGTGGAGATCTCTGGAAGGTGCCCGCAACCGGAGGCCAGGCAACCCAGTTGACCGTTCACGCTGCCTACGAGTTCATGCCGGCGTGGTCGCCGGACAGCTCGAAGATCGCGTTTGCTTCGGACCGCTACGGCACCTCCGACGTCTTTGTCATACCGGCCGACGGCGGCACCGCAACCCGGCTCACGTACCACTCGGCCAGTGACTTCCCGTCGAGCTTCACCCCGGATGGCCAGAACGTGCTCTTCTTCTCTGGCCGGCTCGACGCCCGCACAATGGTCGGCTATCCGCGACGTGGCGCGCAGCCGGAGCTCTATTCAGTTGCACTTGCCGGCGGCATGCCACAGCAGATTCTGACAACACCCGCGATATATGCGGTGTGGGATTCGGCCGGCCAACGCCTCATCTATTCCGATGAAAAGGCCCTCGAAACCGACTTGCGCAAGCACGACAATTCGTCCTTTGCCCGCGACGTCTGGATCTATGACGCTCCAAGCGGTGAGCACACCAGGCTCACCGAGTTCGGCGCCGATGACCGACAGCCAGTATGGGCGTCGGGCGAGGAGGCGATCTACTACCTGTCGGAGCGCGGCGGTGACTTCAACGTGTGGCGGCTTTCGCTCGCCGGCGGCTCTGAACCGGCTCAGGTCACGACCCACGACACTCACCCTGTCCGCTTCTTGAGCGCTTCGGCGGCCGGCGACATCTGCTACGCCTGGGACGGTGAAATCTATGTACGCCCTGCCGGCGCCTCCGACAGCATCAAGCTCGAAGTCACAGTCGCCACCGACAGCCGCCACAACGAGGCGGTCTACACCAACGTGGCGAGTGAGATCTCGGCCTTTGCGCTGTCACCAAACGGCAAGGAGATCGCCTTTATCGCCCGCGGCGAGGTCTTTGTCACATCCGTCAAACACGGTGATACCCGGCGCATCACCAACACGCCCGAGCAGGAGCGCTCGGTCAGCTTTCACCCGAACGGCCGCGGAGTGCTCTACGCCTCCGAGCGCAACGGCAGCTGGAATCTCTACCGAACCGATATGACCGACGACGAAGAGCCCGCTTTCTTCCTCGCTACTGCCTACGAGGAAAAACCGGTCCTTGAATCCGAACTCGAAACCTTTCAGCCCTACTACTCCCCGGACGGCAAAGAGGTCGCCTATCTCGAAGAACGGACCGAACTCAAGGTCCTGAATATAGAGTCGGGCGAAAGCCGGACAATCCTACCCGGGAATATCAACTACTCGTACGCCGATGGCGACCAGTGGTACGAGTGGTCTCCCGACGGCAGGTGGTTCCTGGTCGAGTTCTTGAGCCCGACCCGGTGGTCGGACGAGGTCGGTCTCATCGCCTCTTCCGGCGACGGTGAACTCATCAACCTCACCAAGAGCGGCTATGAAGACGTTGTTCCGCGGTGGGCTTTCAAGGGCGAGGCGTTGTACTGGTTCACCGACCGGCACGGCGAGCGTCAGCAGTCGGGCTGGCCATCGAAGTTCGACGTCTACGCCTCATTCCTGACCCAGGATTCCTGGGACCGCTTCCACCTCAGCGAAGCCGAGTACGAGCTGCTGAAAGAAAAGGAAAAGAGCGACAAGAAGGATGAGGACGAGAAAAAGGACGAGGGAGGCGAGGACGAAAAGGGCAAAAAGGGGAAGAAAGACGTCGAAGAGGTCGATGAGGAGAAGAAGGACGAAATCAAGCTCCCCGATCCGGTCGATATCCAGATCGAAGGCGTCGAGGATCGTACCCTGCGCATGACCCTGCACTCGTCGAGAATTTCCGACGCCCAGATCACCCCCGACGGCGAGAAATTTCTCTATCTGGCCAGATTCGAAAAAGGTTTCGATCTCTGGGTCTACGAACCGCGCAAGAAAGAGGTCAAGCTGCTGGCAAAGTTGAATGCAGAGCGTGGCGGCGATATGTACCTCGACAAGGAAGGCAAGACCGCCTACATCCTCGCCGACCGTTCTCTCAAGTCGGTCGAGATCGAGTCGGGCAAGATAAAACCGGTCAAACTCGAAGCAAAGATGGAGCTCGACGCTGCGGCCGAGCGGGAGTACCTCTTCGAGCACGCCTGGCGTCAGACTCGCGAGAAATTCTACGTCGAGGACATGGGGGGCGTTGACTGGGACTTCTACAGGGAAGCCTACCTCCGATTCCTCCCCTACATCGACAACAACCGCGACTTTGCCGATGTCGTTTCGGAGCTGCAGGGTGAGCTCAACGCCTCCCACCTCGGATGCTACTTCGAGCAAAGGGACCCCAACGCAGATGCCACCTCGACTCTGGCCTTTTTCCCAGATCCCGAATGGAGCGGCGCCGGCGTCACGATCGCCGAGATCATTGACGGCGGTCCCCTCGAGAATGCAGACACGAAGGTGAAAGTCGGGACTGTCATAGAGGCCATCGATGGCGAGAAAATCGAGGCCGGCGCCAACTGGTACGCACTCCTTAACCACAAGGCCGGCAAGCTCATCAGGATCTCGCTCTTCGACAAGGATTCGGACAAGCGCTGGCAGGAGACTGTGAAACCCATCTCACAGAGTGCAGAGTCCGAACTCCTCTACCAACGCTGGGTGCGTTCTCGGCGCGCCGAGGTCGAGCGACTGTCGGACGGGCGGCTCGGTTACGCCCACATCCGCACCATGAGCGATTCCCGCTATCGTGAGATCTTCGAGGACATTTTCGGCAAGGCGGTGGGCAAGGAGGCGATCGTACTCGACACGCGCTTCAACAATGGCGGCAACCTGGTCGAGGCGTTGACCGTCCTTCTCACAGGCGAAGTCTACGCACGCGCTCTTCCGCGGGGACAGAAGCTCGGCGTCGAGCCCGTCCACCGTTGGACCAAACCATCGATCGTGGTCATGAATGAGGGCAATTACTCGGATGCTCACTGCTTTCCGGTCGCCTACACCTCGCTCGGCATCGGCAAAACCGTCGGTATGCAGGTGCCGGGCACCTGCACGGCGGTGTGGTGGGAGACGTTGCAGGATCGCAGCTTGTTCTTCGGCATCCCGATGGTCGGCTATATCGACAACGAAGGCGACCTGATGGAGAACAAGCACCTCGATCCGGACTATGAGGTCGACAACGACCCCGCGCTCGAAGCAGTCGGCAAAGACCAGCAGTTGGAGAAAGCAGTGGAGGTCCTGCTGACCGAGATTAATGGCTGATACCGTGGGCGGATGAAGAGCGAAACAACGGCTCGCTACTCGTTCGGCGAAGAGGTCGCCAACAGCGTGACCCACGGAGTGGGCTGGCTCCTGAGTGTGTGCGGGCTGGCAGTCCTTGTGACATTCGCGGCCATCACGGGCGGGGCGCTCCGCGTAGTGTCCTGCGCCGTGTTTGGCGCGACTCTGGTGCTGCTCTATACAGCCTCGACCCTGTACCACTCACTCCCCTCCGAACGCGCCAAGCATGTCTTCCGTATGCTGGACCATTCGGCCATTTATATTCTCATTGCAGGAACCTATACACCGTTGTCGTTGGTAGCCATCGGAGGACCGTGGGGCTGGTCGCTCTTCGGCGCCATCTGGGGGCTGGCCGCTATCGGTGTTCTGCTCAATACCATCGCCCATGGCCGATGGCGTTGGTTGTCGATCACCCTCTACGTTTCGATGGGTTGGCTGGTAGTGATTGCGATCCGCCCTCTGGTGGCAGCGGTGAGCAATGGAGTACTGGTGCTGATCGTCGCCGGCGGCCTCGCCTACACCCTCGGCTTGGTGTTCTACGGCTGGCGCCGACTCCCCTACGGCCACGCGGTGTGGCACGTCTTCGTGCTCGCCGGCAGCGTGCTCCACTACCTGGCCGTCGTATTTGCGGTGGGGATTGCGACATAGGTCTGTGCATCCACAACCAAGGGCGGCATGTATGCCGCCCCTACGGATCAGTAGATGTTTCATGTAGGGGCGGGATATTTCCGGCCCTTATCCTTCCAGCTCATTCGAACTCGAGGATGATCTTTTCTTCAGGTCTCGTCCTGGTACGTCCTGGTCGGGCCAAGGGAGCATTCTTCGGCGAAGGCTGTGGCCCGTTTGGCGATCGTGTCGCGACATCAGTCAGGAGATCTGGCTCCGGCTCGGAGGTCAGGTCGCCCATATAGTCCTGCAGTTGTTGGGCGCCGTCTTCGGCAAAACTGACAAAGCGGATGGCGACACCGTCGACTCCGCCCTGACCCATGGTTGCGTGACGGACGATCTCGCCCTCGCCAAAAATGGTTCCAACTGCGTCCGAGAGGCGGATCTTGAAAACAACTGGCGTTCCGAGCGGCGGACGGTTCTGGGTCCTGATCAACATACCGGTCGCGGACAGGTTGACCGTCTGGCAGAAAAGCTCGCGGCCGGTGTTGCCCAGTGCAGCCTCGACGTTGGTGGCCAATCGTATCTGGACCCGCGGCGCGACCTCGAGGAGACTCGCCATCTGATCGTAGATGATCTCAGGGGGATCGGTGACCAGCATGACGCGGTTGACTCCACGGCTCCTCAGGGCCCGCGCTACGTCAACCTGGTCTGGCTGGGCGAGCACCAGGATCGCGGCACCTCGGCTCGGCGATGCGGGATCCCGAAATGACCGCACTACCTTCTCCAGCGGCCAGTCGCAGGGCATCGCATCCATCAGAATGACGTCGTATCGGTGTTCACCAGCAATATTGACACCGGCCTCAGGGGTTTCCACCCATTCGACCTGAACTGCCTCGCGGCGCAGGACCGGCGCCAGATGTTCAAATGTCCCGCGCTCGATGCCAGCAGCCAACACCTTTGTATCTGCGTGTACCACGTGCCCTCCACCTTACCGCCGATATCATCAGCAGCCAAACCCGTCTGCAGCACGGGAATCGAGTCGGCGTAGTTCCACGTACGCCTCCGCCTGCGCCGGGCGCCGCCTCTATTGTTGCATTATTTCTTCACCGCGAGGCGTGATCTGTATCATCTTTCAAAAGCAACCGATTCGGGCGCTTCCAACCAACGTCTTCGCAGATCCTCCGGCGGATCCCACCCAGTATCCAGTGCGAGCAGGAGCGGGTAAAGCCATGCGGCATCAGCTGAAATGAGGTCCGCAGCAGCCACGATTGCAGGGTGAGAACGCGGCACAACCACTCCCCTCATGGTCCATCCCGTAGATCCCTGACCCTCGCACAGGCTGACTCCAATGGGAGAAATGGCCGAGCGGATTGCTTCGAGGACCTCGGATTCCTGCGGGTGCCGATTGCTGGGCGGTACCTCACGGTGCAAGAGAAATCCTCGAATACGGCGCCGCAAATCAACAGCCGTGGCGCGGAGTCGATCCCTCACATGCCTGTGGAAGTTCCGACGGTGACGCGAGGGTGACTGAAACCGGACCGCGGTCAGTCTGGTGAGCAGTTGGCGAACCTCGCTGGACGCGAGCAGGGTCGACTGCGGATCCATGAAGCCTCCTGCCGCTCTCTCGCTGGCCTCGATGGCCGCAAGCACCCCACCACGCTGATCGGCCAACTGTCGGATTCCCTCAATCGACAGGCGAAGATCATTCTCCGAGGCCATTTCCAGCAACGGAAGCGTGCTGATCTCCTCGGTCCGAATCCCCTTCCTGGCCGCCCTCAGGAGCAGGATGCCAAGCCTTTCGCGTTCTGCCGCTGCCATCTCAGGCAATCGGGCCGAAACCTGCACCATCATCCACGCCGCTCGATCCACCAACTCGCCCAGAAACGGCGCCACTGTACGACGCATATCGGCGGCGCTCGCGCCGGTCGCCACCAGGTCGCCGAGTTCCACAGCTGCCTCGAACGGCGGGTAGCCGGGAACACTCGCTCGGGCCGAAACCATCCCGTCGCGAAGCAGCCATAGCACTGGTTCCTCTCCGACTCGGGTCAGACCCAACCTGCAGGGCACCGGTTCTTCGAGCTGAAGATGATAGAGACCGCCGACAAACCCCGTTGGCAGCGCCGTGCCATCAAGGAAGATTCGGGCAGGTGCGAATCGTGATGCGATGGCCAACCACCTCGAGGCCCGCCGTTTGTCGAGCCCAGCGCACCGCCATTGGATCACCACGGATGACGCCGTGTCGGAGGCAGTTCCCAGGGACCGATTCAGTCGGCGGCGACTTCGATATTCGAAATCCCATCGCCGGTCGCCATCTGAGCATGTGACCTGCAGGCGTGCTCCCCGCAGACCTGCAGCCCATAACAGCGCCTCCGATCCAGATCGCTCGAGTGCAGCAATGGCCCGTTGTCGGCCTTCGGGGGCGAGTTTGGTGTCGAGGGCCGATCGAAGATCGGCAATAACTTCATCGTCGATGGTCGGCCCTTCCCAGGAGATCTCGAACCTGCGCATCCGGCTCCGAACAGAGACTTCGGCTGCGCCGAGTCGCAGGGCCAGCCGAACGAGCTCAGCTGGAAGCTGCCAGGTCCCCCTGAGCTGAGCCTTGCACAGAGTTGAAAGCTCGCTCGAGACATCTATCGTCAGGAACCGGTCACTCACGACAGACCTCAGTCGCCTCGAGCATTGCCTCCAACGCAAGCCTGGAGAGGCATCGGTGGCGGACAGCCGGAGGGGCGCCCCGTTGGTGAATCACTGCGTCCGCCAACAACAGTGCCGCCCTCGCGGGCCAGCGACCGGCCCAGCTGTGAATCGCTTGCCACAGACGCCCACCACTATCGAGGACCATCCAATAGGTTCCCAACCCAAACGCCGTTCCGTCGAAAAACGTCTCCTCGAGCCCCGGATTGTCGGCAACCAATATTCTGCAAGGCTCGCCCGCAGCAGCGAGCCGGTTTTCGACATAGGCTGTCAACTCATCACCTGTCGCACGGTCGAACAGCTCCTGCCATTGGTCGAGGTTGACCGCCGCCAGCACCCCGGCAACCACGCCGCTCTCAGCCTGGTCGAGATCAAGCACAACACCGCCGCCTCGGACGGCTCGGCGCGCCAGCTCCGTCCGACCGCTGCCACAGGCGAGACGGCCCTTCCTCGCCATTCCCCGTGCGCGCGCAAGCGAGATCGGTCGTCCAGAGACCTGCCCCAACAGGCGCCGGGAAAAGAGCGCCTGGATTCCCTCGAAGGACCGAGGTCTGATCGCGGCTCCCTGCAAAAGGCCCACGATATCGCCAGCGTCACCGCCTTGAAAGCTACGCCGCCAATGACGCCTGCCGACAACGATCACAACTGCAATCAACACCAGCGTTATCGAAACCACCACCAGGAGAACCCAAGCCAGCGTTCGAATCAGCGGGCGGTCTGACCCTTTGACGACGGGATCCATGGTCGTCACTGCCGAGCGCTCAGCAGCCCGGGCGGAACTGGCGTCCACGGCGCGCCATCTCCCTTCTGCGTCCTGATACTCCGCCCAGGCGTGAAGACCTGTCCGAGCCTGGCCGTCAGCTCCGATCCAACCCACCGCTAGCCTGGATGGGACACCGCTCACCTCGAGCATGGCGACGACGAGTGAGTTCTGCACATCGCAATCACCGGCGCCAATGGCCACCGCACGTTCAAAGAGCCCAATCGATTGTTCCCTCGCGCGCTCATGTCTGGCCGCCGTTTCTGTCGACGTGTCATACGAAATTCGCTGTCTGACGAACTCGGCCGCCTCGAACGCGCGGTTTGAAACCGTCAAATCCTCGATCTCGTGGGCGAACTCGGCTACATCCGGGGGCAGCGCCGGCCAGACACCCAGCTCCGAGCTATTGCTTGACCTGCCATGTCCAGATCGATAGCGCAGCCGACCGACTTGGGGCGCATCCAGCCTCACCGCCGGCTGACCCGTGGCAACGGCATAGACCTGTAGCCGCTGGTTGTCCAGGCGAACGCTCTCCGGGTCGAGGACATGACCCGTGGCAACCGGAAGTCGCAACAATCCTGCAGGTGAATCGACTCCGAGTTCGACTTCGAGACAGTCGTCAATACACTCCGCCCCCTCGTACGGTCCAATCAACTTTTGATCTTCTGCATCGGGCCACCCGTCTGCGAGAAGTCCTGTGACCCATAGCGCGGCGAAGAGATGTCCCTTATCCTCCGGTTGGTAGCTGAGATCGACGGTGGGTACAGCGTTGCCGACACTATCGACGTCCGGCCCCCGGTAGCGGCCCCAGAGGTCCCGGTAGGGAACCATCGGCGGAGGGTCGATCAAAGCTGAAGATTCGGAGCTCATCAGCTCGGGCCTCGGACCGGGAAACCGCGATGAAACTCCCCACAAAACGAGTCCAGCAAGCACCGCGGCCAGGACAACCGCGGCGATGAGCTTAGGGACACGGGAGACTGACCACGCTTCACGGCAAGCCTCGACCAATCGCCCGGGCGCCGACAGACCTGCGTGCCGATCGAGCTCCGCCCGCACCAAACGGCTCAGCTCCCGGTGTCCGACCGCAACCAGTCGTTTGAGAGAGTGGTCTTCCCGCGCATCCCCGCGGGCCATCATCACCTCGAGGTTGCGACTATCAATTATGATTCGCGGCGAGAGCCCGTCAGTCGCTCCGGTGAGAGCTGGCGATTCCGAGCCCGACTCAACAAGTAGCTCATCGAGGGTCGCGGCGTCACGCACCCGAAATCCGTGGGCGAAGATCTCGGCGCGGGGCTCGGATCCGAGACCGACGACTCCACGTAGCCCTCGGCAACGGAAGCTCATACTTGGTTTTGGCAGCGACGGCTCCGCCCGCACGAGGCGGCCGTTCACCCGCACTTCGAGAGGTTGCTCGGCCCGGTGTCGACAGCGCAGCCACGGCGAATCACGGAGGATCGAAGTCGTCAAGAAAACCTCGAGATCGTCGGTTGATACTCCGCGTTCGAGCACCACCTCGGTTCCCCGCCTCATCGCTGTTTTTTCATGCTCTACCACTTCGAGCCGACCATCGAGGCGAACCTGCCAGCTGTCGCCGCGGTGGGGTCGTGAGCGCACAACAATCTCCCGGGGCTCAAATCGGAGCACCGACCAGAAGCCGATCCCAAAACGTCCGGCGGTTCTCGAACTGCCCCTTTTGGACGAAGCGTAGAGAGAGAAGAGAAATTTCTGCGCGTGGTCGAACGTCATGCCGGCTCCGTCGTCTCGGCAACTGACACGTTCAACCCCACCGGCACTCGAGGTTTGGAACCAGACGCGATGCGCGCCGGCGTCGCGCGCGTTCTGCAGAAGCTCCCGCACGAAAACCCAGGGGTCGGTCCCGTACCTCTCGGCCTCCAATCGAGCGCGTTGCAGAAATGCGTTGGCACTGTTCGAAGTCACGGAGACAGTGTAGGCCGACCCAGCGGCAAGCCGATGCAAGGTACAAGATGCAAGATAGCTACCGCTGTCAAGTCCTGACGAAAAGTTGTCATGCGATCCCGAGCCGCGGAGCGGCGACAGATACATAGCCTGGGGCGTGAGCCCCAGGATACGAACGAGAAAA
>JACXWA010000089.1 GCA_014764485.1 Candidatus Sulfomarinibacter kjeldsenii
ACATAGCCTGGGGCGTGAGCCCCAGGATAAGGGCAAGAATAAAAGAAAAAGCCGCGGAGCGGCGACAGAAATGTGGCGCCGATGCTATCGGCTCACGCCCCAGGCTAAGAATATGCCGCTCCTCCGGAGCTCCTCCTCAGGTGTCAACTTACTTCAGGACGAGACACTTACCGGTTACCTGCTTCCGGGATCTGGTATCTGATCATTCGGGCACGGGTGAGAACGGCTAGAAATCTGCCGGATCGTCGCCGATGCACTCGAGGCCGGGAGGCGGTTCGGGGAGCCACTGACCGTCTGGAGGCCCATCTACAGCGTGCCAGGTGGAAAATCTGAGGCGATTTGTCGCACCCTGAGGATCGACCACTACCACTTCGTCGGGCAAATTGTCCTCTCCGAGGACCACATTGACGCGGTCGACACCGCCCGGCTCGCGCGGCACCAGAGTGAAACCTCTCTCGCCGTGATCGAGGACCGTAAACCGATCCACCGCGCTCTGCGGGTCAAGCACCGCCGCCAGCGGCACTCTCGCCCACTCGTCGACATCGAGATGGTGATCGTCGCAGCTCGGAACTTCGAGGTCGAGAAGTCGCACCAGTCTCCCCTCGAGACCCATCATCTGGCCTGCTGGTTCGACGGAGCGGAAGAGCGCGCGATCGGGGAATGCCACCACCACGACTCCGGAGATCTCTTCTCCTGCCCCCATCCCGGCGGCGACGTACTCCTGAGCGTATTCTGCCTGCCACGCGGGCTCATCGCGCAGAGCAGAGTTGAGGGCCTCGAGCCCAGGCATCCCAGCCTCCTGCGCTCCAATGGCGGAGGCAACGGCGGTAGCTATAACCGCGATCGACAGGGCTTTCGTCTTCATCGGTGTTTGTTCAGCCCTCAAGGCTGAGGGTATTGATCGACCGCGCCACCACAAAGATCTTCTGATTGTTGCTTTCCGGCGATGTTGGATAGAGGAAAAAGCCACTGTTCTCCATCCGATATTCCTTTACGTGGCCGTGAATGATTTCGCCGTCGAAGAACTCGACCCGCGAAGGTGCGCCCGGTGGGGGATCACCGATAACAGCACCGATCTGCAACTCGGCCTCCCGCCGGCCCGGATCCTTGAGAAAGAAGACCGCTTTGAGATCTGAGATGTTGACCTGTAGTTTTTCGCCGTCTTCGGATTCAGCCTCGACCGCAAAATCCAGGGGAGTGAAATCCCTCGTCAACACTGCACGGGTGAGGTGGCCGTCTCGAAACCTCAGCACTACCTCGACGCTTGACGACTCCTCCATCTGCACCCCCGGTACTTCGTGACTTCTTCATTCATGCTAGCCCGGACCCGCTTGCCCGTCCAGCCGCCCGGCGGGCGATACGGCAAGACGGCTATTCGGCAACACGGCACTAATCTCCTTCAACGCCTACCCGAAGCTTCGCCGTCAAGCCGTATGGCCGTATAGCCGTATGGCCCGGCGATCTAGTGCCGGAAGTGACGCCGGCGCGTCAAGACCATCGCTACTCCCAGCTGATTGCAGGCCGCGATGACCTCGTTGTCACGAATCGACCCGCCCGGCTGAATGACGGCGCGCACACCCGCCGCATGCAACGCTTCAACCCCGTCCGGGAACGGAAAAAAGGCGTCGGAGGCGGCGACACTATCGGCGAGATCGTGGTCCATCTCTGCCGCCTTGGCAACCGAGATCTTGGCCGCGTCGACCCGGCTCATCTGGCCGGCGCCAATGCCGATGATGCGATCCTCCACACCGACCACGATGCCGTTGGAGCCAACGTGCTTGACGACTCGCCATGCCAACTCGAGGGCACGCAACTCGTCTTCGTTCGGTGTCCGTTCGGTCACGATCTCCCGTTCCTCGCCCTCCCAACCCGTGTCCGACCCCTGAATCAAGAAACCGCCGTCGACATCGCGCACCACCAGGCCGCCGCCGGCTGCGGGTTGGGCCTCGAGCACCCGCAGGTTCTTTTTTCGCGCAAAGACGTCGCGCGCGGCATCGTCGTAGCCAGGAGCGATCACCACCTCGGCAAACTGCTCCACGACCATCTCAGCGAACGCACCGTCCACCTCTTGATTTGCTGCTATGACACCACCGAAAGCCGACACCGGGTCGGTCGCGCGCGCCTTGCGAAATGCCTCAGCCATATTGTCGTCGAGACCCACTCCGCAGGGGTTGGCGTGCTTGATCACCGCAACCCCGGCGCCCGGGAGGTCCCACACCAGTCGCCAGGCCCCGGTGGCATCTCCCAGGTTGTTGTAAGAAAGTGCTTTCCCCTGGATCTGACGAGAACCGGCGAGACCCGCCGCGGGTTCGCTTCTTGCGAGCACGCCCCACTGATGAGGATTCTCACCGTAGCGAAGCTCGACCTCTTGGCAGCGGAGAAGTGCCTCCGCCACCTCCGCAGCCGCATCCGGCCTCTCCTCGCCCATCAAGCGAGGCAGGTGAGCTGCGATGACCGAGTCGTAGGCCGCGGTGTGGCGGAAGGCCTTGACTGCCATGCGGCGCCGGAAATCGTCGCTCGATTCACCCGTAGAGAACTCGGCGAGAACCTCGGCGTAGTCCATTGGATCCACCACCACCGTCACCCGTGCGTGATTTTTGGCAGCCGCCCGAATGAGGCTCGGGCCGCCGATGTCGATCTGCTCGACAGCTTCCTCGAGGTCGGCATCGTCACGAGCCACCGATTCACGGAATGGGTAGAGATTGACAACCACGAGGTCGATATTCGGGATCTCCAGCTCTGAGAGCTCCGCTTCATGTTCCGCGGTCGGCGCCGCGAGAATGCCTGCAAAGACCCGGGGATGGAGAGTTTTGACCCGTCCATCGAGGATTTCAGGAAATCCGGTGTGCCGGCTGACCTCGAGAACCTCGCATCCCGCTTCGCTCAGGGCACGAGCGGTGCCGCCGGTTGAAATGACCTTCCAACCGAGTGCGCGCAGCTCGAGTCCGAGCTCATCTAACCCGGTCTTGTCCGATACCGAGATCAATGCGATTCCGGCCATTCCATCCTCCCACCGCCGTCTGAAAATTGAATTGTACATTGCTCTCTGCGGCCCCGCCCGCCCCTCGAGAAATATGATCCAAGATGCAAGATGCAAGATCCACCCGCAAGCCCCTCG
>JACXWA010000091.1 GCA_014764485.1 Candidatus Sulfomarinibacter kjeldsenii
CAACGGCATGCTTGTGGCGCATCCGTTCGACGCCGATGCCGGCGTCTTGACCGGCGAACCCTTGCCGTTGGCCGACAACATCGGAGTGGACGCAGTCGGGCTGGCTGATTTCTCGGCCTCGAATGACGGTACGCTCGCCTATCGCGGCGGCCAGACGGGCGCGCGGCGGCTGCTGTGGCGAGATCGGACCGGGCGTGAGCTCGGCCAGGTCGGCGAGTTTGCGGAATACACGAACTCCTCGATATCGCCCGACGGCCAACGGGTTGTCGTGGATGTGATGGAACCTGACGCCTCCAACATGGATCTGTGGATCCATGACCTCGAGCGCGGGGTGGCCTCGCGTTTCACCTTCGACGCGGGTTACGACTTCGACCCGACCTGGTCGCCGGACGGCTCTCGCATCGTCTTCAGCTCCAGCCGTGGTGAGGGCAGCAATGCACTGTATTGGAAGGACGCATCTGGAGCCGGCGAAGCGGAGCTGCTGCTCGCCCTGGAGGAGGATATTTATGGCGGAGACTGGAGTAGGGACGGCGGCGTCCTGACATACGGTGTGCACAGTGCCGACACGAGCTGGGACATCTGGGCACTGCCGATGGACGGCTCCGGAGAGCCCTTCCCGGTGCTGCAATCGGAGTTCGCGGAAGTCAGGGCGAGCTTCTCTCCGAACGGGCGATGGATGGCCTTCGAATCCAACGAGTCGGGCGACTGGGAGGTCTATGTAATCCAGTTCCCGGGCTCCGGCGGCAAGTGGCAGGTGTCGACCAACGGCGGCAGCGAGCCACAGTGGAGCGCCGATGGACGAGAGATCTTTTACCTTGACGCGACCCAGAATCTGGTGACTGTGCCGGTCTCGATCGGCACCACCTTCAAGGCAGGCCTTCCGGAGACGCTTTTCGATGCAGGGCTGTTTCCGGTGTTAGCGCGAAACCGTTACTCGGTAACAGATGACGGCGAGCGGTTCTTGCTGCTTTCGCCGATCACTGGTGAGAGCATTCGACCGATCTCGGTGGTCCTCAATTGGAACGCAGGCCTGGAACCCTGAGACCACAACGCTGTTCCGTGTGAGGAATCACTTCTTTCTCATTTGAATGTCCGTTACACTGTGGTGTGGCCAACGCCAATAGCCTTCGATTGGACCTCGACATGGTCGAGGCCTTGGGACGACGACTGCAACCCGACGCGATGATTGTTCAGGAAGATCGCAACCTGGTCATGGCGAGTGGGGGGATGCTCGATCTGGACTCGCATGATGGGCTTGATGCGGCCTATCTGGCTATCGCCGAGCATCGGCCTCTGCCGCTTGGACGATATCTCCTACTTCGGAGTAGGGGTGAGGAGGCCTACTGGACTTACCAGGCCGTCGTCCACGATCTGGAGTCCAATCCGACCTGCCGCGCCGGCAATGTGCGCCGAAGTCTGACATCCATCCTCAAAGACAGCGTCAAACGGGGAATGACCTCGCTGACGGTCGAACCGCTTGGCGTGTGGCGCAAACGAGGACTGACCCTTGAAGAGATGGTCGAAGCGATCGAGGCCTCAATTTTCGAGGTCGGTGTCAGCCTCAGCAGCCCACTGCGGCTCACCCTGCTGCTCGAAAATATGGACTTGGTCGAGGAAGTCTCACATCTTTTTCGGTCGCGGCTTTTGTGCAAGGCGAGTCGTAGCTTTCGGACTGTCGACGGTGACGCCGCACTGGTCGAGGTACGAAAACGGGGATTCCGTCTCCACTGCCGTTTCGTCCCGGGTTCACTCTCCGGCTATGCCATCACATGCGTTGGCGGCCCCAGCTGAAACCTGAGCGTATCCGTTCCCACCACCACCCCTCGCGACGGAACCCGGTGAGATATGCGGGCTAGATGGTATCCTGATGCCGGTTGGAGGAGGCGGGCGTCCGCTGAGACTTCGGTTTCAGAGGAAGGTCCGGACTCCACGACAGACGGCATGCCGGGTAACGCCCGGCCGCGGCAACGCGAGGGAAAGTGCCGCAGAGAGTAGACCGCCCCCGATAGGCCGGGGGTAAGGGTGAAAGGGTGCGGTAAGAGCGCACCGCTCCTCCGGAAACGGAGGGGGCACGGTAAACCCCATGCGGAGCAAGGCCAAATAGGGGGGCCGAGGGTTGCCTGTCCTCGCATCCCACCTTTGGTGGGTGAGGTCCCCGGGTTGGCTGCTCGAGCCGCGTGGTAACGCGCGGCCCAGATGAATGGACGCCACCCTACGGGGTACAGAATCCGGCCTATAGCCTCCTCCAGCCATTTTCCCCGCGTCCGAGTCCGTGCCCGAATTCAAAGAGCCGTTGTCCACAACTCGGGCAGGGGAGCAGGGGAGTGCGTGACGAAACGTACATCCACACCCGATATTCGCGCGGTTGCGACCATTCCGCGGTAATGTTGAATCTGTGAACAACGACTGGATCCCCCTCCAACCCGGCGAGCCGATCGGCGTCGTGGCATTGTCGGGTCCGGTCGATGCCGACAAGCTCGATGCAGGACTCCAGGTCCTTCGCGGTTGGGGGCATCCGGTGATAGAAGCCTCGAACCTCCACCGCGAAGAAAATTATCTCGCCGGCCGAGACGAGGATCGGTTGGCCGGACTCGAAGAGGTCGTCGAACGCGGAGCCCGCGTCCTCGTCGCGGCTCGGGGAGGTTATGGGGCGTCCCGCTTGCTCGATCGTGTCGATTGGGGTGAACTCTCGAATCGGCGCATCTGCGTGGTTGGATTCTCAGATCTCACCGCCATCCTCAATCCGCTCAGTCGAGACGGAGTTTTGCAGATCCATGGCCCGATGGTCGCTTCGGGGCTCAATTCCAGCCACAACGCGAGACGGTTGCACTCCGTTCTCCTTGGCGAACTCAAGGGTGAGCCGTTGTTCCGAATTCCCGAGGCATCGGTCGTTCGCTCAGGCGCTGCGGAAGGGCAGGCTCTTGGAGGAAACTTAACGGTGCTTACCTCTCTTATCGGGACCCCCTGGGAGCCCGAGTTCGATGGCAGTGTGCTCTTCCTGGAAGAGGTGAACGAACCTCTCTACCGGCTCGACCGCATGTTGACCCACCTCAGGGGCTCTGGTAGATTGCGAAACGTGAAAGCATTGATTGGTGGGAGCTTGCGCGGTTGTAGACCGGCCTCAGAACGAGCAAATTTGTGGCGACGTCTGCTTACGGAGGCGGCTCCACCGTCCGCTCCTGTGATAGTCGATTTGCCCTTTGGGCACGGCGCAGCCAATCTCGCATTTCCAATCGGTGCGACGGTTGAGATCGACACCAACGCCCTACAGATAATTTGGAAATAGGATGGCAAAGTTCAAGGTCAAATCAGCAAAGGGCGCCCACGATTCACTGGAACCGATGCGTACCCAATTTGCGCAAGGTAGCGTGATATTTGCCGAGGGCGATCTCGGGCTCGCAATGTACGTCATCGAGACCGGAACGGTAGAAATCCGCAAAAACCTCGGTGGGGAGGAGCGCGTTTTGGCGACCCTCGCGAAAGGGGATTTCTTCGGCGAAATGTGCATGCTCGAAGAGGAATCGCCGAGATCGGCGACGGCCTTCGCGATTGAGGATGTGACGGCGGTGATGATCGACCAATCCGCTTTCACCTTCATCCTCAAGCACAACCCGGAGATTGCCATCCGAATGATGCGCAAGCTCGTGATCCGTTTGCAGCAGACAACGCAGTTGCTCGAGGACGCGGTTGGCCACAAGGTCGACATCGAGGAGTCCGGAATCAAGGACACCGAGAGCGGCGCCGAACCCGATCCCAATGCCCGCCTGGTTGAAATAGGCAGCGGCATCACCTTTCCACTTGCTGACTCACGAGATACCACCGTTGGTCGGATCGATCCGGTTACGGGAATCCTACCCGATGTCGACCTGACCCCTGTTGACGGCAAACGTTCGATCTCGCGACGTCACGCCCGCATCCGGCATGAAGATGACGGCAGTTACGGAGTCATCGAGGACGTCGGTACGATGAACGGGACCTTCGTCAACGGAGTGCGTCTGGTTGCCGGGCGTTTGGTTCCCGTGGTCAGCGGTGACGCCGTCGTCTTCGGTACGATCCAGTGCCGCTTCGAAATCGACGAGAGTTGACGGCGGACGGGGCGGAACTGCTTCCCGGAGATCCGCTGACAGAACTCAAAGGCATCGGTCCGAAAAGCGCAGAGACGTTGTCCGCCGAGGGTTTCAACACAGTCCTCGATCTTCTGCTTCACTTGCCCCGTCGGTACGAGGATCGGACCCGTGTCACCGGTCTGGATAAACCCATCGAGGCTGGCTCGTGGGTCCTGCTCAGAGGGAGCGTCACGGGCGTTCGAGTGCGCCGATTGCCAGGACGCAAAATTATCGTCGACGGCCTGGTCGATGACGGTCGTGGAAACCTCAAGGTCGTTTGGTTCAACCACCGGTGGATCCACACCCGTCTCGCCGACGAACCCGAGCTCTATCTCTACGGGCAGGTGCGTGAAGCGCGTGGCGGTTCGCTCCAACTCGTCAATCCGGAAATCGAAGCGGTCAGCGATGAAGCACCGCGAATTGTCCCCGTTTACCGCCGGCTTGGCCGTTTTGGAGGGCGCCGTTTGCGGCGGATCATCGAGCAGTGTCTTCCGGTCGCGGACGGCTGTCACGACCCCCTCCCAGAGACTCTCCAAAAACGATTCGGACTTCCAAGCCTCAACGAGGCTCTCCGCGAGTTGCACGAACCGAACCTGCCCGAGGACGACACGAGGCGGGCAATTGCGCTGGAAGAGCTCCATCGGGGTGGCGGCCCATACCATCTCCGGCTTGCATTTGACGAGTTGTTGGCGTTTGCCTGTGCGATGGGCTCTCGAAAGGCCGCACGTTCCTCGGTTCGGGTGCCGAAGATCAAAACCTCTGTGGTCGACGAATCCCGGGTCCGCGAGCTGTTGCCGTTCGTGTTGACCGGCGCACAACGACGAGTGCTTGGCGAAATACAAGCCGATCTCGGCAGCGGAAAACCGATGGCCCGTCTGGTGCAGGGAGATGTCGGTTCCGGAAAGACCGCGGTCGCCGCCCTGGCGATGCTGACGGTTCTGGACTCCGGGCACCAGGTCGCCTTTATGGCGCCAACCGAACTCCTGGCCGAACAACACGCCCGGACCCTGAGCGATGTGCTGGCCGCAACCGGTCATACCGTTCACCAGCTGACAGGGTCGTTGCTCGCGGCCGAGCAAAGAAGGGTGCGCCAGGAACTCGCAGACGGAACCGCCAGGTTGGTAGTCGGCACGCACGCCCTGTTCCAGGAGTCGGTTAAGTTTCGCGACCTCGGTTTGGTCGTGGTCGACGAGCAGCACCGGTTTGGCGTGACGCAGCGACAGGCGCTGGCCGAAAAGGGCAAGACGCCCCACCTGTTGGTCATGACAGCAACCCCGATCCCGCGATCGCTGGCGTTGACGGTCTACGGAGACCTTGATCTGTCCGTGATCGACGAGTTGCCACCGGGTCGCAAAGCAGTCCGGACCCACCTGCGATTCGAGGAATCGAGGTCGAAAGTCATCGATTTTGTCCGCGACGAGATCGCTGCCGGAGGCAGGGTATTTGTCGTATACCCGATCATCGATCTCAGTGATGAAATCGAGGCGGCGGCGCTGACGGATCACGAGGCATCGGTCCGTGAGGCCCTACCTGAGGCTGGAATCGAAATTCTCCACGGTCGCCTCGACCGGACGCAGCGCGAGGAGGCGATAGCCCGCTTCCGGGATGGCTCGGCCCAGGTGTTGCTTGCGACGACGGTGGTCGAAGTCGGAGTGGACGTTCCCCAAGCGTCGATGATCATTATCGAATCGGCGCATCGGTTCGGCCTCTCCCAGCTCCACCAACTTCGCGGAAGAGTCGGTCGGGGGGAGCGCCAGGCATGGTGCGTACTGATGGCGGATTCGCACCTCGGTGAAGAGGCTCGCCGGCGGTTAGAGGTCGTTTGCCGCAGTAATGACGGATTTGAAATCGCCGAAGCCGATCTCGAGTTTCGGGGTCCTGGTGAGCTCACCGGCATCCGGCAATGGGGCCCCGCAGGGTTTCGATTTGCAAACCTGTTTCGAGATCGAACCTTGATCAACGTCACGAAGGACCTTGCGGCGGAGTGCCAATCGTCCGGCGACCTCGATGATTTTCTCGAGAACCTCTCCACCTACCACCGTGTCGATATCGGGTGGGCGGGGGACTGAATAGAACAAGGTATTATTTGCTTCGATGGAACGACAGATCAAACGAATCGCCGTACTTGTAATTGGCTGGTTGCTGATCGGCTTGGGTGTGGTTGGACTGTTCCTACCGATCCTACAGGGAGTACTCTTCATTCTGCTCGGCCTCTTGGTACTGTCGCGGGAGTCTGAAACTGCACACAGATGGCTGCAGCGTGGAAGGCAACGGTACCCACATCTTGATTCGAAGCTGAAGGAGTGGGGTGAGCGGTGGCGACAGCGGTTCAGTCGGCAATCGTCGAACGACACACAGAAGGATGATTGAGAGAACGTTGGGGTCTGATTGGAGGTGAGGCGCGTGGCCGGCGGTGCAATGATCGAAAAGAAAAGGGCACGGGATTTCTATCGACGCCTCCGCGCACGGTTGGACGAGTGGCTGCAGTCTCGGGAAGGTCGGGCCTATCGATTTGCCGACCATATTCTTCTGCTGCCTGACTTCGTCCACCTCATCATCCGACTTGCCCTCGATCGCAGGGTGCCTATCGAGTTACGAACCCAGACCGCGGCCGTTCTTGCCTATGTGATGCTGCCGCTGGACCTGGTGCCGGAAGGGCTTGTCGGGCCTGTCGGTTTTGGTGACGACCTCTTGTTGGTAGCGCTGATGATACGGCGGTTGTTGACAACGGTCCCTCCGGAAATTGTCCTCGCCCATTGGGCGGGTCCAGCAGGCCTGATGGTAACCATCAGGACGATCCTCGATGCGGCTGAGGAGATGGTCGGCGAGCGAGTATGGATGAGATTGCAGCGAATAGTCAGTGGGAGGCAGAATTGACAGAGAACGGACAGCACGGATTCGAAGCTGGGAAACCGGAGTTGGTGGTCGATGCAGCGCAGTTGATCGGCCTAGATACGAGCCCAAGAACTATGTTGCCGATTCCGGGCAGCAGAATGTTTGAGATCAACGAGGCCCTCAAGGTTTATCTTGACCGCGAGCCCGGAGGTACGGTCTTTGACGCCAGCCAGGGCGACGGTGGTGCCAGTCTCCCGGGTGTTTCCAGGGAGCTCCTCGACGCTGCACACAAGATGCATTTGGAGCACGGGACCGGCTATGACAAACCGTTCGGAACACCGGCCTACCGGCGGGCAGTTGTGGAAGACTATTGGGGCCTCGATGCTGCGACCGGTTGGGGCCCGACCAACGTTGTCGCCTGTCAGGGTGGTCGGGATGCGTTGGTGAAGTCCTACGATGCGGCGCAGTTTCTCGGTCATGGGCGCCACGGGGATTTTGTTGTGGTTTCCAGGGTGCCGTGGATCTCTTACAACTGGGGGCCGTACTCGGTTGGCGCAAACGTCATGCTCGCGCCGGGGCAGGAAGACCAGGCCTGGACCCTGACCCCGGAGGCGATCAATGCCTGCGCCGAGACGGCAAATGCTCTCGGAGAGCGACGGATTGCGATGCTCGTGATCACCAGCCCGGACAACCCGACCGGGCGCAGCATGAGCCCCGAACGGCAAATCGAGCTGGCACGGGCGGCATTTGCGGCTGGTGTGCCCTACGTTTTTTTCGACTGGGTATACCACCGAGTGACCGACGGCGAGCCGCACGATCTCAACGCCTTTCTCGGTGCCCTGGATCCGGCCGAACGCGAGCGCTGCATCTTCCTCGACGGAATTACCAAGTCGCTGGGTGCCAGCAATATTAGAAATGCCCACCTCGTGGCATCCGAAAAGGTCATCAAGTTCATTCAGAGCCGCGCTTCACACGCTGTGATTCCCTCGTTCTACAGCCTGGCCGTGGCGATGGCGGCGTATCGAATGGGATTCAACAAGGCAGCGGCGCCGATTATCAAACCCACAAACGCCAGCCGCGCGGTTGTCGCAGATTTCCTCGAGGGTCACGAGATCAACCACATCCTCGGCAAGGGCTACTACGCCTTTCTCGACATGACGCCGTGGATCGAAAAAGCGGGTTACGCGGACTCGGCCGAACTCGGTTCGACCCTGGCCGAAACCTTTGGAATCGCCGTGGTGCCGGGGGTCTATTTCTCGGATTTCGGCAAGAACTGGATCCGATTCTCGTACGCCCTTCCGCCGGAGGTCACCAGAGACGCCCTCGATCGCCTGTGGCTCGCGTTGTCGTCGTTGTGATCGCAAGCATAGAGGGCGGTAGCGGATGAGCGGTACGGATTGGGGACGATTCGCTGACAAGGTCCAACTAGCGCTCGAAAACTCCGAGCAGGGCGATCCTCAGAGCGGCACCTCGGGCCTCGAACTCGAGTTCAACATCCTCGACCGAGAGCTGATGCCGGTGGGCCAGGTTGGTTACGGACCCGAAGCACGTTCCTTCGCCGACTACCTCAACGACGAAGGGCTCCCAGAGTGGGTTCGGGATCGGTTTCAGCTCGAGGTCTTCCGCTGGATGGGCGAGGTCACCACCAAGCCGTGCTTTTCGGCGCGCGCAACCGCCGCCCAGGCTCGGCTGCTGGAGGGTGTGATGCTCGACGTCCTGGCTGAAATCAGTCAGACATTCGGTGCATCGTTCCTCGCCCTGCACGGCAACATCCCGCGGCGAATCGACGTTTCTGGGGAGGACATCCCGCGCGGTTGGAACCTGGCGCGGCAACGCTATCTGCGGCGGTGTGTCGAGCTCTTTGGTGACAGCCTCGCGACCGCAGGGATCCACACCAACCACAGCTTCCCCGAGGCCCTGTTGTCGTGGGATTTCTTTCACCTGCCCCTCGGGGAACGGCAGGGGCGAACCGTGGTCGACTATCGAAACCAGGCGGTGATCCGCGCGACCCGGTTGTTGCGGCCCCTTTGCCCCGTTTTCATCGCTGTCAGCGCAGCATCTCCCTTTGCCTGGGAGGAAATCGATGGCAGGCAGGAGGTGGTCCTCACCGGGGACGATGCCCGCCGGCTTCTCGCATTTCCCAACCCGGAGACTCTCGATGTCCCAGGGCTCTATTCCAGCCACAGCGACTATCTCGAAATCTCCTATGGCCTGGTTCGCTCGGGAGTGCGCTTTGGCGCCAACAACTGGACACCTGTCCGCGCACGATCCGACGTCGACCCGGTTCGCCGAAACATCATGGCGACCAGTGAGCAGCTGCGGGAGCTCTATCGGCGCGGGATCTATCCGACCGGGGAGCACGGCAGCCTCGAGGAGGCCGAGCGAGCACTGGTGGTGGAGAATCTGTGCGCTCGGGTGGACCTGCCGATGGAACGGGTCGAGGTGCGGACCGACGAGGGCGGCGACAACCTGGAGCTGTCCACGGCCAAGGTCCTCTTCAAGGAGCTGCTCATGCTCCGCTTCTATGCCGAGCCGGAGTATGGCGCCGGTTTCGCCTATGACGACGAGGACATTCTTCGCACGCGCCGAAACGAGGATGCGGCAGCTCGCCGGGGCATCGAGGCGGAGTTGGAACACCCCGCCGACGGCCGCACAATTACCGTCCGCGAATACCTGGGGCAGCAGCTGACCGAGATCGAACCGTTGGCACAAGCGCTCGGCGTGACCGAAGAGCTGGAACCACTGCGCGAGATGGCCGGCGGGGGGAAGAACCCCGCAGGCGCCATCAGGGCCTGGGTCATGAACCGTCTCGCCGGTGAGAAACGCAAGGCCCCGGGTGGCGGCATCGTCGTGCCGTCACAGCTGTTGGGTGAATGGTTCGACGAACGGAGAAGGGAAGTGGCGAAGGAGGTGGGGTCCATTGCCGAGGCTCCCGAGTCCTTCGGTTCCGACTGGACGAAGCTCGCACCCCTGGTTTTGGGTCTCCGGGAGCTTGGAGATCAACGCCCTTCGATGCCGGTTCGAGTCGGGCGGGGCAAAGACAGTTTTGTGGTTGAAGGCGTCGGTGATCGTACATCTGAGGTTCTCCACCTGGCGGCCGATCTCGTGCGCATCCCATCAGTCACCAATTGTGCCGATGAGCGGATCGACCAGGTCTTCTCGTGCGCCGGTTTCGTGGCCAACCAGCTCTCCTGTGATGGCCTGGATGTCAGAGTCTTCGACCGCGGCCGCTACCCGGCGGTCCTGGCCTCATTTTCAGATGGCAGGGCCGCCTCGATCACCCTCTGTGGTCATTTCGACGTCGTCCGCCCGGAACCCGATGACAGCCAGTTCGACCCGAGGATCCAGGGGGACTATCTCTGGGGCCGTGGTGCGGCTGACATGAAGACGGTGGTTGCCAGCTACATGGTGTGGATGCGCAAGATCGCTTCAGCGGGGCCGCCATTTCCACCGTTCAATCTGCTGTTGGTCGGCAACGAGGAAAATGGTGAGGGGGATCCATTCGGCACCCCTCATGTACTCAAGACTCTCGAAGAGGAGAGTGGTTGGCGGCCCGGTTTGATGGTTGTAGGAGAGCGTACCGGTGAGGAGGGCGAGGAGCTCTTCGGATCGATTTGCACCGAAAGCCGCGGCGTTCTGCGGATGGAGATCGCGGCCCGTGGCGCCTGTGGGCACACCGGCACCGGCGGCGGTCCCAGAGACCTCCTCGACAGCCTGATCGAGATGAGAACGGTCCTAGGTTCCTCCTTCAACCGCCACCTCACGCTGGCAAGTCTCAATGGTTGGGAGACATCGGCCCGTTTTCCCTATCTCAATGTCGGCGAGCCCGGGGTCTACAACATCACTGCTGGGCATGGGGTGCTCGGAATCGAGGTTCGTCCGATTCCGGGTGACGACCTCGAGGCTCTGGTGGCGGAGGTGATATCTCTGTGCGGTGAGCTCGGGCTCGAGGTCTCGGTCGAGGTCAAGGAAGCCGGGGTTTGCTGCC
>JACXWA010000070.1 GCA_014764485.1 Candidatus Sulfomarinibacter kjeldsenii
TATCTCACCAGCTTTCTGCTGCGCCCGGCAAGATACGCGGGCTGGCGACCAGGGTGGTGTTTCAGTCGATCGGGAATCGCTCGTCGTAGAGTTTGATCACAGCGTCCGTGATGACGGCCGAATCCGCGATATAGACCAGCGGCTGCGACTCGAGCATGAATATTGCGTCAAATCCGTTGCTCGAGGCGTACTCGCCGGCAAGATCACGAACCCGGGTCGCAACCAGCGCGAGCAACTCTTTTGTTTTGCCTCGAAATCGCGCTGGAGCGTCCTCCCGGCATCCTCAAAGCGCCGCTGCGCCTGCAGAAGCTCATCCTCGAGTTGTCTGATGGCGTCAGCCGAGGCGACAGTGCGCTGGGTGTTGAGCTGTTGGGTGAGCTCGGCAACACGGCTCTGCATCCCTTCGACAATATCGCTTTTCTGGTTGGCCCACTCGTTGAGGATTTGAAGCTGCCTCTGGCCTTCCTTGACGGTCTTGATTGCCCGCTCCGAATCCAGAAATCCGACGTTCCCGGCCACCGCCGGAATTGCCACAAACACCGCAATCAAAGCGAGAATCCCACGCGCGAAGATTTGCATCGCCACCTCCATGCCCGACCGTCGACGGAAATCCGTGCCGTGGGCAGGCTTTAATCGACCGCGGATTGTAGCATGTAGAGGGATCGAACCAATCTCGCAGGCACAGTCGAAACCAGCGCTCGCCGACATCGGCACGGCACGTGCATGCTACAGTTCGGAATGGCTCCTTGACATGGCTCCGTTTGCAGCATTCAGGGAGTAGAAACTGACTGAGAGTGCCGAGGTTATGCAGACCATGAAACGATTTTTCCTAGCCTGTTCGGTAGCAGCCCTGGTGGTTATCCTGGTGGGATGTGCATCGAGCGAGCCGAGCACCTCACAGGCGCCGCCCGAAACTCCCGAGGAAAGACCTCCAGCGACTGGCTCCACCGGTGGCCAAGAGGGCGCCGAGGGAGGTGGCGGTGGTGGACAGTCCGGCACCGGCGAGGGCGGACAGAGCGGTGGGGAAGGCTCTGAAGGCTCAGCTGAAAACGGTCAGGGTGAGCAGGGTGAGGCGGGCGGCACCGGGGCTGTTGGAGGTCTGGAAGCGGCCACCGGCAGCCAGGGCGGCAACTCGGCCGGCGATGCCGGCCAGCAGTCGGGAGCCCAACCGCCTGCAGGATCGCCAGCCACGGGCAACGAAGCGGCGGCGGCCCTCGATCAGCAGCTCGATGGTGCGCTGCAGGAGTTCGAGAGGCGGATGCGCGAGGAAATGGAGCGTTTGGCCGAAGAGACAACGGATGCCGAACGAGCCGGGTCGAGCGCCTCCGGCGTCGGAACAGGTTCTGGGGGCGGCTCGAGCGGCGGTGCGGCGGGCCAGTCGGCGCCATCTGGCGAAACCGACTCCGGTGGGAGCACGGGCGGAAACACCCAAGAGGGAGACGATTCCGAGGGCTCCGTTGGTGGATCGGGTCCGGGCGGAGAAGGATCGAGTCGGGCGCCTGCCGACGTCGGTGACGGTGCGGACGACGACATCGTCGCTCGCCAGCTTCGCGAGGCAGCGATGGCCGAGGAAGATCCCGAGCTGAGGGAGAAGCTGTGGGACGAATATCGACGATACAAGGCGTCACTTGGCGGTTCGAGCGAGGACGGAAAGGGATGATCGTTTTGACCCTGGAAACCCGTCGTGTTTTGGCGGCCTCGATATTTGTGCTGCTCATTTTCAGTATCGGCTGCGCCTCAGGGTCCTCTTCCCAACAACCCACTCAAGCCATTCAGGCGGCCCAGGAAATCCCAACTGAAGAGCTCCTCGACGTTGGAATCACGATCTTCGATCCAGGCCTGCCGCCTGAAGGCCAAAAGGTGCCCGACGACGTGTTTCCGGAGCTTCGTAAGGCCGAGGCCAGGTTTCAGGCAATCGAGCTCATGGAGACCATGCAGAGCACCGGCCAGTGGGGAGCCGTTCGGGTGCTTCCTGCCGGACACGGCACCACCGACCTCAGGGTGTCAGGCACGATTCTGCTTTCGACTGGAATGAAGATGGCACTCGACATCCGGGCGGTCGACGCAAGAGGGAAGGTCTGGCTCGAAGAACGGTACCGGGCCCAGGCCAACGAGGCCGTCTACCTGAACGACAAGGCTTCAAAGCGTGACCCCTTCGAGTCGATATACAGCGAGATCTCCAATGACCTCCTGCGGGCGAGGAACAAACTCCGAGCAGGCGAACTGGCGGAGATTCGACAGGTATCGAGACTTCAATTCGCCGCCAACCTCGCACCCGATCCGTTCGAGGACTACCTGACGACCGACAAAAAGGGGCGGAAGAAAGTCAAGCGGCTACCGGCGCACGGGGACCCGATGATGGCGCGGGTTGACAATATTCGGGCTAGCGAGAACCTCTTCATCGACACCCTCGATCAGAATTTTGCTGCCTTCTACGCAAAAATGGAAGCACCCTACGCGAGCTGGCGAAAGTACACCTATGAAGAAGAAAAGGCGTACAAAGCCCTCAAACGCAAGGCCTTGACTCAGCAAATCCTCGGCGGTTTGGCGATTCTCGGTGCCATTCTCGCCGACCCTGGCTCTTCGGCCGCGGCGGTCGCCCGCGACGCCGCAATGATCGGCGGCATGGCCGCCATCCACGCTGGCATCGCGACCTCCAAAGAGGCCAAGATCCATGCCGAGGCGATCCGTGAGTTGGCGGCCTCGGTTGAGACCGAACTCGAGCCGATCGTGATCGAGGTCAGGGGTCAGACGCTGCGCCTTTCCGGTTCCGCGGAAACCCAATACCAGGAGTGGCAGCAATTGATGCGCAAAATCTGGGCGACCGAGACAGGACTGCCTGTAGATCCGAATCAGCCGGGTGGACCGACCATACGGAGCGGACCCGATTCTGGACCATCTGACGAACCACCGGAGCAACGGTAGGCGATGAGCGACGGCAATAACAGGCCAAAGCTGCAGCCGCCGCCACGCGTCCCCTCAGCAAGAACGCCTGACCCCGGAGCCGGTCCCAAAAGGGGTCGTCGATCTCCGAGTTTCGGTAGACCTGCCGCAAGGGCGGCCGCAGCTGCCGCATTGATTCTCGGCTTGATCGGGGTCTTTGTCCTCCTTCCGCGGTGGCAGGAGCAACGCCAGAATCAAGCCCCCAGAGGCGGCGAGGTGCAAGCCAGCGCTCCGTCGCCAGAAGTTCCGGCTCCTGCTACCCAGGACGTGCCGCCCCTCGTTGACAGCAAACTCTCGGAACCGAGCCCCCTCCTGCCACCACCCACCAACACCCCACGTCCGGCCCCTGTCCACCCGCGCAACCCGCCGCAGCGCCAACCCTCGGAAGCTGACCGTCAGTACGTCGATGCCATGTCCAATGGCCTTGCGGCCCTCGAAAATCGTCAGTGGCTGGCCGCGCAGGATGCCTTTGCATTGGCCTCTCGTCTACGGCCTGAAGCGCCCGAGGTCGCAGACGGTCTCGCCCGCGCCAGGGCCGGGCAGCGTCGCGAATCGGTCGCCACCAACCTCCGTCGGGCGCGCGAGTTCGAACAAAACGAGGCCTGGCGTGAGGCCGAGGAGATGTACTCCGCGATACTGGCAATCGATCCCGAGTCCGCCCCGGCACTCGACGGCCGCAAGAGGACGGGAACACGGGCTGCCCTCGACGAGAAGGTTGAATTCCACCTCGCCAACCCTGGCCGCCTCTCCACCGCGACTGTCTTCGATGACGCCGCCTCGTGCCTCGAAGAGACTCTGGAAACCGTGCCGAGCGGGCCACGCCTCAGGGGTCAAATTGCTCGTCTCCAGGTCCTCTTGGAACACGTCTCAACGCCGGTGGCGGTAGTGCTGGAATCCGACGCGCAGACCGAGATCATGGTCTACCGGGTCGGTCGCCTGGGCACTTTCACCCGTCGGGAGCTGAATCTCAAGCCCGGCGCCTACACCGTTGTCGGCAGCCGCAGCGGGTACCGCGATGTCCGATTACAACTTGTAGTCACACCCGGAACGCCCCCGAAGCCGCTTGTCGTACGATGCACGGATAGCCTATGAGTATCGTCCTCTCTGCTGAGATCGGAAACGAACGGCGTATCTACACATCCGATGACATGCCTCTGAGCGTGGGGGGTGCTGCCTGTCATCTCGCGTTGCCCGGCCTCGCCAAGGATGGTGCCATCGCTTTTCTGGGCCACGACCGCGGAGAGCTTTTCATCCAACCGGCAGAGGACCAGCCGGGCGAGGCGCCCTTGACCTGCAACGGCGTTCTCCTGACCGCGTCGCGGTGGCTCGGAGACCGCGACGAAGTTGGTGTCGGCAGCCACCGCCTGCGATGTCAAGTCAGCGGCGATACCGTATGTCTGGCTCTCGTCCAGACCACTCCGCCAATCTTGGAGCTTCCAGAAGCGGATGCTCCCCAACACCCACAGGCCTCAGCGACAGATCGGGCGATCGCGCCAACCGAATTCGAGCCGAGATGGCAATCACCACCGCGCCGAGCCCGTTTCAGAATCAGTCCACGTTTGCTGGTAATGATGGCGGCCATCGCCCTGCTCGCCGCCCCCGCCTGGTTTGTCATCACGGCGCGCGCGGTCCGCATCGAGACCAGTCCCACGGCCGACAATCTGGAAATACAAGGAAGTTGGCTGACGCCAAAGCTCGGCGACAGCTACCTCCTCCGTTCCGGGAGCTACACCGTGGCGGCCGAACTCGAGGGCTACCGGCGCCTTTCCGAGACTCTTGAGGTCAACGGTGACACGCCGTCAGTGGTCGGCTTCGTTTTTGAGCCTCTCGGAGGTCTGCTGACCGTCACCTCGCGTCCGGTAGACGGCGCCGAGATCACAATCGACGGGGAATCGTCGGGATCCACTCCGGCCTACGACATCGAACTCGGGGCCGGTGAGCACACGGTCGAAATCACGGCACCACTCCACCTGCCATACCAGACCACCGTCGTGTTCGAACCGGGAGAAGCGCCACAAGAACTGGAAGCCGTTCTGGTCCCCAATTGGGCGCCGTTCACCGTCGAAACGTCCCCCGCCAATGCAACAGTCTCCCTGGATGGTACCGTTGTCGGATCGACTCCCCTCGAGCATCGAATCGAGGCCGGCGAGCGGATCGTTGAGATCCGCCGGCAGGGCTACAAGTCTTTCTCCAGACAACTCCAGGTCACTGCCGGTGAAGCGATCACCTTCGGGCTCGTTCGACTCGTCCCTGTGGATGGCCGGCTGGACGTCGCCTCGGAACCGACCGGCGCCTCGGTGACGATCGACGGGGGTTTCAGTGGAACGACGCCGCTCGCGATCGATCTCGCTCCGGGCGCCAGCTACAAGGTAACCATATCGATGGCCGGCCGCAGAACCTTTGCGACCGTGGTCGAGATCTCCTCAGGCCGGCGATCGGAGGTTCAGGCCGAGCTCGAACTGCTCTCGGGCGAAGTTTCGGTGACCTCCCTGCCGCCAGGGGCTCAGTTGCTGATCGACGGCGTGTCTTCCGGAACCACTCCTCAGACCCTGGAGCTCGAGGCACGCCCGTACCAGATCGAAATTCAACTTGAGGGCTACGTCTCATACCGCACCAATCTGACCCCCGAGCCCGGTCTCCCACAGGCTGTGTCCGCGGAGCTCAAAGAGGAGGGGCCGGCTGGTTTGCCCCAGAAAATCACAAGCCCGCAAGGGGTCGACATGGTGCTGGTGGGACCCGGGCGCTTCACCATGGGAGCCGCCCGCCGTGAACCCGGCCGGCGTGCCAATGAGGTCTTGCGTGAGGTCGAGTTGACACAGCCTTTCTACCTTGCGACGCGGGAAGTCACGAACAGTGATTTTCGCGAATTCCGGTCCGGGCACCGGTCCGGAGCGGTTGGCAGCTACAACCTCGAAATCGACCACCACCCGGTTGTCAACATCACCTGGAACGACGCTGCGAAATACTGCAATTGGCTATCGGAGCGCGCCGGCCTGCCGCCAGTCTATGTCGAACGGGGCGGCAAGATGGTCGCCCGATCTCCGTTTTCACGAGGCTTTCGCCTGCCGACCGAGGCTGAGTGGGCGTGGGCCGCCCGTAATCCGAACTCGGCCGGCGCCCGCAAATATGCCTGGGGCGAGTCGTTGCCGGTGCCGGCGGATGCCGGTAACTTCGGTGACTCGACGGGCGCATCAGTGCTCGGCAGTGCCATTCCGGGATATACCGACAACCACGGCGCAACTGCTCCGGCAGGCAGTTACCGGCCCAACCCGCTCGGACTCTATAACATGGGTGGCAACGTGTCAGAGTGGGTCCACGACGTCTACACGGTGACACCCTCTCCACCCAGCGAGGTCACCCGTGACCCCACCGGACCGTCCGAGGGGGCGTACCATGTCATCAGAGGCGCAAGCTGGATGGACACCAACACGACCGAGCTCCGACTGAGTTACCGGGACTACGGAGACTCGGCGCGGCCCGATCTCGGCTTTCGGATCGCGCGCAGCACGCAGTAAGCGGAGGAGATATATGAAAACGATCAAGAGACCTTTGATCACCGCCATCCTCGCGGTTCTGGTACTCGTGGTTGCACTGACCACCGGTTGGCCCACAGCCGACGCCGGCTCCCCACCGCAGGAGACTGCCGAGGGACCCGAAGCGACGACCGAAGAACCTCTTCCCGATTTCCAACCGACCGAGCGCCTCCCTGCCGACAGCGCGGTCGCTTTTCCGACAGACATCTGAGGCCGTCATGCGTCGCTCAGATTCGGTCGACTTCGTCTTTCAGCTCGCCTCGCTGGTTGTGGCGTTGATCATCGTCCACGCGTTCTACGTAACCGCGGTCCGACCCCGTGCCGATACCTTTTCCGACGAACAGGCGGCTCTGATGGCGGCGGACCCCGAATACGTCCAACAACGGTCGGTATGGGTGATCGTTCGTGACTTCGAGCAGGAGGCGTGTTTCGTGCTCATGTTGTGGGCGATGGCAATCATGGCATCCAAAGGCCTGACAATCGCCCGGGAGAATCAACTCCTCGATTCTGATCTGGTGCCGGTAGCTGACGGCGTGCGAATCCTGCCCGAGGATTCCCGCGAATACGCGCGACAGATCGAGGCGTTGCCCAAGAACCAGCAACGACTTTTGTTGCCGCGGGTGGTGCTGTCGGCCCTGCGGCGATTTGGCGCAACCGGCGGCATCCAGGACGCATCAGACACCGCTCACAGCACCGCAGAAACCGAGGCGGAGCGTCTCGACTCCGAGCTTTCAATGGTGCGCTACATTGCCTGGGCGATTCCATCGATCGGTTTTATCGGCACCGTGCGCGGTATCGGCACGGCCCTCGGACAGGCTCATCGGGCAGTCGAGGGCGATATCACCGGAGTGACTCGAAACCTCGGCGTCGCATTCAACTCGACATTTGTTGCTCTGTTGATTTCGATCATCCTGATGTTCCTCCTCCACCAGCTCCAGCTGCGGCAAGAACGGCTGGTCCTCGACACGGAGGCATACGTCGATACCCACCTCGTCCGTCATCTCCAGGCAGGCACGGCGTCGCCTGATCGTTCGCAGCGAGTCGGGACGCGCTGAATATCGTGGACCGCGTCGCTCTAAAACTGGTCGACACCGGGCTCCAGTTCGTGAGCCCAAGGGGAAGGCTATCGCGGCCGAGTCCCGGCCTTGCCCTGATCGACGGTCGAGAGCTCGCGGTGGGTCTCGATGCGGAAGGCAAAGCCCGTCTCAATCCCCGGCGTCTCCACAGCCATTTCTGGCAGGACCTCGGAACTGCTCCGCTTGGCCGTCCCTTCCCCGGCTATCTGCGGACCGCCGATCTCGCCCATGCTCACCTGAAGGCTGTGTGGGAGGCGTACGGCGGAAATGCCGACGAGGTCATTATTGCGGTGCCCGGCGTCTATTCCGACGAACAGCTCGCGCTGCTCCTCGGGATCGCCCGTGAGCTCGGAATTCGGGTTTGTGGTCTGATCGATGCCGCGGTTGCCGCTGCTGCCGATCGCGAGCTACGGCCGTCTGTGTTTCACCTCGATTTTCACCTCCACCGCGCTGTTCTGACCGAGCTCGAGCACGGCCATGAAATTGTTCGAAAAACCGTACGTATTGAACCCCGGGTCGGACTCCTTGCTCTCCGGGATACCTGGGCCCGGGTCATCGCTCAAACCTTTGTCCGCACAACCCGATTCGATCCGCTGCATGTCGCGGCCACCGAGCAGGTGCTTTACACCCAACTGGCCGACCACCTCGAGGTGCTGACGGAAAAGGAGTCGACCGAGGTGCGCATCGCATCGGGTGGCCGCCAACACACCATCGAGCTGGACCGTGCACGCATCATCGACGCCGCTATACCCACTTACGAGACACTCTCTTCTCTGGTCAACGATCACGAGCACCCGAATGACAGGACCCTCCTACTCAGTCACCGCTCGGCAGCGTTGCCGGGGCTTGCCGACCACCTCGAGGAACACACTGATTCCGCAGTCGTGGTCTTGCATCCCGCAGCCGCGGCCAGCGGCGCCCTCGCCCACGCCGACCGGATCCGTTCAACAGATCCCGCCCTGCCCTTCATCACCCGCCTCCCGGGCCTCGATGCGAGACCTCCGGGGCCAGTGACCATCCCCGTGACGTCACCACGCGACGGTGAACGACACCTGCCGACCCATCTCGTAATCAATGGAGTCGCCCACCGCATCGATTCTGTACCACTCGCCCTCGATCATGCCGGAGTCGTGGAACGCGCCGACGTTGATCAGCCGCAGGCGTCTGTCCGTTGGCTTGCCGGCCAGGCCGTCCTCGAGGCCCCGGCAGGGACTGAGGTGACCATCAACGGCGCTCCAATCGAGGGGCGGACGGCCCTGGCCCCCGGCGACCGGCTACGTCTCGGGTCGGCCGATCAAGAAATCCTGGTCGTCTCGATGGCGGATTGAAATGCGGACCCGAGACGTCACCCCAATCGGACTGTCTTTCCTGGATGCGATGACCTGCGGCCTGGGAGCGGTGATTCTCCTCTTCATGATCATCAATGGCGCAATTCGCGATAACTCGGTCAAGGTCACCAGCGACCTCCAAGGAGAGGTCGATCGGTTCGAGCGGGAAGTCCTCGAAGGCCACAAAAATCTAGTGGAGCTTCGCAACACAATCATCGAAACCGATGATGAGCGCGTCCTGACTCAGGGTCTGGCGTTGCGCATGATCGAATCACTGAAAGAAATCCGAGTCGAGCTCGCGACCTTCGAGGCTTCGACCCTCGCCCGTCGTGAGCACATCAACCGGCTGCAGTCGGATTTGAAATCGCTGGAGGAAGACGCACGCCGCCTGTCGGCGTCACTTCCATCTGAGGAGACCCCGGGCGACCGAGTCCGCGTTCATGTTGGCGACGGAGATCGCCAATACCTGACCGGGCTCAAGGTCGGAGGCAGTCGGATTCTCTTTCTTGTCGACTCCTCGGCCAGCATGCTCGGCAGCACCATCGTCAACGTCATTCGGCGCCGAAACCTGCCGGAAAAGGACAAAGTTCGGGCAGCCAAGTGGCGCCAGGCCCTGGCCACCGTGGACTGGTTAACGACCCAAATCCCACGCGACAGCCGTTTCCAGATTTATTCCTTCAACACCTCTGCACAACCGGTTTCCCCAGACACCGCGGGACGGTGGCTTGATGGCTCGGACCGCGAGGTATTGGATGGCGCGGTGCGACGTTTGAACCGTATCGTCCCCGCCGATGGCACCAGCCTCTTCCACGCCCTGTCAGTCGCGTCCCAACTCAACCCGAGGCCCGACAACATCATCCTCTTGACTGACGGCCTGCCGACAGTCGGCAAAAGCCCGGCGAGGGCCTCTACGGTCTCCGCCCGGCAGAGGGCGAAGTTTTTCAACCGCGCCGTTGAAGAGCTGCCGTCCGGGATCCCAGTCAACGTCGTCCTTTTCCCGATGGAGGGCGACCCGCTCGCGGCCAGCGCGTTCTGGAAGCTGGCAATCGGCACCCGCGGGTCCTTCATGAGCATGGCGGAGGACTGGCCATGAGACGTCAAAGGAGAAATTTCGAGGTCTTCTCCCTTTCGTTTCTCGACGTCATTTGCTGTGGATTCGGCGCCATCATCTTGTTGCTGGTGTTGACCAAATTTGGCGAACCAAAGGCGATCGAAGAGGCCCGGCAGGACCTCGACCGTCTCTTGATCGAGCTCGAGGCCGAGCTCTATGAGATTCGGGGCGAAACCACGATCCTTGATCGTCGACTCCGCGGCAAGACGCAACAACTGTCAGAGGAACAGCGCCACATCGCGCGGCTCCGTGGCGATCTGTCCGAGATTCGCGGTGAGTACGCATCGAGCGAGGAGCTTTCAGAGGTTCAGGACATCCTCGAGGGCCGAATGCTGGCCGCTCAACAGGAACTTTCGGACGAGATGCGACGACTCCTCGAACAGAGCCGACAGCGTCGTAAGCCCGACGCTATGGTCGGCGGAATCCCGGTGGACAGCGAGTACATCATTTTCGTCATCGACACATCGGGTTCCATGTTCCACTACGCCTGGCCGGCCGTCGTCGAAAAGATGACCCAGGTCCTCGATACCTATCCACAGGTCAAGGGTCTGCAGATCATGAACGACATGGGTCAGTACATGTACTCGCAGTACGCCGGCAAGTGGATCCCCGACACACCTGGACGCCGAAAAGCGGTGATCGCGCGGCTCCGCTCGTGGAACGTGTTTTCGAACTCGAGTCCTGTTGAGGGCATCACCCGAGCCATCCGGACTTTCGCCAGTCCAAACCACAGAATATCGATCTATGTCTTTGGCGACGAATTCACCGGCGCCTCTATCGACCAGGTCGTGCGCGAGGTAGACCGTCTCAACACCAGCAACAGGGACGGCGAGAGGCGGGTACGGATCCATGCGATCGGTTTCCCAACCGTGTTTTCGGTTGCCGGCGCCGGTGAACACACCGGCGTCCGTTACGCCACTCTGATGAGGATCCTCTGCCGCCGCAATGGCGGGACGTTTGTGGGGCTGAACTCCACTTCACCGTAATTTCCAGGACCACCCGCCGAACAACGCAATTCTGGCTTGAGATACAAGATGCAAGATACAAGATGCAAAGTGACGAAAGGGCTGCGCACGGTTGAGGGTGGATCTTGCATCTAGGATCTTGAATCTTGCATCTGGTTGGGCGGTTGGGGGTTACAATTGTAGGAGTGAACGAATCTCAAACTGATCCCGATACGATCCGGTTGCTCGTCGTCGAGGATGACGAGCCGCTCGCTGACGGTCTTTGCCGGAATCTCGAACTGGAAGGTTTCTCGGTACACAGAGTGGGCACCGGGGAAGATGGGCTTGACGAACTCGCCCAACGTTCATCTGACTTCGAACTCTTAATCCTCGACATCATGCTCCCCGGGATCGACGGATTCGAGGTCTGCCGCCGCCTGCGAAGCGAAGGCAATATGATCCCGATTCTCTTCCTTACCGCCCGCGGCAGCGATGCAGACCGAATCCTCGGGCTCCAACTCGGCGCCGATGACTACCTGACCAAGCCATTTCTGGTCGAGGAGCTCGTCCTTCGCGTTCGCGGAATCGTGCGACGTTCCGAGTGGTCACGGACACCTGCCCGAACCGGGCCGGTGGTGAAGGTCGGCGAGTGCGAGGTCGATATGGACACCATGCGGGCCAGCACACCGGAGGGCGCGGTCGCGCTCACCGAGCGCGAGGTGATGCTGGTCCGTTTCTTCTCCGAAAACGAAGGCCGTGTCCTGACCCGCGGCGAGCTGCTCGAACGGGTCTGGGGCTACACCTTTGACACTTCGACCCGGACCCTCGACACATTCATTCACCGCCTCCGTAAACACTTCGAGGGCGACCCCCGTAATCCGCTCCACTTTCACACCGTCCGCGGCGTGGGGTACCGGTTCACGTCCGATCCGGAAGAGTAAGAGCTGGAAGAAGCTCTCGAACTCGAGTTCCCCGCCGTGCCATGCGGGAGAAGATCCAAGATACAAGATGCAAGATACAAGACCGCGATGAGTTCGTGGGGGCGGATGGGTGGATCTTGAATCTTGAATCTTGAATCTGGGTGGGTGGTTGGATCTTGCATCTTGGATCTTGGATCTGAGCGGAAGGGTGGGCGGAGCGGTCTATGAGCCTTTCTCGATCCCGAGGTCTCTCATCTTGCGCCACAGGGTTACGCGGGAAACCCCAACCCGTTCGGCTGCCTCCTGCATCCGCCATCCGCAACGTTCGAGCACCTCGCGGAGCAGCCGTTCTTCGAGGGCAGCGAGAGGTTTCGGCGCCTTCAGGAGTTCATCTACAAATGCCGTGTGATATCCGTCGACCGGGAGATGGTCCTTTTCAACACATTCCCCAGCCACAGCCAGCGCGGCCGTCAACACACTCTCCAGCTGCTCAAAGCCGCGGTCTCGCGCCACCCTTGTGAGTCGTTCGAGGGCCTCCTGCGAAACCCTGGTACGCGGTGAGAGCTCCTCGATCCAGGCGACGATCATCGTCGACAGATCCTCTTCCCGCTCTTCGGCCGAAGGCAATTCAAGGACTTCGATGGATGAAACCTCGGCAGTGGACGTCCCTTCGATGACAACCCGCCACCCTTCCGGGCGAGTCCCGTCAAACAAGTCACCGACCATGTCACCGGAGGCGTACATGGTCCCGGGCGGCCACGGACTGATCCCATCCCAGCTCCCATCCCATGTATGGAACAGGTTGTCCGGCATGCCTGAAAAGCGGTGCATGGCACGTGCCACGTCCCGGCAGGCCGGTGCCTCGCCAACGACACAGACGTCTGCGCGCCCTCGAGCGAGGGCTGCGACACGCTCTCTGAGGGCGTCGGTCACAGCCGAACATCCGGTCAGATAGAAGCCGGGCTTCGGATCAGTGGGTCGCAGGATTTCAACCGCGCCCCGGAACCCGCCTCCTTCGTCAGTCAGCGGAATGACCGTGATCCTCAGGGCCAGCGCACGCCCGTCAATCGTGTGATAGACGGTGGCGAAGTCCTCAACCCGCTCGAGCCCCGTTTCGAGTGCAAAGGTCAAGGGACAGGCATTTTCGCAGTCGACCCCGCGAGTCGTGAGCTTGCACCTCCCACCGACTCGCTGCCCGTGCTCATAGCCCAGCAGTCGTCGAGCAGCGTCATTCACATGTTGAAGGGTGCGCTGATGATCGAGGACGATAACCGCTTCGCCGAGCTGGTCGAGGACCTCGACCCATGCCCCCCCAATGAGATCTTCTTTGTTTTGGGCCACGCTTCTATAACAGCGCGGATGGCGGGGTTATTCGCTATTTCTCTAGTCGGGACGACCCGAATCAGCGCTCGATCTCGAAACCCTCCTCAGCCTCGGGCTCGGGATCAGCGAAATACAGCGCGGTGTGCGCAATGGGCAGCAGCATGACGTGTGTGCGTCCCTTGATTGGGACCTCGACATGGTAGTAGCCGTGATCGGAAACCGACACCAGCATCCCGACGGTCCCTTTGACATCGATCAGGGGGCAGTACAGTGCAACCTTGCCGGGAATTTCCATCACGCGCTCCTTTCGAGTCATTCAATTTTAACACCGGTGCCTGAACTCCGGCCTCGCGAATCCAGCTTCGACGCGCTTCTCGCAACGCGCTTCCGAGGAGTGCCCCCTCTGACGATGTTTGGCCCCATCGCCCTGCTCGACTGAAAAGAGCTCGCGTCCAAAATCGTCAGAGACGGCACGTTTTGTTACGCGCCCTGTACGCCGATTAATTGGCGGGTAGTTACCGCGTAGGCGGGACCGCACGTTGACCGGAGGTGCCTGGCTCCCGAAGAGACGATGTCCTCATCGTTTCTTCGGCGTGCCTGGCATCCTCTCGGGAAGCGCGTTCAGAGAAGACCGCGCCGAATACTGAAGCGCTGTCCTGGGGAGCAGCCTAGTCTTCGTTTTCCGGCTCGCCATTTTCTCGCGGAGCGATCTCGCCGTATTCCTTCAGCTTCCGCTGTAACGTCCTGAGCCCGATTTCGAGGAGGTCTGCCGCGCGGGCCCTGTGGCCTCCTGTGTGAGCAACCGTACGAAGTATGGCTTCCTTTTCGATCTCGTCCATCGGTCGCGGCTGCCACGTGGTTGGTTCCACCGACTCTGATTGCTGAGTCGGCGTCCGGTACTCGGCGGGCAAATCTTCAAGCCCGATTTCACCGGAACGCGCGAAGAGCACCATCGTCTCAATCAGGTTTCGGAGCTCGCGAACGTTCCCAGGCCACGACTGCCGTTTGAGAGCTGCCAATACGGCCGGGTGAACACCACTGATATCCCTTTCGAGCTCCTCGTTGAAGTACTCGACAAAGTGCTGGACAAACAGTGGGATATCGCCGGCACGTTTTCGCAACGGCGGAATGCTGAGCTCGACCACCTTGAGCCTGTAGAAGAGATCCTGACGGAAGCGGCCCGACTCGACCCATTCGGCGAGATGACGATTGGTCGCCGCAACGAGCCGGAAATCGACCGCAATCTGCGTTGCCCCTCCGACCCGCATGATGTGACGCTCCTCGAGCACGCGAAGCAACTTGACCTGCAGGTCGGCGGACAGCTCCGAGATTTCATCAAGAAAGAGGGTCCCACCGGCTGCACGTTCGATCAGACCGATGCGGCGTTGGTGTGCGCCGGTAAAGGCTCCCTTTTCGTGACCAAAGAGCTCAGACTCGAGAATCTCACCGGGAATGGCGCCGCAGTTAATGGCCACGAATGGCCCGCGGGCACGTGGCGAGTTTTGGTGGAGAGAGTTGGCAACCAACTCTTTGCCGGTTCCCGACTCGCCGACGACAAGGACTGTCGATCGCGTTGGTGCCACGACGCGAAGCCGTTCCAAAAGGTCCTCCATGGCGGTGGAGTGGCCGACAATGCCCTCGAATCCAAAGCTCTTTTCGAGTCGCTGGCGCAGACGACGGTTCTCATCCGACAACACCCGTCGTTCGAGTTGAAGCTGCACCCGCTGGCGCAGCTCCTGTACCTTCACTGGTTTGGTGAGATAGTCATCGGCACCCTCCTGGAGCGCCGCCACGGCGTCTTTCACATCAGCATAGGCGGTGACCAGAAGGAACGGCAGAATCGGGTACTCAGCACGAACCTCGCGCAAGAACTCGTAGCCGTCCATGCCCGGCATTCGAACATCAGAGACTATCGCATCGACCTGATCACCTTCACGCAGCTTTTCGAGAGCTTCTTCGGCGGAGGCAAATGCCCGCAGGCGATACCCCACCCGTTCCAGAGTGCGGGTCATCGCATCGCGCGACCCATCGTCATCGTCTACGAGAAAGATCACAGGTTCCACGGCACCAACTCCCTTAGTACTCCGATGCATAAATACGGTCACGTACCGAGGGCGCCGATGCGCGCCCCTGCCGACGCTTGGCGACCGCAGATGTACCCTTGCCGTACTTCAAGGGCGCCAAGCGTCGGCAGGGGCGATGCAGCGGTGGCCGAATACGATCATATTTATGCATCGGAGTACTTATCCATCCAACATCTCTGCCAGTTCGGTCTCGTCGATGATCTCTACGTCGAGCGCTCGCGCCTTGGCTAGCTTACTGCCCGAGTCTTCTCCGGCCACCAGATAAGAGGTTTTCCCTGATACGGAACCTGCTACGGAGGCGCCCAGTTTCTCCAACTCCTCCTTCAGTTCGCGCCGCGGCCGACTGAGACTGCCGGTGATGACGAATACAAGACCAGCAAGAGATTTGTCCTTCCCATCGCCGATCTCCATGTGGGGATCGACTTGACGCTCGGCCAGACGCCTCACCAGAGACTGATGACGCGGTTTCGAAAACCACTCGGTGACCGCAGTAGCGATCACGGGACCGATACCATCAACCTCTTCAAACGCCCCGGGATCGGCCGCGGCGAGTGCCTCGAGACTGCCGAAGCGCCCCGCCAGGAGCTTTGCCGCCCGCTCGCCGACATGAGGTATGCCGAGTGCGAAGAGCAGGCGGTGAAGAGGTCGATCGCGGGCCCCTTCGAGCTCACCCAGGAGATTTTTTGCTGACAGTTCGCCCCAGCCCGGCAGCTCCGCCAGACTATCCACCTCGAGGTCCCACAGGGATGCCTCGTCGGTCACAAAACCTGCCTCGACCAGTTGCTCGAGCAGCCGGCCTCCGAGACCTTCGATTTCCATCGCACCTCGAGCCACTAAGTGGCGAAGCCGCGCCCGAGTCACCGCAGGACAATCGGGGTTGGGGCAGCGCAGGGCAACCTCTTCCACCTCGCGCACCACCAGCGTGCAGCACTCGGGGCATTTCTCCGGCACTGCATAGGGCCGTGCCTCGGGCTCTCTATCGGCGGTCACAACTCCGACCACTTTCGGGATGACCTCTCCGCCTTTGGCGACCCACACCGTGTCGCCGATGCGAACATCGAGCCGCACGACTTCGTCAAAGTTGTGGAGGGTCGCTCGTGAAACTGTCGAACCCGCAATCTCCACCGGCTGCAAAACCGCTACCGGCGTCAACACTCCGGTACGACCGACCTGCACGACGATGTCGAGGAGCCTCGTCGTCCGGCCCTCGGGAGGGAATTTGTAGGCAACCGCCCACCGCACCGAGCGTGATGTGCTACCGAGAGCGGCGCGCCCGGCGGCGTTATCGACCTTGACCACGATGCCGTCGGTATCGTAGTCGAGGTGTTGCCGTCGCTGCTCCCAGCGGTCAATGAAGGTCTCCACCTCGGTGAGTCCCGGACACCGTTTGAGCCCAGGACTGACCGGAAACCCAAGCCCGCGAAGCCACTCGAGCGAGGCGACGTGGCTGTCTCCCTCACGGCCCTCCGCGCGAGCCATCTGGTAGCACCACAGTCCGAGACGTCGTCGCGACGCCTGTCGCGGATCGAGTAACCGAATCGCACCGGCCGCGGCGTTGCGCGGGTTTGCGAACTCGCGCTTGCCCTCTTGGCGGCGCTCGTTATTGAGTTCATCCAGAGTGCTCCTCGCCAGGTAGACCTCTCCCCGGATTTCAACCAGGGGCGGTAGACCATCTACTTTGAGGGGAAGCTGCCGGATCGTGCGGGCGTTGGACGTGACGTCATCGCCCACCGCCCCGTCACCGCGAGTCACTGCACGTTCGAGTATTCCGTCGACGTACACAAGGGAGATCGAAACACCGTCAATTTTGAGCTCGGCGGCGAGATCTCCAGGGTCGTGTCCAAGCTCCCGGCAAAGCCGTTCGTACCACGACTCGAGCTCATCCCGCGAGTAGCTGTTGTCGAGCGAGAGCATGGGAACCGCATGCTCGACCTGGTCCAGTCCCGGCAACGGTTCTCCCGCCACGCGCTGGGTCGGCGAGGCCGGAGTCTGAAGGTCTGGGAACTCCTCTTCGAGCTCCTTCAACTCGGAAAAGAGCTGATCGTACTCGTAGTCTGAAATCTCGGGATCGGCAAGGACATAGTAGCGGTGGTCGTGGCGGCGAACCAGCTCTCGCAACTCGTCGACACGACGCGCCGCCTCCTTCAGGTCCTTAACCCCCATATCTCACCGCCTCCGTCTCGGGCGGCGGCGCGGGCGCGGGCGCTCGGTTGCGCTCTTGAGGGGAGCATCGCTTCGGTCTTTGGTGCCGACCTTGCGCAAGGCGCGTTTCCACCCCTGGTGTGCCTCAGGAGAAATGTAGCCCAGGGCAACCGCAAAGCCGTACAGTTCCCACGCAACCTTGAAATACTCCTGGCGCACCAGCTTGAGGACCTGGCGCCCACGGTCCGGTGGCCGCCTCATTTTGGTCAAAGCGAAGAGGCCCTGGTGCAACAGGTGCAGGGTCTGGTTCGAGAGATGCATGCTTGTCGAAGCCGGCTCGAGCGACTCTCTGAGCCGCCCCAGGACCTGGGGGTTGTCGACCCGACCCGTATCAGAGGTCTCCTCTTCCGCAATCGCGAGGAATCGACCGAGAAAATAGCTTCCAATCAAGCTTGGGTCCGAGAGTTCGCGGTTCGAATTGATCTCCCGATCAACCATCTCGAGGACGCGCATGCTCTCATCGGTGTCGATCGGAAGATCCGGAAATGCCCGCGTGAACACGCCCGACCGGCGCCAGGCTTCGTGAATACCGGCGGCATGTCCTGACCGTAACGACTCCAGGAGTTCGTATGTCAGGCGCGGCGCCGAGGCCTCCGCGATCAAGTCTCGCTGGGCAGTGATTGCATCACTGGTTCGCGCATCGATATCGAAACCGAGGCGAACACTGTACTCCAACGCACGCATCATCCGCACCGGGTCCTCGATGAAACGTTGGTCCGGGTCACCGATGGTGCGAATCAGACCCCGCTCGAGGTCCTCGATTCCGCCGACATGGTCGATGATCGAGAAATCCGCGATGTTGTAGAAAAGCGCGTTGACCGTAAAATCTCGACGGCGAGCATCTTCCGCGGGCGTGCCGAAAACAACATCCTCGGTCGCCGGCTGTGGGCGATCTGTGGTTGTGCTCTCCTCCGCCTCTTCAGCAGCCGCCTCCTCCCAATCGTTTGGAGATTCCGGCGGCTCCGGGCTGGCGCGAAAGGTGGCGACCTCGATGATGCCGGCTCGGAAGAACACATGCACGAGTCGGAACCGCCGCCCGATGACACGAGAGTTGCGAAACAGCCGTCTGATTTCCTGCGGCCGCGCATTGGTCGCAACATCGAAATCTTTGGGCCGGTTGCCGAGCAGGAGATCACGTACGCTGCCGCCAACCAGGTAGGCCGCGTATCCGGACCGGTGAAGCCGATAGAGGACCTTGAGCGCTTCTGCCGACAGGCTCCCTCGCGAAAGCTGGTGCTCGGGACGAGCCAGCACCTTCGGTGAGGGATATTCGGTCGTCGGCGGGCCCATGGCTTCAGTCAAATTGACTCATTTCGAAGTGTCGAATCAGAGGTACTTGGCGAGCTTCCCATTGACCTTTGCAGGCTCAGCCATCGATGGACAGCACGATCTTAGCAAATTGCCCCGCCTCCTCCATTCGTTCGTACGCCGTTCGGCCCTCGGCCAAAGGAAATACGGTGTCGATAACAGGTTTGAGACGGTGCCCTTCGACCGCCGCTATCAGCTGCCGCCAGTCTCGGCGGGATCCCATCGTCGAGCCGATGATGCTGAGCTGATTCCAGAAGATCAGCCGGATCTCCTCGACCGGGTTGGGCCCCGAAGTGGCCCCGCAGGTCACGATCCGGCCGCCCTTCGCGGCCGCCTTCAGAGATTGCATCCAGGTTGCCTCGCCAACCGAGTCGACAACCACGTCGGCTCCTCGTTTGCCGGTCAGACCGCGAACGCCACGGGCGACCTGATCGTCGGCCGGCAGTGTCTCGTCAGCGCCTAACTCGACAGCACGGCGGAGCTTTTTGTCACTCCGAGAGGTCGCGATGACACGTGCCCCGACAATCTTCGCGAGCTGGAGACAGGCCATCGACACACCACCACCGATGCCATGAATGAGCACCGTCTCGCCAGGACGCAGTCCTCCTCGATTGATCAGCATTCGCCACGCGGTGAGGTGGGCGAGACCAAAGGCCGCCGACTCCTCCCACGACAGGTGGTTCGGACGCGGCGCGAGTGACTGAGCCGACACCACCACGGCCTCGGCAAAGGTTCCGTCCGAGTGCTCTCCCAGTACTCCGAATCGCACACAGAGGCTTTGCTCGCCGCTTTGGCAATACTCGCAATGGCCGCAGGACAATCCTGGGTCAAAAACCACCTCGGCGCCGACTTCGACGTCACCAACCCCTTCTCCGACTGCGTCCACGACACCAGCGCCGTCCGCTCCGCCGATATGGGGCAACTCGATGGGGATGCCAGGTATCCCCTCGAGGACAAAGAGATCGAGATGATTGAGAGCAGTGGTTTTCAGCCGCACCCTCACCTCACCCGGTCCAGGTTCGGGTTCCGGCCGCTCACCGTAAAGCAGCTTGTCGGTCCCTCCATGCTCTTCGAAGTACAAAGCTCTCACGCACACCTCCGTAGTGCGGACATTGTAACTGCGCCCGTGCCACATTGGCATGATGCGATAGGTTGGAGACCTGAGGCTTGGGGCTTGGGACCTGGGGTCGAATCCCCTGGCACGTAGAAGTCGGTAGTTCGTTGGTCAGGCCTCAAGCCGCAAGCCTTCCGCATCAACAACAGAACCCCGCCTCGGCGGGGTTCTGTGGTTCCACGGGAGAATGGGGGTCAGGGACTCTGATTGTCGAGAACAAAGGTCCGCTGACCGATGATGGTCCGACCGTCGCGATTGTCATGCGTCCACACGACGAGGTAGTGCTCGCCGTCGGCAAGATCGGCTGCGACGGTGTCGAGTTCGTAGCGAAAGCCTGCGTTCCTGGAAAAGGAAAGCGGCAGCCATGGATAGAGTTCATCCAGATCCGGTGTGGTGATGGGATATTCGGCATCACCGATGTACACACCGTCGACCCAGATCTCGACCTGGTCCAAGGACCGATTGTCGATGGCAAACCCGGTCACCTCGACCACTCCCCCAACCAGTTCCATGTGCTCCGGCGTCCAGATATCACCCCATGCCGGGTCATCCGGGTCGTCGTTGCAGTCAAAAATCACCGGAAGTTGAGCAATGTCTGTGACGTTGTTTTCGCGGTCACCTGCCCGGACTTTGAACAAATGCAGACCCTGACTGTAGCCGCGCGCGAGGATCAGGTAGTTGATGTCGAGCAGGAACGAGAAACCACTGTGTTTTGAGTTCGGAACGTCGACGTAGAGATTGTGGATGTCCATCCGTGGGTGGCCGTAGTAATTGAAGTCCCACTCCACTTCATCCCAGTAGAAGCTGCCCTCATTGGTATCAGCGATGATGTTGCCATCAAGGAGGAGCTGCACATAGGCCACACCACCCATGTCGGTGCGGGAGCCCACGTCGAGCGCCCAACCAATCACCATCTCGACCTGGTCGGGTCTTTCGGGAATCTCTCCAGACCACGGCGGGAGCGTACCGTCCTCGGCATCTGCGCATCCGTCCCCGAACATCACGTGGTTGGCGATCGGCCAGTTGATCTGACCAAATGGTGGCAGATTGGAACCAGTATTGAAGGTCTGGACGAAACGCCTCCCGATGACCCGCGAGGCACCTTCGTTATCAACCACCCTTACTGCGAGCACGTGGATCCCGTTGTTGAGCACAGTCGTATTGAGCATGCGTACGAAACCAGAAAACTCAGCATCCGGATCACTCGGGAACCGGTTTCCGACATCCGGCCGGTGGACACCGGTTACAGCGTTGCCCATCGCCAGACCGTCGACCATGATTTCTACATACGCGATCTCTTCGTCATCGAGAGCCCAACCAGTTACTGGAAACACCCCGTTCATGGGCTGCAGCGACCCTGGAAGCTCGATTTCTCCCAGCGGGGCCTGGTTGAGATCGTTGTTGATGGTCACGGAACGCAGGCCGTAGTCCTGGCTTGACGAGTCGCTGAAGGTGACCCGCATGAAAAGCGTATGCACTCCGTCTAAATAGCCGTCGGAGTCAAAAGAGGTGGTGAAGCCGGGGCGCGCGTACGGCGTCCCCGCATACCACGGGTAGGCCTGGATGATATCGTAGCGTGGCTGATTCATGTCCGCCGTGGACACAAACTCATCATCGACGTAAAGGTCGATTTTACTCACCAATGCGTCATCCCATTGGCAAGAGTGCCACGTCCACTGGGGGCCGCACTGTTCGCCGTCGTCAACGACAAAACCGTTGACTTCCACAAGACCGAAAACCGTCGCCCCATCTGCCGGCGTATCAAGCCAGAAAATTGTCTCGGCAACTGCGCTGATCGGCAGCAGGAGAGTCAGCAGAACAAGCGCTCCGGCGATTCCTTTATAACGCATTGCGAGTCCTCCTCTGGACCGAAGTTCCAGGCGATTTACGATCGTAATAATGATATACCAAGGCATATCTACGGTCAAATAAAAGATGGTAAATGAAGGGGTTTGGGCACACTTTTGTGCCAAAGTCTCGCACGAAAAGCGTTCTCCGTGATGCAGATCACCAAAAATATTTGAATCTCGATCAAATTAATCGATTGAGGTTTTCGCCAATTCCTCGACGTGAATGCGCGCAGATTTCGCAAGCGCTTCGAGCTCGAATCCTCCCTCGAGAAAGGACAAAATACGTCCTTCAGACCAACGATTTGCTGCGTCAACTGCGGTAGCGGTCAGGCGTCCGAATCCAGCTTCGGTCACCTTCATACCGCCGATAGGATCTTTGCGATGCGCGTCAAATCCGGCCGACAGAATGATCGCAGCCGGCTGCATGCGCCCACATATCTCGTCCAAAGCGCCGGAAAACGCGGTGCAGAAAATGTCGTTTTCGGCGCCTCCCGCCAACGGCACATTGCGGGTCGTTCCGAGTCCCCCTGCTTCCCCGACCTCGTCCCCACCGCCGCTGCCTGGGAAGGTCGGGTAGTGGTGGACAGAAACGAAACCGACCTCGCCGCTCGAGAAGAACTGTTGTTGCGTTCCATCACCGTGCAAGGCCCCAAAATCGGCAATTACCACCGGCCGATTCCAACTTCGGACCACAAGCTCCGCGGCCAGGGCCACTGAATTGAAGAAGCAATAGCCTGATGCCCGATTGCGACCCGCGTGGTGGGAGGGTGGTCGGGCGACAATGAAGGCTCGCTGGATACGGCGGTTGACCAGGTCGAGGGCCGCCTGCATCGCGAGGCCGGCTGCCGCCACCGACGCGTCGAAGGTTCCGGACGAAACGCCACAATCCTGCGAATCCAGCCATCCGTTGCCGGTTGCCGAAACCTCCCGAACTCGCTCGATATAAGCCGGATCATGTATCCAGGCAAGCGCGCCGATCGTGTCCCCGTCCGGAGGCAGCGGACTCTCACGATCCACTACCCAACGACCCTCGGCCCGCGCGGACAGCGCGTCGAGCACCACCTGGACCCTTTGCGGTGTCTCGGGATGACCGAGTCCCGGTTGGTGTTCCAAACACCTCGGGTGCGACCGCACGCTGAGCACCGTTCCGCCCTCGACAATCATGAGACCATCATAGCGAAGGCTGGTATTGAATTAGGAGTTAGGAATGAGGAATTAGGAATTTTCACCCCTCCCCCCGCAGTCGGATCGTCCCGGGCGGTTGGGCGGCATTCCTAATTCCTCATTCCTCATTCCTCATTCCGCTCAGTGCGACAAGGATCAACCGAGGATGCGAGTGTTGTGAAGGCGGTGCCAAGCAGCTACCCTAGGGCAGATGGCGAAGAAGGCAATTCGAATCGGTGTCTCGCTAGCCCTGATGGTCGTGCTGCTGGCGGTCTTCCTGTGGAACGTGGATTTCCAGGAGGTCGGGCGGTCGCTTGCGGGCGCTGATTTTCAGATGCTAATCGCAGCCTCCCTGGTTGCGCTCTCCTCATACTGGCTGCGCGCTCTCCGCTGGCAGTTCATCCTCCGGCCCGTTGGTCACGTTCGCCTTTCCAGTGTGTTGTTGACGACCGCGGTCGGCTACGCCGCGTTGTCCCTGTTGCCGGCGCGGATGGGTGATCTGATCCGTCCACTCCTGCTCGCCCGCAGGGAGAAGATCCCGGCCTCCGCAAGCCTCGCCTCGATCCTCACCGAGCGGGTTTTTGACCTCTGGTCCGTGGTCTTCTTCTTCCTGGTTTTCGTTATCTGGCCACCCCTTATGTCGAACCTCGACGAAGAGGCCCAACACAGCCTTGAGGTGCTATCGCTCAGCGGCTATGTTGTCGGCGCAGGCCTTTTGATCGGCACCTGCATTCTGCTCGGACTCTTCCGCTACCAGGAGCGCTTCGTCGAGCTGTTGACGCGGCCTATCAGTTGGATCAAAGCATCGTGGCGGCAACCCACAACGAACTTCTTCAATCATTTTCTCGACGGTCTGCGCGTTCTGCAAAGGCCCCGTGATCTCCTCATCACAACCGCTGCATCGCTCCTCATGTGGTACGTCATCTGCTGGCAGGTCCGTTTCACCTTGCTCGCCTTCGACGTCGACCTCCCGCTGCGGGCGGCCTATCTCATCGTCACCATGGCCGTGATCGGCCTCGCGGTTCCAACTCCGGGCGGCGTCGGTGGATTCCACAAGGCAACTCAGGTCGGCATGACCCTGTTCTTCGGCATCGGTCTCAATGAGGCTACCGGTATCGCCATTGCCTATCACGCCATCTGCTTCGTTCCCATCACCATCATCGGGCTGCTCTGTGTGCCCCTCCTCGGGGTCAACCTGCGCGAGGTCAATTCCGTAGGATCCGAGGCCGCCGAAGAATGAACTGTCCATTTTGCGGTGACCCCGACAACCGGGTGGTAGATTCCCGCGACGTCCGTTCGGGCCTGGAGGTCCGGCGTCGACGCGAGTGTTCGGACTGCGGCAAACGATTCACAACCTATGAGCGGGTTGACGAACTCCCGACAACCGTCGTTAAACGCGACGGGAGGCGGGAGAGCTTCGATCGTGAAAAGCTTCTCACCGGTCTACTCCGTGCGTGCGAAAAGCGGCCGGTTCCCCGGCGCGATCTAGTGACAATCGTTGACGCCGTTGAATCGACCCTCGCCGCCCGCGATGTTCGAGAAATGTCGACCGAAGAGATCGGCAACATGGTCATCGAGGAACTGCGCCGCCTTGACCAGGTCGCCTACGTTCGATTTGCCAGCGTCTATCGACGATTCGAGGACGTGAATCAGTTCATGGACGAGCTCAGACACCTTCTCATCAAAGATGAGAACACGGATTAGACGCGGTGGCCAAACTGCCTGATCTTCCCGACCACGAGCATCCACCTCAGGACGCGATCAGCATTCCCGACGTGCTGCCGGTGATAGCGCTACGGGACGCCGTACTCTTCCCCTTCGCCATCATTCCATTAACCGTTGGCCGCGACATTTCCGTACGGGCAGTCGACGATGCGCTCTCCGGAGATCGACTCGTCCTGGTCCTGACACAGAAGGACCCGCAGTCCGAAAATCCGAAACCGGAAGAGCTGTATCAGACCGGGTGCGTTGCGCACATCATGCGCATGCTCAAGCTGCCCGACGGGACAATTCGCATCCTCATCCAGGGGATGTCACGGGCTCGGGTCGACTATTTTACCCGGACCGAGCCATCCTTCGAGGCCCGTCTGACGCCTCTCGAAGAACCCGATCCAGGCGAGAGCGAGCTCGAGGCGAAAGCGTTTGTTCGTTCGATCAAACAGGGGCTCGAACGAGTCAGCACCATCGGGAAGCAGATCTCGCCTGAGGTCATCCTCATCACCTCGGGCCTCGAAGACCCACTGCGACTCGCCGATCTCGCGGCCTCCAATCTTGGGCTCGACGCGGCCGATGCCCAAAACGTCCTCGAAACCATCGACGCGATGCCGAGATTGCGGCGGGTCCACGAGCTTCTCGAACGGGAGATTGCCCTGGCTGAGATGCAGGAACAGATCTCCTCTCAGGTCAGGGGCGAAATCGATCGGAACCAACGAGAGTTTCTGCTTCGCCAACAGCTGCGAACCATCCAGCAGGAGCTTGGAGAAATTGACGACGTCGAATTGGAGATTGCGGAGTACCGAGAGAAGGCGGCTGCGCTTGGCCTCAGCCAGGAAGCGCGGGAAGCGGTGGACCGGCAGCTGCGACGGCTCGGGACCATGCACCCCGAGAGCGCTGAGTCATCGGTGGCAAGGACCTGGCTCGATTGGATGACATCGCTGCCCTGGGCAACGATCAGCGACGACAATCTGGATATTGCGGCCGCACGCTCCATCCTCGACGAAGACCACTTCGACCTCGAGAAGGTCAAGGAGCGGATCCTCGAGTTCCTCGCCGTTCGACAGCTGCGGCCCGAAAGCAAGGGTCCGATCCTGTGCTTTGTCGGCCCGCCCGGCGTCGGAAAAACATCCCTCGGCAGATCGATCGCTCGAGCCTTGGGACGCGAGTTCGCTCGCTCTTCATTGGGCGGTGTCCGCGATGAGGCCGAAATTCGCGGTCATCGAAGGACCTATGTTGGCGCGCTCCCGGGACGAATTATCCAGGGGCTGTCTCAGGCCGGCACCTCCAATCCGGTCTTTATGCTCGATGAGGTCGACAAGCTCGGTGCCGATGTTCGCGGAGACCCGTCGTCTGCCCTCCTCGAGGTCCTCGATCCGGAGCAGAATGACTCCTTCCGCGATCACTACCTCGGTGTCGTCTACGACCTTTCGAAAGTGCTCTTCATCGCCACCGGCAACGTCACCGACACCATTCAGCCGGCCTTCCTGGATCGGATGGAAGTGATCCGCCTTTCCGGTTACACCGAGGAGGAGAAGCTGGAGATCGCTCGTCGCCACCTCATCCCACGCCAGGTCGAAGAAAACGGTCTCTCCGCCCGCGGACTCAAGTTCACCTCCGCCGCCATCGTACGGTTGATCTCCGATTACACTCGCGAGGCGGGGCTGCGGAACCTCGAACGGGAGATTGGTTCGGTGTGCAGAAAGGTGGCGGTGCAGGTAGCCGAAGGGCGGCGATCGATCGGCCGCGTCAGTCCACCCGCCGTCGAACGTTTTCTCGGTCCTCCGCGGCACCTGATGGATCGCCCGTTGGAAAGAGATCGAATTGGTGTCGCCACCGGTCTCGCCTACACGCCCGTCGGTGGCGAAGTACTGCTGGTAGAGGCCATACCACTGGCGGGCAAGGGAAACCTCGAACTCACCGGATCTCTGGGTGAAGTGATGAAGGAATCCGCCACGGCGGCTCTGTCTCTTGCCAGGGCCCGCTCCACGGAGTTCGGCATCACAGAAAACTGGTTCGCTAAACACTCCCTGCACATTCACGTGCCGGCCGGCGGCGTTCCGAAGGATGGCCCCTCGGCCGGTGCGACCATCCTGTCGGCAATTATTTCCGCCGCCTCCGGACGTTCAGTCCGCCATGATCTCGCGATGACCGGAGAGATCACGCTCCGCGGCGACGTCCTTCCAGTTGGCGGAATCAAGGAAAAGGTCCTCGCCGCCCTCCGCGTAGGTATCACCGAAGTACTGATGCCGGCAGAGAACGAACGAGACCTGATCGACTTGCCACAGTCGGCTCGAAAGAAACTGAAGTTTGTGTTTGTCAGCACAGTGGATGAGGTGCTGAAGGCAGCAATCCGCTGAGATCAGGGCTTTACGGCAAAACGATCAGCCTGGGCGACCGCGTTGTCAAGAGTGTGTGCCGTACGGCCGTCTACCCGAATAGCCGTCTAACCCGATAGCCGTCTGTG
>JACXWA010000092.1 GCA_014764485.1 Candidatus Sulfomarinibacter kjeldsenii
GCGGCGCCGCCGCCGTGGCGGCCGCAAGCATAAGAAGGCCAAACCTGCCGAAAATGCCGACGAGCCGAACGATTCGGGTTCCTCTGAGCAGAACGGATCGGAGGCCGAGATTGAGGCCACTGCCGGTACTGATGACGCCGGAACGAAGCCAGCGACCAAAAAACGGCGGCGGCGACCACGGCGATCGCGAAAAAAGGCGGCGCCAGCCGAGGTGCCTACAGAGGCGTCTGCAGAGGAGGCTCCAGCTGGCTCGGATCCCTTCGCCTACTGAGGCGAGTAAAGGGTTAAGAGTAAAGAGTTAAGATATTCTTCGAGGGGCATAGCCGTTCCGGTAAGTGCTTCACCCTTAACTCTTTTCTCCGCTTCGCGAAGGCGAAACTGGCTACTCTTCGTCCACGTGCGCGAAGACCTTGGTGTCGACACCCATCTCATCGCCGATGAACTCCAACGCCTCTCGTAAATCACCAACTTCGAGCTGCGGCGGGACCTTGACCACCGCTGACATCGTAAAGAGTGGGGACCCGCTCATCGGCGCCGCAACAACCTCGGTCGTCACTGTCTCGAGATTGAGGCCCTGCTCCGCAAGGTACCTCGATATCTGATGGATGATGCCCATGTGATCGGCCCCGAGAACCGTAATGGCGCAGGGAATCGCCGAAGTTCCTTCGGGCTCTGAGACCTCGCTGAGCCGAGTATAGACATCGAATGAGGCGAATTGAAACTCGGAGAGGGCTTCACGCAACTCCTCGATCCTCTCCTCCGGTGCGGTCACGCACATGAGCATCGCGAAATCCCCCCCGAGCCGCATCATTCGGCTCGATTCGACGTTGCCGTCAAACTGGAGGAGAAGCTCGGTCATCTGTTCGACAATGCCGACGCAATCTCGCCCGGAGGCGGTCAGGACGAGTTGTTTACGCATGAGAGATCCCTCCCCGCGCCGAAAGAGGCACCTCACTATGGTACCGCGACTGCCAACCGCCCACCCTTCAACAGCGGGGCTCGCCACCTCGTGGAACCTCGAACCTGGTTGGTCGGGCGAAAAAAAGCGTGGCTGGTTTCCCAGCCACGCCACCTTCCCGTTGAGGAGGAGTGAGTCGAGTCGTAGCCCTAAGGCTGGCCCGTCAACGGGTAATGAGTTTTATCGATCCACTGAAGCTCTCGAGCGAGATATTCGGTCCGCCGGAGCCGGTGTTGAAGTACAACTCCTTGCCAGGCGTGTACTTGCTGGTGCGCGTTGGTTCCGGCCCAACCTGATTCTCGATCGATCCCGAAAAGGTAGACAGATCGAAGGAGGCGACCAGAGTCGTATCAATCATCAGAGTTATGGTTCCGCTCATGGTTTCTATATCGAGACTGCCGTCCGGGCCAGGGATGGCGTGGCATGTGATATCTCCCGAGACACTTTCGAGGTCGCCGTCATCGATGATGCCGCCGTAGATCATGCTCTTGCCACTGACGTTCTCGACATCGATGGAGCCTCCGGCGGCACGGATCTCAATCTTTCCGCTGACCGACGAAATGTCGCTGTCGGCCGGGGCGGATTCAACGGAGATATTTCCGCTCACACTCTCGACGTCAAGCGCGGCGGGCATGGTCGCAATATCGACGCTGCCGCTCACCGTCTCGAGATCGAGCTCACCGGTGACACCGTCCACTGAAATCGAGGCGCTCACCGTCTCGACTGACAAGACCACCCCGGCGGGAACGCGGATCATCAGATCGGTATCGACCTGCTGCTTGCCGTGGTAGTGCTCGTCGTACTCGACCTCGATGTAGACGCCAGCCTCATCACCGTCGATTTCGAGACTTTCGACCCCGTCACCCAGGGTCCCGGTAATCTCCACCAAGCCCTCGCTCCCCGCCACGATGGTCACGGTGCCCGACAGAACATCGATATCGACTTCTGCACCCGGACCGATGGGGTAGGTCTCACTGACCGGCTGTGCGGTCCAGGCTGTTCCAACCGCCATCAGGAATGCCAGTGCAACAACTGTGTTCTTCACGATTCTATTCATTTCAACCTCCACTCCCGGTCTTCCGGGTATTTCGTTCAAACCTCAGCCGGCATGCGGACGGCGCGCTGCAGCAGATCGATCTGTCGCCTATAGGCGCCGGCCAGCTGCTTCATCAAGAAATCGTTCTCCGGATCCTCACCAAGCGCCTCGGCAATCCTGTCCATCGCCTGATCGATGAGCAGGAGGTTGTCCATCACCACTTCCATCGTCTCGCCGGAGAGCTCGTGTTTCCTCGCATCGAGGGCGTCCAGGAGTTCGGTGCGGGTGTCCAGGTAGTTGTTGACTCCCAAACCCTCGAAGGATGCGAGTAGAACCTCGGACGGTCCGCTTTCAACGACCGACGGGGGCTCCACAGTTACCATGACCGCCTGCGATCGCCCGATGAAGTACGCCGTGACCACCGACGATACGATGACGACTGCCGCTGCAGCGGCCAGAACGGCGCGGCTTCCAAAGCGACCGCGGACCACCTTTGTTGCCGAGACCCGGGCCTCGATACCAGGCCACAGGTCACGAGGAGGCTCGAGCGAGCGCGGTAGAGCCGCGGCAAGATCTCTCAGTTCGCGAATGCTCGCCACCTCGTCTGCGCACGAGGGACAGCCTGCGATGTGCACCTGAAGGCCCTCTGCTTCTGCGGCTTCGAGCCGACCATCCAGAAAATCGTCAATACGATTGGTCCATTCGTGACAACTCATGATGCCAAAGCCTTTCGCAACAACTTTCGCGCCCGGTGCAACTGCGCCTTGGACGTCCCTTCCGCAACACCGATGAGGCGTGCGATCTCCTTGTGACGATATCCTTCGACGTCGTGCAGGACGAAGATCTTACGCGCCCCTTCCGGGAGGGCGGCGATCGAACGTTCGAGGTCCAGCGCCTGGCCGGGGAAGGGTTCTGAAGCCGACTGATCTACCGGCAGGTCATCTCCGGCGGGCTTGATTCGGGCCTCTCGTCGTGCCGTGCTCCGCCGGTCACCAAGCACCACATTGACGGTGACACGATGGAGCCAGGTGGAGAATGCGCTGTCGCCACGAAAAGAGCCGAGTTTCTGCCAGGCCCGAATAAACGCTTCTTGCGCCAACTCCTCGGCAAGGGACTGATCTCCGCACATCCTCAGACAGAGGAGATAAACTCTGCTGACGTTTTCACGGTAAAGCTCTTCAAATGCTTCGACATCGCCGTGGGCCGCCCGATCGACAGAATTCTCGCGGCTTTCGGGTTTGCCGGTTACACGCATGGCCGCCCTGGGCGGCACCGGCTTGGACACGGGGAAGGTCGCCATTGTTTCCACATCCATTGAGATGCCGGTGCCCATTGAAAGGTTGGTATGACGGTGCAAGAAGTCAGGAAATCACACAATTGGGAATCTCCGCGCGATAAGGGCGGTTGGATTCTGCGAGCAGACGAGAAAGGCGGCAGCTGATGGTCGATTCCGAAGCAACAACCCGGAGTATCCAGGTCACCGTCCGCTCGAGCTACGTACCCGAGCGTTCGCTGCCGGCGCAGGGTCGTTGGTTTTTCTCCTACCGGATTCGAATCTCGAACCGGGGTTCGGTGCCCGTTCAGCTCCTCAACCGGCACTGGGTGATCACCGACGCGCACGGCGGAATGGAGGAAGTGCGGGGGCCCGGCGTGATCGGTGAACAGCCCGTAATGGCGCCGGGAGAGTCTCACGAGTACACCTCGTTCTGCCCGCTCGGTACGCCCTTCGGCACCATGGAAGGCAGCTACGAGATGGTGACCGAGGACGGCGAACGATTTTGGGTGAAGATCGGACAGTTCACCCTCAGTCAACCTTTGGCGGTCAACTAAACCACTTTTCTCCTCAGCTTTCTGCTGCACTCGATCCCCGACGACATCTCCAGCGATCATCGCGAAAATCTCATTTCGAAGCACTCCTCGCGCTGATCACAGAGTCCACATCATCCGCCTTGATCCAATGGATCGGTGTCCCGCGCCGCTCCATCCCACGAAACCAGGTCAGCTGGCGTTTGGCGAAACGCCCGATCGCACTCTCGAGATCTGAGGTCATCTCTTCGCGCGACTTCTTACCCTGAAGGTATTGGGCGACCTCGCGGTATTCGAGGCCCAGGTCCTTGAGCCGGCCCGGATCGACGCCGCGGTCCAGCAAACCCTGCACCTCTTCAACCATGCCGTCTTCGAGCCGCTCCCGCAAACGCAGACCGATGCGGCGTCGAAGCTCCTCGCGCGCAATCTCGATCCCAAAGACCGAAAATCGCAGCGATATGCCCGGGGACTCGCCGTAACGCACCGGATGCCTCTCGCGGAACTCCGCAATCTCGAAAGCACGGATGACTCGTCGCTTGCTCGCCACATCTGTTTCTACGGCAATATCCGGCCATCGTTGCTTCAGCTCTTCAACCAGGTGCTCGAGGTTTCGGAAATCCAGGCGCTTACGGAGATCCGCGTTATTCGGCACATCGGCGAGCCGATAGTCGCGGACAACGGCTTCGACATACAGTCCGCTGCCACCGACCATGATCACAGGTACCGAGTGGTCGGCAAACGGCGAGCGCGAAGCCAACTCACGCAGCACACGATAGCAATCCTGCTGGAAGCGAAAGAGGGTGTAAACCTGCTCTGGATCAGCGACATCGACGAGATGGTAAGGAATGGGCGGATCGACTTCGGCGTACTCGGCCAGATCTTTACCGGTACCGATGTCGAGACCGCGGTAAACCTGTCGCGAGTCGGCCGACACGATCTCCGAGCCTAGGCGATGAGCAACCTCGACCCCGAGGCGGGTCTTGCCGCAAGCGGTCGGGCCGACGATTGCCAGGACGTGGAGACTCATTTTTCGAACCGCTCTCGCAATCTCCGATCCATCTCCTCCACCTCAGTCCGGCTGTCCCCCGCGAGAAGCACCCCGAAGCGCCGCAACCTCTTGCCCGCTGCATCAAACGGTGAGGTGACGAGGATTCCGCGGCGGCTCATGGCATCGAAGGCGTCACCACCCAAGGCCGACTCGAGTTCGTAGTAGTCTGTCGGGAGGCGTAGCTTTCGCGACGCAAAGAGACGCCAGTAGAAAACTCCGGCAGACCCCCATGACCGCCACAGGCGGAGGATCGGGGCTGAAACCTGGAGGCGAGCATTGAGATCCGAGAGCGATCGAAGCTGCCGGTCTTTTCCCTCTGACCATACAAAGTGATCGAGGCAAACAGGCCCGAAATATGCTTCCTCAGCGAGCCGCTCAGCTACCTTCAGCGCGACTTCTGTCACCCCAGGGACCCACGGAGAGAGGGGTTCGGATTGGTGGTCGAAAATGGACCCGATGTAAGCCCCGTCAGCCGTATTCACGACCTCATATGCAAATAGATTCTTCACTGTGCCGTCTCTGGCAATTTCGAAAACCGTTGCGATGTCGATCAATCGATTTCGCCATTTCTCGAGGAGCACGCAGCTATCCTCAACCAGAAGCCGGCGCACGACTTCGCGGTCCGATTGGCTGAGTTTGGAGGAGTGAACGCGCCGGTTGCCAAGACCGGCGTTGCCATGCTCGGATTTGAGCAACCACTTTTCCTCGGGCGGCCTCGAAGCAATACAGGCCTCGATCTCGCCCAGCGAATCGAAAACTCCGAGGGTCTCGTCGCCATCGAAGAGCTCACCCTCGAGGTTCGCCGCGAATCGCCTCCCATTGACCCGCTTGACGATATCGAGGGGTGGATGGGCCGCCGGTCGGGTGTAGGACCGGTTAACTTCCGCAGCTTCTTCGTTCCACCCAAACGGGACGAACTGCGCATCGAGTGCCCGTCCAGACGGCGTTTTGGCAACGGGCCGTGAGAGACCCGCCCTCACGAGGTAAGCCAGAAAATCCTCGTCAGGCGCCGCATCTACCAGCACCGAGTCACCGCCGGTACCGAAGAACAACAGGTGGAAGGGCATTTCCGACGCTTGCTGACCCCTTCCATCGACCGTCTCCTGTTTTCGGTTCGGACGCAAGCTGAGGTCGAAGTCCGCGTTGACGAAATACTCCCGCATGGTGCCAAGGGTACACCTCGATCAACGCCTCTTATGTACAATGACGCCAGGAAATCGGAAAACCGCAGGAGAATGAGGGGGCGGAGTGATCGGTCGGACGGTATCCCATTACAGGATCGTCGAACGACTCGGTGGCGGAGGCATGGGAATTGTCTACCGCGCAAAGGACACCCGCCTCGACCGGTCAGTCGCCCTCAAGTTTCTGCCCATCGAGTGGTGCCAGGATTCGCTATTCCGTGAGCGCTTCACCCGCGAGGCCCGCGCCGCCTCGACTCTCGACCACCCTCACATTTGCACCGTCTTCGATATCGACGAGACACCGGAGGGTCAGCTTTTCATCGCCATGGCCTTCTGCCCGGGCGATACCCTCAAGGAGAAAATTCTCCGCGGCCCAATGCCGATTGATGAGGCGATCGGTATTGCCATCCAGATCGGCGAAGCGCTCGGTGCAGCCCATGCTGGTGGCACCATTCACCGCGACATCAAACCGGCCAATATCCTCATCACCGACCGTGACCAGGTCAAGGTCGTAGATTTCGGCCTCGCAAAGCTCGCCGGAGAGGCAACGGTCACGCGACAGGGGTCGGTGATCGGCACTCCAGCCTATATGTCACCCGAGCAAGCGACCGGAGAAGAGACCGACGGTCGCAGCGATCTTTGGGCTCTGGGCGCCATTCTCTACGAGATGGTCACGGGCCGGCGCGCGTTTAAGGCCGACCACGAGCAGGCTATTCTGCTCGCCATCACGACCTCCGATCCGACGCCGATCGACAATCTGCGATCAGAGGTTCCTGCCGAGGTACAACGCATCATTCGACGCTGCCTCAAACGCAATCCGCAGGAGCGTTACCAGGCGGCCGGCGAACTGGTCGCCGATCTCAAACGCTTTCGAGGCGACCCGACACCCGCCGAGATCGTGACCCAGACCCTTCCGTCTGCGGCTCGGGCTCGCCGGCGTTGGACGTTCAAACACCGCGTGCTGCCTTTGGCAGCGGTTCTTGCAGCGGTCGTTCTCGTGGCCACCCTCTATCCGACTTTCACTCAATCCCAGACACGTCATCTTTTGGTCCTCCCTTTTAATTGCCCCGGGACGGACGGCGAAACCGAACTCCTCTGCGCCGGTCTTCTCGACACCGTCACTGCGAAGCTGACGGAAATGCAGCGATTCGAATCGTCCCTGTCCGTCGTACCTGTCAGCGAGGTGAGGGGCCGGCGCGTCATCAGTGCCGACATGGCCCACCGAATCTTCGGCGTTGGCCTGGTGGTAACGGGTTCGGTTCTACGGGAAGATGCCAACATTCGCATTCCAATCGAGCTGGTCGACGCCACCCGATTGAGACAGATTCGATCGCGAACCATCACTGCCGACAACGCGACTGATTTCGTACTGCAGGACAGGGTCGTTGCGGCCCTCGAAGAGATGCTCAACCTCGAGTTCGGAGCAGCAGAGCGTGAGGCGATGATGACCGGCGGCACCAGCAACGCAGAGGCTGCCGGCCTCTTCCTCGAAGCCCGGGGGTACGCCGGGAAGACCCCCACCGAGGTCCATCTCACCCGGGCCATGAGCCTCTACCGGGAGGCCCTCGAAATCGATCCCGCCTACGCGGATGCCATGATCCAGCTGGCCGATGCCTGCGAACAACGTTTCGAGCTTGGGGGGGACGCAATCTGGCTCGAGCACGGTGCCAACTACGCCCAGCGCGCGGTTTCATTGGCACCCGAACTTCCCGCGGCCCAGTTCGCGGCCGGCCGCTTTGAGCTCGCCAACTCCTCGTACGAGAAGGCGATCAGCCATTTGCAGCGAACGATTGCTCTCGACCCACTGAGTGTCATCACCTATCCCTACCTCGCTGAGGCCTACGAGGCTGCCGGAGAACCGCAAGCAGCTGAAGAGACAATGGTTCGCGCAGTCCGAACCGGGCCTGAGAATTGGATGACCTACTACGAAATCGGCAGGTTCTACTTCGCTGAACGCAGTGATTTCCAGCGAGCTGCCGGCTACTTTGAAAAGGTCATCGAGCTCCTCCCGAAGAGCAGCGTCGGCTACAGCGCCTTCGGTGGATGTCTCTTCTACCTCGGCGACCGCGACGCGGCTCGAGAGCAACTCGAACGCGCGGTGGCGATCGGCTCTGACTACGAGGCGTTTGCCAACCTCGCCACCCTCGAGTTCTACGAGGGCAACTTCAACGCCGCGGCCAGGCTCTACGAGGAGGCTCTCGATATCAACGACAGTGACAACATGGTGTGGCTGGGTCTAGCCGAGGCCCGCAAATTCGGCTCCGGTTCACCGGAGAGCGTTCGCGATGCCTATCAACGGGCCGCCGATCGTGTTTCGCGCCGCCTCGAAGTGGACCCAGACAACGTCGGCCTGCTGATTGACCTGGCCGGGTTGCAGCTCCAGATCGATCAGCGAACCGATGCTCTGAGCATCATCGAACGTCTGCCCCTCGACGAAGTGACCGCACCTCACATGATGTACTCCCTGGCCGAGATCTTCGAAGTTCTTGGTGACCGTGGCGAGGCGTTGGTGTGGGTCGAGCGTTCCCTGCAAGCAGGCTACCCTCTGCACGTCATCGAGGACTATGCGGCCTTTGAAGCCCTGCGATCCGATCCGCGTTTTGATCTTTTAGCCAAGACTTACGCTGAGCCCCGATCAAACGACAGTACCGAGATTTCGAAGGAGGAGAAAAACTGAGGTATTCCGAGAAATGAACCCCAGAGTCGATGCCCGGAATCCCCGGGTCTGGAGGAGGATATGACCAATCCGTTCAGGTATACGATCGCTGTGGCCGCTGCGCTTCTGGTTGTGCTGGTAGCCGCACCGGCATGTCAATGTGACAGCGTAGAGCCAATTAAGAGCACAGTGCACGATGTCGCGGTCGAGTCTGCCGGAACCGACGGCAAATACTATTGGAAGACGATTCCGGAAATCGACGTATCGAGCGGTGACACCATCAGATTCACGTCGAACGAACACACCATCTGGGTGTTGATACCTGACAACCGGTTCAAGCTGGTTGAGGGCGGCAATGACTGGGTCGTCAGCAAATCGTTCACCGCATTCAAGGTGAAGGGCGGATCCGCAATCGTCAGGTTGGACAAATGTCTTGATGAGTCCGATGAACCCAAAGAAATGATCCACTACTCGATCATGGTGAGCGAGGGAAAAGAGGAATCAGGTCGGTGGGACTACGTTCACGGCGATAACCCACCGCCGAGGATGATCATCCCGAAAAAGTAGGCAGCAAGAAAGACTCAGGGTACGGCTAGGCTCCGCTCAACGGCTGGGCGGACTGAAATCGCCTCGAGCCAGCGCCCGACGTTTGGGTAATCGGCGATGTCCAAGCCGAATCGCTGGTGGATCCGCAGCCAGGGGAAACTGGCGATGTCGGCGATCGAGTAGTAGCCGGCGATAAACTCGGCCTCGCTGAGACGCCTATCGACGACACCAAATAGACGTTCGGTCTCGCTGACATACCGCTCGACCGCGTGCGGCACCGGCTCCGGCGCCCGGTTCAGGAAATAGCCGGCCTGGGCGAGAGAGGGCCCGATTCCGGCCATCTGGAACATCAGCCACGAGATCACTTGCCACCGTCCATTTGCGTCCACGGGCAGGAACTCTCCACTCTTCTCCGCTAGATAGAGCAGGATCGCTCCCGATTCGAAGATCGCGACCTCATCTCCGCCAAGCCCGTCACGGTCTACGATCGCCGGGATTTTGCCGTTCGGATTGATTTTCAGGTACTCGGGCGTTTTTTGATCGCCCTCGCTCAAGTTGACGCGGTGGAGCTCATATTCGAGGCCAGTCTCCTCGAGCATGATCTGGACCTTGAGTCCGTTGGGAGACGAAGAGGTGTAGAAATCGATCATGAGTGGCTCCTTGATGAGAGATAACATATCTGATCTTGTTCGCGTTCCCGAAGCCTTGGGCTCGTCGCTATCGCTATCGAAATCGCTATCGGGATCGGAACGGTGAAATGGAGATTCGAACGTCGATAGCGAAAGCGAAGGGAACGCTGAAGCCGGAAACGGCTACAATATCCGATGCAGACAGAGCGAAGGAGGCAATTCAATGGGCAAGAAGATTGGTGTAATCCTCTCCGGTTGCGGCGTCTACGACGGCGCCGAAATTCACGAATCCGTGGTGACATTGCTGGCCATCGATCGCAACGGCGCCGAGGCGGTGATGTGCGCGCCCAACGTCGATCAGCTCCACGTCGTCAACCACCTCACCGGCGAGGTCGATGAGGGCGCAACCCGGAACGTCCTCGTCGAATCGGCACGGATTGCCCGCGGCGAGATTCGTGACGTCACCGAGGTTTCGGCCGACGAACTCGACGCTCTGATCCTGCCCGGTGGGTTTGGCGCTGCAAAGAACCTCTGCGATTTCGCGGTCAACGGACCTGACTGCAAGGTCGATGCGGGAGTAGCGGCACTGGTGCGGGCCGTCCACGAGCAGGGCAAGCCGGTAGCGGCTGTGTGTATCGCACCGGCCCTGTTGGCCAAGGTCCTTGGCGACGAGGGACCGGAGCTGACCATCGGCAACGACGCCGATACTGCGGGAGCGATGGCGACGATGGGTGCCGCTCACGTCGAGTGCCCGGTGACCGAGTTCGTTGTCGACCAGGATCGCAAGCTCATCAGCAGCCCGGCCTACATGCTGGCGCAGAATATTGCTGAAGCCGCCGAGGGTATCGAAAAGACTGTTGCGGCTCTAATCGAGATGACATGAGGCTTTGCTGAGCCTCTGTAGGCGGGTCCTTACTGACGCCCTTCGGGCGTCGTGACGCACCGTCGCCAGCGAGTGGCCAATGGTCGGCGATCCCCGACTTTGGCCACAAAT
>JACXWA010000096.1 GCA_014764485.1 Candidatus Sulfomarinibacter kjeldsenii
GAGAAGGTTGGCCTCCCGGGCCTCGAGTGGAAGCGCGGCGGTGAGCCGTGGTTTTCCGAAGATGCGGGTGCGAATCTCGAAACGGCGGACGGAAAGACCATCGGCATGGCGGGCCTGGTCTCGAAGGATATTGCCGCTCGATGGGACGTCGGGACTGATGTCGCGATCGCCGAGCTCGACATTGATATCGCCAGCGAGCCGGCCTTGCCGCGTTATGAGGCACTTGCCCGCTTCCCGTTGGTGGTCATGGACATGACGGTCGAGCACGAAGAGGGCTTGAGCTTTGCCGAGCTCGAATCTGCAACCCGCGATCTCGCCGGTGACTGGGTCGAGGACGTGAGCTACGTGACGCGGTTCCCCTTGCCGGACGGGAGCGGACGTGTGCGAACAACACAGCGTCTGATCTACCGGCATCCGGACCGCTCGCTGACCCAGGAAGAAGTCAATACCGAACACTCAAACCTGCGCGAAGGGCTTGCCGAACGGCTCGGGGTCACCTTTGCCTGACATCAGGGAGGAATGATGGCGATGGATGCAGTGCTCAAAGAGCTCGAGTCGAGGATCGAAGAGCTGGTCAAGGCATATCAGGGGGCGAAGACAGCCGAATCCAAGCTTGCAGCCAAGATTGAAAAGCTCGAGGCTCAGCTGAGGTCGGACTCCGAGCTCGGTGAACGCGTTGCGGAGTTGGAAAAGCAGCGCGACGACCTCGGAAAGCGGCTGACCAAGGTCCTCTCCCTGATCGACGGCACCCTCGCTAAAGAAGGCTGAAGTCAGTCGACCGCTGGCGTCGCGGCTGAGAGGAGTGAGTCCTCGATTCGATCCGCCACTGCAGTGTGCCCAAGCCGCCGGAGCATCTGGGACCGAATGAGTTCGGTTTCGGCCGTTGGAGCGGAACCCTGCAACGAGTAGACCAGCAAGAGAACTGCAATCATCGACAGACCGGGCGCCTTGTCGGAGTAAATCTTGCCGTCGCGGGTCGAAACGTCCTCCGAAAGGCCGTAGACCTCGGCCGCGTTGCCGAGGTCAAAGCGTGCCCAGAATGCTATGGAGGCGGAGAGTTCAATGCGGGCGACCTCGTTAGGATTTGTGGCAAACGCCGAGCCTGCGAGCGGAAGAACGTAGAGGATGGCCACCAGCAGCAATGGCGGCCCGAACCACCACCTTAGGTGCCGACTCGAACAGCCTTGAAAGCGACGATGAGTCTCACTCATTGACCGATGGTCTCCACTGCGCGAGCCAATGCTGGCAGCGTTTTCAAGGAGAGCGATACGAGCGGTCTGTAGAGATTTCTCACGACTGTAACTGAGTGTATCTCAGTGCTTGTGGGAGATGACCGAATCGAGAGATTGATCCCCCATGATGGAGCTCATCGAGCAGGGGATTTCCATTTTGCGATGCTGTATACTCGTGGTGGGAGGAACTGACCGATGGCGACCGTCCGAGCCACAGTCGAGATTTTCGGCCAACGGCTCGGTCTGCGTGCGGATGGCGATGAGGCGCGGGTTGAAGAGATCGCGCGTTTTGTTGATTTTCGGATGCGGGAGGTTGCTGACCGAAGCTCGAGTGTAGATACGGTCAAGATCGCTGTCTTGACCGCCTTGAATATAGCCGATGAATTGTTTCAGGAACGAGAATCAGATCAGGACACCCGGCAGAAGAGATTGGAGAAGCAGGCCAAACGTCTCGTGACAACGATTGAAGAGGCCATAAATCCCGGTAAACCCGGGAAGGAAAGTTAGAACTCGGAGGTCCCTACTCGGTTGGTGATGAGTGAAACTATCGTTGAACCAACACCTATTTGAGGGGTTGCCGGGTTCCTTCGCCTCGATGCCTGCCTTACGGCGGGAGACGGGCGCGGGACAGGCACCCACCTGTGGTTTCGCAGGTTCAAATAGGGTTGCTCACACGGCCAAAGCGGGGACCTCCATTTCATCCTCTTGAGACCACTGTCTGCTCCATCTCAATGCTGGTTGCACTGATCGCTCCTTGATATGGGGGTGCATCGTGGAACTACTTCAAGTAGCAGCGGGTGTTCTGCTGCTGCTCGCTCTTGTCGCCATGGTCGTCGTCTGGGCGCTCTGGAAGCGTTCGCGCGGCGCGGCGGCCCGCCTCATCGCCAACGCAGAAAAAGAAGCGAAGCGAATTGTGGCGCAGGGCGAGATCGAGGGACAGCGGATCCAGAAAGACGTCGAAATCCTGGCGCGCGAGCGTCTGCTGGCGGCGCGCACCGAATTTGAACGCGAGACCCGCGATCTACGCGTGGAGCTTTCAGGTCTTGCCAGCCGGCTCGGAGAACAAGAAAAGGAACTCGAAGATCGGGCGGCCGAACTCACCGAACGCGATCAGGCCGTGGTGGCGTTGGAAGCCGAGATCCAGGAACGCAACGGCCGCCTCTCCGAGCACGAACAGGAGCTTGAGCGTGCGATATCGGAGCAGCGCTCGCGACTCGAACAGATCGCCGGTCTGACCGTGGAACAGGCCAAAGCGGAGCTCCTGCATTCGATGGAGAACGAGGCGCGAATCGACGCCGCGCACGTGGTCAAGCGGATCGAAGACGAGACCGTCGAAAAGTCGAAGGAAAAGGCCCGTCGAGTGATCTCGATGGCCATTCAACGGATCGCTTCGGAGCACGTGGTCGAGAGCACGGTGTCGGTTGTCGACCTGCCGTCCGACGAAATGAAGGGCCGGATCATCGGTCGTGAGGGGCGCAATATTCGCGCGTTCGAGCAAGCCACCGGCGTCGACCTGATCGTCGATGACACCCCCGGTGCGGTGATCTTGTCGTGCTTTGAGCCGGTGCGGCGCGAAATTGCCCGTCAAGCTTTGGCGAATCTCATTCAGGACGGCCGCATCCACCCGGGTCGGATCGAGGAGCTGGTGGTCAAGGTCCAGGGCGAAATGGAAGAGAAGCTTCTCAGCGACGGTGAGGCAGCGGCGCTCGAGGTCGGTATTCCCGATCTCCACCCCGAGCTTCTCAAGCTTCTCGGCCGCCTGCAGTTTCGGTCGTCCTACGGGCAGAATGCACTCAAACACTCGATGGAGGTCTGTTGGCTGAGCCACCATATGGCGGCCGAACTCGGGAGTAACGCCCAGGTCGCAAAGCGTGCTGGCCTGCTGCACGATATCGGCAAAGCAGTGGACCGGGAGATGGACGGCACCCATCTGGAGCTTGGCCGTGAGCTGTTACGCAAGCACGGCGAGTCGAGCGATGTGATTCACGCAATGGAGTGCCACCACGGTGATTACGACCCACAGTCGGTGGAAGCGGTGCTGGTGACCGCAGCCGACGCGCTGTCGGCTGCACGACCCGGAGCGCGGCGCGAGATCCTCGAGAACTACATCAAGCGCCTCGAGAAACTCGAGAGCATGGCAACGGACTTCAAGGGCGTCGAGAAGGCGTACGCGATCCAGGCCGGCCGCGAGCTGCGAATCGTCGTCGAGTCCGGCTCCATTTCGGACGAGGATGCGATCTGGCTAGCCCGCGACCTGGCCAAGAAGGTAGAAGCTGAGCTTACCTATCCCGGCCAGATCAAGGTCACGGTGATCCGCGAAACGAGGGCGGTGGAGTACGCTCGTTGATCCGACTTCTCTTTGTCGGCGACGTCATGGGCTCGGCTGGGCGCCGCGCGGTGATGACACAACTCGAGTCGGTGGTCGATCGCGAGCGGGTCGATTTCGTCGTTGCGAATATCGAGAACGTGGCCGGTGGTTTCGGGATCACCGCCAAAGTGCTGGAGGAACTCGATCCGCTGCCGATCCAGGTGTGGACCACCGGTAACCACGTGTGGGACAAGAAGGAGGGCGTGCCGTTGCTCGACGCCCATCCTTCCCTCCTGCGGCCGGCAAACTACCCTGCCGGCAATCCGGGCCGCGGCTGGTGCGTCGAAGAGACCGCGTCAGGTGTGCCGGTAGCGGTCATCAACCTCCAAGGCCAGGCGCTGATGGCGCCGATCGACAACGCCTTTCGATGTGCCGACAGGGTCCTCGAAGAGATCAAAGCCGAGCATCCAGAGGTGCGGATCATTTTGGTAGATATGCATGCCGAAGCCACCTCGGAAAAACAAGCCATGGGGTGGTACCTCGATGGCCGCGTGACCGCAGTGCTCGGCACCCACACCCACGTTCCCACAGCCGATGAGCGTATTCTGCCTCAGGGCACGGCGCTTCAAACGGACGTTGGCATGACCGGCCCCTACGAGTCGGTCATCGGCATGCGGCCGGAGAAGGTACTCGAGCGGTTCCTTTTCAATACACCCCGTCCCTTTCAGCCGGCGAAGCGAGACATCCAGCTTCGTGGTGCCCTGGTCGACGCCGACGAGTCCACCGGCCACGCCCTTGCGATTCGTCGTCTTCGGGTCGACGTGACCTAAACCGTTTTTGTATGAGCATGGTTCAGCGGCTCCCGGCAACCATGCTGGTGGACCTGCCCAACTGGGTCGGCGATCAAATGATGGCGATGCCGGCGTTAAATCGACTGGTCGAAGGCAATTACGGCGGCGAGACGGTGCTCCATACCCGTCCACCGATGGCTCGGTTCCTATCAGCGGTTTTCCCTCAGACGAGGGTGATCGCGAGTCCGTGCAAGTCTTCGCCATTCTCATCCGCCCGGAAACTACGCGAAGGTGGACGGCGATTCGAGATCGGTATCACCCTCCGCAATGCTGCGAGAGGGAAAATCCTCACCCGACTCTGCGCTCGCTGGTGTGCCGGTAGTAGAGGTGAGGGTGCTGAGGTTCTATTGTCCGCGCCTTTTGGGGTCGATCGCGGCCGCCACCAGGTCCATGATACCGATTCGGTCCTCGCCATTCTCGGGCTCGAAGCGGCCGACCCCTCATGGCGCCCCGTATTGCCTGGCGACGTCAGGGGTGAGGGTGAGGCGGCGCTGAGGAGAATCGGTATGAATGGGCAGCGAACCATCGGCCTCGCACCGTCAGCCGCACGCGGTGAAACCAAGCGCTGGCCGGTTCGATTCTTCGGCGAGCTCGCCGCCCGGTTGCGTGCGCGGGGGCGCGAATCGGTGATCCTGATCGGACCTGGTGAGGAAGTGATTGCTGAAGAGCTCCGCAGAGCCGCTCAATATGAGCTTCCAGTGGTCGGGACGGATATGGATATTGCGGGTCTGGCGGCAACAGCGGTGGGTCTTCGGGTGCTGGTTGGGAACGACTCTGGGCCGATGCAGCTGGCGGTGAGTCTTGGAACCCCGGTGGTGGCCATCTTCGGGCCAACCGATCGCGGTCGCACAGCACCCCGTGGTTCCGGACACCGAGTCGTCTTTTCGACCACCGGTTGCGGTGACTGCATGCGAAACATCTCGGTCGATGAGGTCGAAGCGGCGATCATCGATCTCGACCAATGGGACCGAAATTCTGCGTGGTAGTTTGGTACGGTGAAACGTCGACCCGGCCAATACCCTGTTCGAATGAACCGCAGCTTCTCGCGGGTGTGAATCGTGAAGAAGTATGTGCCCCTTGCGGGTGCGGCCGTCCTGGTCGTCATCGCGATCGTCATTCCCTATTTCCCTCGCGGTACCGATCTGTACGTTCACGTCCTGTGGCCCTGGCAGGTGATGCGGTGCTTGCATGAGTGGTCGCTTCCGATCTGGCTGCCGGATCTCAACGCCGCGTTCGGTTCGCCGGGGATAGGGCTTTACTCGCCGCTCGGACCTTCAATCAGTGGAGCGCTGGGCTTGATTCTGGGTACGGGTGGTCGGGGCGTTCGCGCGGCGCTCGCCCTCGCTGCACTCGCGACGATTCTGGTGGCGCCCGGACGAAACCGGTGGTCCCGGCTGACGAAGGCCAGCTTTGTCCTCTTGTCACCGGCGATGCTGACGGAGTTCTTTTGCAGGTTTCCAGTTTCACAGCTTCTTGGTGTACCTCTTGCCTGGCTCCTCCTCGAACACGCGGCCAAGAGGAAGTGGCAATGGGACCGTGACGGTGTCCTCTTCGCCCTCCTCTGGCTGGTCCATGCACCGACCGCGATGATGGTTGTGATGATATCCGGTTTGGCGGTCTTCGCCTTGCCGACGGACACCCCGGGTCACCGTCCTGCCGGCGTCCGAGGACGGCTTCTCGGGGCGTGGCGACTGGGTACAGCGGGCATGGTGGCGGCGGGGCTGAGCGCTTGGCACTGGTGGCCTCTGATTTCATCAGCTCCGAACTTCCCCCTTCGATCGGCATTGACCGGTGGCGAACATCATCCTCTGCGTAACCTGATCGGCGTGTCCGGCCCGCATCTTCCGGAGATCAACATCGCGATGGGTTGGGCGGCCATCGGTCTTCTGGTGGCCCTGGGAGTCAGCGGCGCGTGGAAAACGAACCGCGGTCGACTGGCGGTTGTGACGATCGTGCTCGCCAGCATACCGTCCGCCCCACTGTGGCGCTATTTCGAACCCCTTGCCTGGCTCCAGTTCCCGTGGCGATGGATGTTGCCGGCGACTCTGTTGGCGACGACTGCCGTCTTCGATGAAGCTCCGAAACGAGGGCGGCTTCTTTTTGGAGTTTCCTTGGCAGCGATCTTGCTCCCGTTGGCCGGCCTTCCCGCGGTGCGGCTTGTACCCGATCCGGCTCTCACTGTGGGCACAGATCCAATCATCGCCGGCGAGCGGGTGATGGAATCGTTTTCGGGCAACCCTCTTTTGGTCGATGTCATGGAGCACCGACCTCTGTGGTGGGAGGACCTCGGCGAGACGATGATTCTGTTGGGGCCGCGCCAGACCGTCCTCGTGCCTGAGGGGGGCGTATCTCGAGTCGTCGGCTGGAGACCTCTTGAACGAAAGATCGAGGTTGAGAGTCCACAATCCGCCACCCTGGTTCTCCGGCTCCTTGCTGATCCGCATTGGATGATCAACGTGAACCAACGACCGGCGCCGCCGGATCGTTGGGGTGCTGGTTTGGCCGTAAGCCTTCCACCCGGCAGGAGCGAGGTCGAAGTCCGGTGGGCAATGGATCCGCGGGCAATTGTGGGGACTGTTTTGGCGGCGATTCTGCTGACCTTGATCGCGCTTCGCCAATGGCGGCTAAGGACACCCGAACACCATTCCTGACGACCTCGCAATCGCTCTTGACTTCGTGCTTTCGCGGGTTTTCAGGTAAACGAGACGAGATCTCGCGACGTTAATGGATAGAGCGGACTTCGTCGAGCAGGAGACTCGCGATCCAGGTAATCTCCTTCGCGCTCGGATGACCGTCCTTCGGATGGAGCTGCGCGTCCAATGGATCTCCAGGAAGCTCAGGAACTCGGATGACAGGCACGCCAAGTGTTATGAGGTGTTGCACAAAGAACTCTTCGAGATCAGGATCGAGGCGGGATCGTGGCCAGAGAAGAACAACGAATTCGCCATCGAACCGATTTTGATATCTGTGCCGCGCTGCTTGGAGAACCCGTGCCGTCACCATAACCGCTTCTTCGTCCGATTCAATACGAAACATTGATGGATCAACCAAAATGCGAAACATCGGCGAGTAGCCACGCAAGAACTTGTATACGGCCGTCGCAAATCGGAGACTCCGCCGATCGCGTGCCTTCAAAGGGCCGACGAGGTCGCCGCTCTCGGATAGTTGAAAAAATGGATATTCTGGAAACTCGGCAGCGGTGCTGATGTTCCAGGTCGTGCGATAGATGTGATCACCTATAAAAGAGAAAACCGCAATGCCGGATCTCTGCCGAATATCTGAGAAGAGTTCATCAACCCCGAGCTGGGCGTAGGTTTGGCTTGGCCCCCAGCCCATCATTCCGTAGTTATAGCTCTGGTACCCCATCTCACTTGTCGTTTGGAACTGGCAGGCGATCATCTGTTGATTCGATAAACCCTCGCCGAAGGCGAAAGATCCACCAAAAAACAAAGCGTGTTCTGGTGATTCAACGGAAGGAGCGCACTTTCGCCTGCTGAGTGGATCGATCGAATAGAACACTGAATCGAAGAGGATCTCATCGCCAAGCGTGGCTGTTGCCCACAATCGCGCTGGTCCCTGGAAGGCGTATCCGACCAGACCGTGTTCTGCCATCCAACCTACTGAGGGCTCACCCCTGTATGAGTATATTTTTGAAGCGGGGGCGAGATTTGATTCGTAGAACTGGGCTGCCATCTCAAGAATGCCCAGGAAAAGAAGCGCGCTCGAGATCGCCAGAAAAAACCGGAGCCTTCGATAACGAAAAGCTGCAAAACCGGCGATCGTACCAAGCCCGATATTGGTGGCGACACAGAGGTTGGACGTGATCATGCCGCTGAACGCCAAACCGAACGCAGTAGAAATCAAGATGAGGCCGAACACCATTAAAAGGCGAATTCGTTTCGTTTTCACGGGTAATGTTTCAGGCACCTTCTGGATTCCTAGATGATCGACTGTCAAACCGAACACCATCCCTAACGACAACACGACCACCCTTGACAACATGACGCACCGGATTGACGCCGAAGTTGTAGACCAGGTGTTGATAGGCCGGGCCGTCGAGAACGATCAGATCCGCGCTCTTGCCCTCTTCTATGCTGCCGATCTCATCGTCCCGACCAATTGCTGCGGCGGCATTGAGGGTGGAGGCCGTCACAGCCTCTGCGACTCCGAGGCCCATGCCGAGAGTGGCGAGAGCGATGATCATGGGCATTGATTCAGTAGGAGAGGAGCCCGGGTTGCAGTCGGTGGCCAGCGCCACTGCGCAACCCGCGTCAACCAGTGCCCGCGCCGGCGCCCATGGTGACCGAAGGAAGAATGACGTGCCTGGCAATAGGACGGCTGCGGTTTCGGATCTGGCGAGGGCAGCAACACCTTCAGGGGTGATGCACATCAGGTGGTCGGCGGAGAGGGCGCCAAGCTCGACCGCCAGCTCGGCGCCGCCGAGCGGTGTCAGCTCGTCGGCATGGAGATGAATCCGCCAGCCAAGGCTGTCAGCGTCGGCAAGTAAACGGCGGGTCTGCTCGAGGTCGAACACCCCTTCTTCACAGAAAACGTCCACTGCCTCGGCAAGGCCAGAGCGGGCGATCTCGGGATGGATCTCGTCGACCAACCGTCGCACCCAGGCCTCTGGATCATCTCGGTATTCGGGCGGAACCTCATGAGCCGCGAGACAGGTGGGGTGGAGATCGATTGGATGGACGTTATCGGCGTCGCGGATTACCTCGAGCATCCGCAGCTCGGTTTCGAGGTCGAGGCCGTAGCCGGACTTCGCCTCGATTGTCGTGGTCCCATGAGTCAGGAATCGGTCGAGACGGGCGAGGGTTGCGGTGAGGAGCTCCTCCGAACTCGCGGCGCGGGTCGCGTGGACTGTTGAGTTGATACCGCCGCCAGAGCGGGCGATATCCATATAAGTCTCGCCGCGCAGGCGGCGGTCGAACTCATCTTCACGCGAACCCGCCCAGACGGGGTGTGTGTGGGGATCAACAAAACCGGGAAGGACGCAGCCGCCGTCGGTATCGAGAATTTCGTCAGGTTCACCGAATCGACGCAGATCTTCGCTTTCTTCACCAACGAACGCGATACGACCATTTTCGCAGCGGATAACCGCATCGGAGTAGACCGTCAGGGTTGCGAGTTCCGGCCCGAGCCGCGCGCCGTTCCCGGTTGGTGTGGCAACCTGGTTGGCGCCGCGAACGAGGAGGCTCATCCCCCGTTCTCGGTCTTTGCTGCGGTCGGTCGTAAGAAAGTTGCCAGCTGAGGTGTCGATGGCTCTTCGCGCTCACGTCGCTGGTCGTCCCGAATGAGGCCTCCCAACAGCTCGACCATACGATTGAGCTCAGAGCGGACCTCACGGCGCCGATTGCGGAGGTCGGAGATCAAGCTCTCGATGTTGAGGGCGCGTTGATTGGCCTCTTCAACCAGGCGTTCTGCGAGGCTGTGACCCTCGTCGACGATGCGCTGGCCCTCGGCACGTGCGACCTCGATGGTGGTCTCGGCTGACCGCTGTGCGGCGACCAGCGCCTCCTTGAGGGCGGACTCGCGCTCGCGGAAGGCGGAGAGCTCCTGTTCCATGTGGTGGACGCGCTGTCGGAGCTCTCCGCGTTCGCGGAGCAGCCCTTCCATGACACGCGCCAGTTCAGTCAGGTACTCGTGCACCTCAAGCTCGGCATAGCCGTGCAGTTTTTTGGCGAATTTCTTTCCGAGAATGTCCATCGGAGCGAACTCGGACATGCCTTCTCTCCTTTTCGAACACCTAGTATGACACGAAGTTTCATTCTCGGGCCTTTCCGAGGTTTGACCGGGCCCCGGAGACCGACTGACAGCGGTTATACTGAGGGCTATCTGGGAGCATCCTCATGGCCGATATTCAACTCAGCGTCAAAGATCTTCAAAAGACCTTCCACCCCGGACTCTTCGAGGCCTCGATTGAGGTCCTCAAGGGCCTCAGCTTTGAGGTAGCGAGGGGAGAGATTTTCGGGTTCCTTGGACCCAACGGCGCCGGCAAAACAACCACGATCAAAGCGATTACTGAGATTATCTACCCGGATGCTGGCGAAATCACGGTCTGCGGGCTGCCCCACACGTCGCTCGAAGCCAAGAAGCGGATTGGGTTCATGTCCGAGAGTCCATACATTTACCGCCACCTGACCGGCCGTGAGTACCTCTGGTTTGGCGGCGAATTGCTGGGGCTCGATAGAGCCGGTCTCGCGGACCGGATCTCACGAGTCCTGGATCAGGTAGGGATGAGCGGACGGGCCGACCGCACAATGGGGACCTACTCGAAAGGAATGCTGCAGAGGGTGGCACTGGGGCAGGCGTTGCTCGGCGAACCGGAACTCTTGATCCTCGACGAGCCGATGAGCGGCCTCGATCCGGTTGGCAGGCGGGACGTGCGCGACATCATCCTCAACCAGGCGGCAGCTGGCGTTGGTCGGGTGCGGGCGATCGGTACCGTCTCGGAGTTGATTTCCGACGAAACGACGGGCTATGAGGCGACCTTTGTCGGCGCATTGCCGGCGGATCTTCGAACACCGCTCGAGGCCTACCACGTCGCCAGCGGCGCGTCGTGGGTGCGGGTGACCTCCGAGAATCGCGACAATCTCATCCATGAGTTCGGTGATCGAGGAATTCAGGTTGTAAGCCTCGACCCGGTACGCACTACCCTCGAAGACTTGCTGATGCGTCACTACGAGGAGTCCGGATCATGAGAGCCGTGTGGGCCATAGCAGCCAACACCTTTCGCGAAGCGGTACGCGACCGGGTTCTCTACCTCTTTATCGGTTTCGCAGTGGTGATGGTGGTCAGCTCGAAACTCTTCGGGATGCTCACGGTCGGCAATGAGACCAAAATCATCAAGGATATCGGCCTCGCGGCGATGCAGTTCTTTTCGATGTTGATCGCGGTCATGATGAGCATGATTTTGATCAGTCGAGAGGTCGACAGCCGGACAGTCTTCAACATCCTCGCCAAACCGGTTCGTCGGTGGCAGTTCATCCTCGGCAAGTATCTGGGTTTGGTTTTGATCGTTGCTGCCAACCTCGTCCTGATTACCTTTGTGCTGATGCTGACGGTGCTGGTGGCGGCAGGAGAGCTTGACCTCATGCTGCTCTTCGCGGGCGCCATGACGATGCTCGAAATGATGGTTCTGGCTGCCTTTGCCACCCTGTTTGCAGTCCTCACTCGACCG
>JACXWA010000097.1 GCA_014764485.1 Candidatus Sulfomarinibacter kjeldsenii
AGATCGGTTGCACCCGGTCATCCTGGAACTTCGGGCAGGAGCCGAAGGCGACGCGGAAGGTCGTTGCGGTCCCAGGTGGTGGTGCAGTTGTGAAGCGAAAGGCCGGATACTCCTTGAGGTATTTGTCACCCTCGCCGTTGACCAGAATCCGGTAGAAGTACTCGGTGGCCGGCTCGAGGCCATCGAGCTCAACGACCACCACGTAGTCGTCCGCCTTTTTAGCCGCGACCGGCTCGGACGTCGTTGCCGAGCGCATCTCAAAATTGGTCGCATACTCGATTGAGACGGAGTATTCACCTGTGGTGCGGGCCCAGATTTTCACCTGGGTGGGCGTCACGGCCCCCACCATCGGCCCCTGCATGAGGCGTGGGTAACCGTCGTCGTCGCGGGCGGCCGTGGCGGTGCCCGAAGTCAAGAAAATGCAGATCAACAGGAATGGAATCGACGCGCGAAGCAGGTTGGATCGTGCCCTCATGGCTGCTCCTTCTTATTTTGAGACGATGACTTCTCTCAAATGGGCTATGCCGTGTTCGGCCGCGCTGTCCGCGTCCGGCAAAGGCATGAACTCGCCCGATACGAAACCCTGATATCCGGTCTTCTCGAGCTCCTCCAGAATACTCCCGAAATCGAGGTGGCCGGCGCCCGGGTACCAACGATTGGAATCGGCAACGTGGAAGTGAAAAATGCGGTTGCCGCAAGCTCGAATGCTGGCTTCGATGTCGGCGTCCTCGATGTTCATGTGGAAGGTATCGAGGAGCAGGCCAAAGTTATTCTTTCCGACCCGTTCGATGAGTTCCAGACCATCGGCCGCGGAATGGACAAGGTCAGTCTCATAGCGGTTCATCGGCTCGAGGGCGAAACGCACGCTCGTGCCCTCGGCAGCCGCCGCGCACTGCTGGATGGCGTCGACCAGGTATTCCATCGATTGCTCGTGGGTCTGGCCCTCGGGGGTGATGCCGCGGATCAGACCGAGGATGACGATGGCATCGAGGTGTGCTGCCAAAGGAACGTGGCTCGAGATGCGCTCGATCGCAGCTGCCCGCACCGAGGGGTCGCTGCTGGTGAACGACAATCCCTCCTCACCCCAGGCCTGACCGGTGCCAATGGCCGGCACGATCAGACCGCATTCGGCGACGACGCGCTCGAGCTGGCCGGCGTTCACCAGTTTTGGATCCCGCACGGCCAGTTCGACACCGTCGTAACCCCAGGAGGCGATTTTGGCAACGTTCGCCTCGAAATCGCCCTTGAAGGCCACCGCCTGGAAGGCGGCGGCGTGGGTTGACAGCACTACGCTGAGATTCATCTCGTCCTACTGTTGACCGATTTTCGGCAGTTGGTAGACAGGCTTCCAGCCCTCGCTCAGAGGCTCGCGCAGATACGGCTCCATCTCCGCCTCGGTTCTCAGAGTCACCATTTCAACCGGAGGAACTGTTCCCGCAGGGAAAGCCTCGAGGGTCTGATCGTTGAGCAGGGTCAGATACTTGAGGATGGCCGCCACAGGACGTTTCGCCTTTTCGGCTGTTCCACGGGTCGCCTTAAGATAGCCGATACCTTTGGTGTCCACAGCGTATTTCATATCCACCATGTCGGGGTGGAGCAGCAGACCGAGCGAAGTCTCCGACTCGTCGGCGTGGACGAAGTTGGTGTCCATCTTGCCGCCCTTGGGGCCGGTGCGGAAGAACTCGCGGACCGCGCGGTGCCAGTCGATGACCCGGAAGACTCCGGGCAGCTGGTAGCGTTTCTGGAACTGCTGGATCGCCGATTCGAGCATCCACAGGTGGCCGTGGTTGTTGATGAGGATCTGTTTGCGGAAGCCATCGTTCCACAGACCCAGCATGACATCCATGAGGAACTCGCGGGCCACATTCTCGCGGATGAGCACTGTGCCCGGCATGCCCACGTGATGGTAGGGGTGCGAGCCATAGTTGAGCGGAGGCAACGCGAGGCTGCACGCAGCGCCACGCTTGGCGGTATAACGTCTGACACCCTCGAGGATCTGGCTCACATAGAGAGTGTCCGATGCGCTCGGCAAGTGACGACCGTGGAGTTCGGTGCAACCGATCGGGATGAAGACGATATCGTTTTTGCTCCGTTCGGCCTCGACCTGGTGGCGGACTGTGGTCTGGATATACGAGCCCGACTTGCCCCACTCACAGGGTGAGGGAACTCCGTACTCGGCGAGGATCGCGTCGATCTCTTCGTCGCTCGAGTCCCACACTTCTTTTTTGCATCGGCCGACCGTGTTGTCCTCGAAGAACAAATCCGGTTCGGCGGTAGCCAGTAGTTTTGGATCTTCTGGAAAGTCTGTCATGTGTTGCTCCCTGGTTGTATTTCGATCGCACTTTCGTGCCCGCGTCTTGCGGGCGGGTTTTCTATTTTTATTCTGCAATCTCGACCGGCGAACCGGTCTGGATCGATTGCCGCGCAGCGATGGCGATCGCCAGCGTAGCCATACCATCCTGGCTCGTGACCGGTGGTTCGGTATCGTCCACGACACAGTCCACAAAAGACTGCAACATTGTTACGAATGCTTCGCCCATACGCTCCGGCGTTGTGAACACGGCGTCGTGGTGCGAACCCTTTTTGTCCAACCACCGGACCGGCGTCTTCTGAAGGCGTCCGACCTGGACTGCGCCCTCGTCACCGATCACCTCGCCGCGCAGGTCGTGACCGTAGCGGGTGGTTCGACTGGCGGTGAGGGTGGCCATCGCGCCGCCCGCAAATCGCGCGCTGACGACCGCGTTGTCCACATCACCAACTGACCCGACATCGTTGTCGATCAGAGCCCCGCCCTCGCCATAAACCCTGATGATCTCGTCATCCATCAACCATCGTCCGAGGTAGATGTCGTGGTACATGGAATCGAGGATCAAACCTCCGCTGACCGCAAGATCGGCAAAGGAGGGTGGGGGAGGGTCGACGTCTCCGCTGATCGAGCGATAGAGGACGGGCCGTCCGATGGCACCGGACACGATGAGCCGTTTGGCCTCTTCGTAGCCGGCATCGAAGCGGCGCGTATGCCCCATCATCAGTTTGACGCCGGCTGAAATTGCAGCATTCACGGCGACGCCACAATCCTCGAGAGTCAGACCGAGAGGTTTCTCACACAGAATGTGGAGCCCTGCTGCGGCGCATCGCTCCACATTCTCCACGTGAGCCGATGTGCTGCTGGAGATGATCACGGCGTCCAGCGATTCCGACTCGATGAGCCGATCGAGGTCGGGGTAGACCGGCACGGCGCCGCAACACCGGCGGACGGCTTCGGCCCGCTCGGTGCTGGACGTCGTCACGGCAACAAGCTGCGCACCACGTATGCGTTGGACGATGTTCTCCGCATGGGTGAGACCCATCCGGCCCGCGCCCACCACCGCCATGCGCAGTTTGCTCATTTCGTTCCTCTTAGCTCCTGATCCGGCCTCAGTTGGGCTTGACCAGAATCTTGCCGTCGGTCCGGTCGATCGACTTGGCGATCGCCGCCACCGTGTCATCGAGGCCGTACTTCGATGTGATGATCGGGCTCAGATCGATGCGGCCAGATGCCACCATGCGGATCACGTTCGGGAAGGTCTCGTGGCCCGAGTGTCCCTGGGCGCCGTAGGCCTGAGCGCGCCGGACCTGGAAGGCTTCCAAATACATCGGAACGCGTTTCGCCGCACGACCGATCTGGACGATCTTGCTGTTGATGGCGAGCCCCTTTTCCATCTCCGGAATCACCAGGTGGGGAACGCCGGCCGCCTCGACGTGGAAGTCGAAGCCCTGGCCCTTGCTGAGCTCCATGAGGACTTCACCGGCGGATACCTCCATCGGGTCGTATACGAAGTCCGCTCCGACTGCCTTGGCCAGCTCGCGCCGTTGGGGCGAAACCTCGAATGCTGCGATCGTGCTCGCACCACCCGCCTTGGCGAGCGCGATGGCGGCGAGACCGATCGGGCCCGCGCCGACGATATTAACGAAGTGGCCCGGTTTGAACCCGCCAGCCCGCTCGAACATCGCGTTGTAGGCGACGCAGGTCGGCTCTGTGAGGGCGGCCAGTTCGTATGCCTTTTCTTCGCTGCCAACCATCTCCGCAATGGCATCGATCTTCCAGCAGAACTTCTCGTCGACCGCGATGTAGTTGGCAAAGGCGCCCGGAATCGTAAAGCCGATCTCTTCGAGATTGGTGCAATGGTTGGGGTAGCCGTTGCGGCAGGGGATGCAGCGGCCGCACCAGATCATCTCTTCGACAGTGACCATGTCGCCGGGCTGGAGGAGCGTGACCTCCTTGCCGACCTCCGCCACCTTGCCCGAGAACTCGTGGCCGAGGATGGTCGGGAACTTGGTCAGTCCGGGGTAGAGGATGTAGTCGGAACCGCAGACGCCACACGCCTGGATCTCGAGAAGGACTTCCTTCGGCCCCGGCTTCGGGTCCGGCCATTCCTTGACCTCGAGCGTCGGGTTGTGCCAGATGGCGTTGCCGGTGATCGCCTTGCCGGTCTTCTTCTCCCAGTCCGAAACCGTGTAGTCGGCCTTCGGCTCCCACTTCGCATCCAAAACCATGCCTTTCATGATCTCTGCCTCCTTTGATATTTCACGACGCTCTCGGTTTCCCTTCGACGCCGGTTGAGTCCCTATGACGGTGAATACGCTCCTTTATATTTTTCTTCGATGAGGTCAACGATGTCCTCGTAGGGTCTGCTGATTGGCCCGGGGACCTCGATCTTCAAACTCGTGGTTGCTGCCGACCAGAGGATGGCTTCCTCGGGTGGGCACTCGAGCCTGGCGGCCACGTAGGAGCCGACGCAGGTATCGCCACGCCCGCTCCTTCCCAACATGGACTGGGCGTGGAACTCCGCCTCGAAGAACTGGCCATCGGCGAGCACCACGATTCCGTCGCGGTGGGTGATGACGATCTCGCGCGGGCCCTGGGCTGCCAGGGCCTTCGCCGCCAGCTTCATATCCGCTTCCCCGGTCAGGGCCTCGGCCTCCACGACGTCGGCTTTGAGGATGTCGACCAGCGCCAAAACCTCTTCTTGCTCGGGCCACGCGACGTGCTCGAGGCGGTTGTCAGGTCTGCGGATCCGGATGAAACCCTGTGCATCTGCGCTGATCATCGTGTCTTTCGAACGAAGTTCCTGGATGGTCTCGATCGGCATCTCGCCCCGAATCGATGGGCTGATGACAAACGCTTTGGCGTCGATCGCCCGCACCTGCTCGGGAGTAAACGATCCCGCGGTGGCTGCCACCGTCAAGATGCGCTCATCGGGATTGTCCGTCGGGTAATCGAGCCGCATCAGCGTCGAGCTCGTGGTTGGTGTCGCAAATACGGTGATCCCGGCCAATTCGAGCGACCGGACAACGTGAAAATCATCTTTCGACAACCGCGTGATGGCAGCCACCTTCCGGCCGAGGGTGTGGGCGGCATGAGCCGAATAGGTCACGCCACCGCCGTCGGCATGGAGCGTTCCGGCTGCAGTGATGATCGTGTCTTTGGTGTAGTTACCGACAGTTGCGACGTCGAAAGTCTGTTTTTCTTCAGTCATATTCCCCTCAGTCCCTCATGCGGACCCGCCACAGGGAAGTGGCGAGAATGAACGAAAGCACCGATGACCCGATCCAGAACCAGATCACGGTCGTAAAGTCGTAGTGCCGGACGCCGTCGATCATGGTGATGCCGCGCTCGATCAGATGGCCGCTGATCTGGTCCTGCATCGCGGCGCCGATATACGAAAACACGCCGATGAATCCCATCGCCGCCCCGGCCGCCCGTTTGGGGGCGATGTCGAGGGCGAAGAGGCCACCGAGCGAGGTTACGAGCCCGGTCAGACCGAAACCATAGATAAAGAACGCAACCGTCATAAAAACCGGCTTCCCGGGCGGGCCGAAGAAGACCATCAGAAGACCGATGATCTCCATGAATGCGAAGATCACGTTAGTGGGAGGCCGACGCGCGTTGAATATCTTGTCCGACGCAAATCCAAAGGCCAACGCGCCGAGGATTCCGGCGATGGTGTTGACCGAGATGGCGGCTCCCGCCTGCATCAGCGTGTAACCCTTGGCCTCCTGCAGGTAGAGCACGCCCCAGCTGTTGATGGCGTAGCGGGTCACATAGATCGAGGCGCTGGCCAACGCGAGGACCCAGATTGCGGGGATCTTGAGGATCGTCCGCTGAACGGCCCACGTGCTCTCTTTCTTTTCCTTGCTGCCTTCATCCGATCTGACATAGTCGTTCTTCCATTCGGCGACCCTTGGCAGACCGAGGGTCTCCGGCCGATCCTGCATCAGCAGATAGAGCCCCCCGGCTACCACGATGCACATCAACCCTGGGCCCCAGAAGCCGGCCCGCCATCCCCACAGGGTCACCAGACCAGCGACGCCTACAAAGGTGAGGCCCTCGCCGATCGCGTGAGCGGTGCTCCAGATGCCGTACATCCGGCCGCGTTCGCGGTTGGAGAACCATGTTGCGAGGGCGACCGCTCCAGTCGGGGCGCCAAATCCCTGAAACCAGCCGTTGAGGGCCCAGAGCAAGACCGACACCCAGAGAATCGTGGAGAATCCCATGCCGATGTTGATCAGCGCCGAAATCAACACACCGAAGGCGAAGAAGATCTTGAGGTTCATGTGGTCGGCGAGGAAGCCGTTGGTCAGCTTGCCGAATGCGTAGGTGTAGAAGAGCGCAGAACCGATGATGCCGAGCTCGACGGGTGTGAAGATGCCACCGTCGATCAGTGGTTTTTTGACCATCGAGAGCGCCAACCGGCAGGTGTAGACGAGGCCGTAGCCGATGGTGATGGCCAGCATGATGCGCAGCCGGTGCCGCTTGTACAGACGATCGATCACATTCTGATCGTCGATCGGGGGGCGATCTTCGCCGGTCTTGAAAACGCGGAATGGGTTCATGACGCCTCGACCTTCACCGGCCGGTTCTCGGCCATCGACTGTGCGGCGGCGAGACCGATCAGGACCGACATCAGACCGTCACGGCCGCCTACCGGCGGCTCGAGATCGTCGCGGATGCAGGCAAAGAAGGCCTCGAGCTCGGTAACGAAGGAGGTTTGATAGCGCTCGAGAAAGAAATATAGCGGGGTGTCGGAGCGGACGCCGTCGCTGCCACTCAGGGTGACCCGGTTGGCGGTTTCGTTGCCCGCCTCGGCGCTGCCC
>JACXWA010000024.1 GCA_014764485.1 Candidatus Sulfomarinibacter kjeldsenii
CGATTTGATCTACGGGTCGAATTTGCACCTGGTGTTGACCGATCTGCGAAATTTCCGACCCGACCACCTCATCGCCGAAGATGCGTTCCCCGGGGTGGTCGCTGTAGATGAACCGACCCTCGCTGCGATGGTCGGTGAGGCGTGGCCGGCAGTGCGAGGAAGCTTCGACCCATACGTCGATATGGGCCTCATCGGGAAGACCCTGCCGATCTTTCAACAGACACTCAGCCTGATCGCAGCCAACCTCTACATGTCGGAGAACTCGAATCTCGACTTCTTCACCGCTGTACGCCTGGGCGAAGAGGCGATGTCGGGCAACGTCAGCGCCACATTCATCAACATTCTCTACGCCGAGGCCGGACTCGCGCCGCCGTTCAGCCCGGAGACCATGGCCGTGCTCCCGCGCGGTATTTCCTATCTGATCATGGGGAAGACCGCCGTCTATTCGTCCTCCGGATCGCGGACGCAGGTGATCATGGATACCTTCGATCTCTATGCGGCGGCCCGCTATCTCGAGACCGGCGGTGCGGCTCAGGAGGCCTATGGGTCGATGCAGAACGCATGGCTTCAAGGCACCCTGCTCGCCAGTCCAGCGACCTGGAAGGTGCTCGGCAACTCCTTCATGATGACCCCGATGGTCATCGACTTCACCAATCCACTGATAGCGGCCATGCTTCCACCGGAGTTTCCGGACTTCCTTCGCACCAAGCTGGTCATCAACGCCGAGGACTTCAACGGCTTACCGCAGAAAAGACAGGCGGTGCTGGGCCTCCTCGAGTTGGTGGACAACGCGGTGGTTATCTCGGGCGACATCCACGCGACATTTGTCACTGATCACCAGAACGGAACCTACGAGATCACGCCGCCCGCCATCTCATCATCGACCAACGCAGAGATCGCCCTGCGGGTGATCTTATCGGACCCGATCCTCGGCCAGATCCCGGGCATCGAGGAAATCATGGCCAACTATGGACTTCTGCTTCAGGTTTCCTCTCTGGGCCCCGGCGTGTCGGCCTCGAATATTCTCTATCAAAACACGTGGTCGCACGGGTTCGCGATCATGGACGTGACTCCGGATGCGTTCACGATCCTGATTGAAGAAATTCCGTCAGAAGAGGTTGGCACCAGCTACTACGACGATCCTGATGCGCTCGACGATCTCTTCACACCCGTGATGTTCACCATCCGGGACGGGGCGATCGCGCCCGGACCCTGATGCATTCGATCTGATCAGCAGGGGGCCCGCTCTGCGGGCCCTCTTTTTGTTTTGCTCCCGATGGGGGACACTACGATCATGAACAGCGCCATCGATCGACCGACTGATGTCAGACCCGGAGAGAACCTTGATATCTCGCGGCTCGGACCGTACCTTCAAAACGCTTTGAGCCTCGAGGGAGAGGTGAAGGTCCTCCAATATCCGTCGGGGTTCTCAAACCTCACTTACATGCTCCGGATAGGCGACAGGGAGGTCGTGCTCCGGCGTCCGCCCTTCGGCAGCAAGCCGAAGAGCGGCCATGACATGAAGAGGGAACACGGTGTCCTTGCCGCCCTCCACGGCTCCTTCCCTTACTGTCCGAAACCACTTGTGTACAGCGATGATGAAACGATCATCGGCAGTCCGTTCTACGTCATGGAAAAGATCGAAGGCATCATCGTCAGGCGGGACTTCCCGACCGGGATGTCGCTCTCCCCCGAAGAAATCAGGGCCCTCTTTGATCAAGTGGTCGACGTTCACGTCGAGCTGCACTCCGTTGACTTCCAAGCGGTCGGTCTCGAGGATTTCGGAAAACCGGAGGGTTATGTCGAGCGCCAGGTCGCGGGGTGGTCCGATCGCTACCGGAGGGCGCGGACCCCCGATGTGCCGGACTGCGAGGGCATCATGGCGTGGCTCGAGGAGAACCGGCGCCCCGACCTCGGGCCTGGTTGCATTGTCCACAATGACTTTCGACTCGACAACGTGATCCTCGACCCGTCCGATCCGCAGCGGATCATTGGCGTCCTCGATTGGGAGATGGCCACTATCGGCGATCCGCTGATGGATCTCGGAGCGTCGCTCGCATACTGGGTGGAGCAAAACGACCCCGCGGGCTTCCAGGCGATGCGAATGATGCCGACCAACGCCGATGGCGCCCCCACGCGGGCGGAGGTCGTGGCTCGCTATGCGGCGAAAAGCGGCCTCGATATTGGTGATTTCAGCTTCTATTACTGCTACGGCCTCTTCCGACTGGCGGGAATTGTGCAGCAGATCTATTACCGCTCTTACCACGGCCAGACTGAGGACCCACGTTTCCACCACTTGAATCTCTGGGTCGGCGGACTCGCCGCAGCTGCGCAAGCGGTCGCAGGAGGTGCTCGATGAATGACAGCAACGGTGTGTCGTCTCTCTTTTCGATCCGTGGCAAGATCGCCCTCGTGACCGGCGGCTCGCGCGGCATCGGTCTGATGATTGCCCGCGGCTACGTCGAGGCCGGCGCAACCGTTTACATCACCTCGCGCACCGCCGAGGTCTGCGATGCAGTGGCCGAAGAGCTGTCGACTGTGGGGCGCTGCATCTCTTTGCCGAACGATCTTTCGACCATGGAAGGAGTTGAAAATCTGGTTCGGGAAATCTCCGAACGGGAAGAGGAACTCCACATTCTGGTCAACAACGCCGGCGCCGCGTGGGGCGAGCCGATCGAGACCTTCCCCGAAGAGGGCTTCGACAAGATCACCGATCTCAACCTGAAGTCGCTCTTCTTTCTGACCCGAGAGCTGTTGCCGTTGCTCGAGAAGGCAGCATCTGCGGACGATCCCGCGAGGGTCATCAACATCGGCTCCATCGACGGTCTCCGGGTGCCCTTCGTTCCGAACTTCTCCTACGCCGCGGCCAAGGCGGCGGTACACCATTTGACTCGCATGCTTGCGGTGCATCTGGGTGGGCGGAAGATCACGGTCAACGCGGTGGCGCCCGGGTTCTTTCCGAGCAAGATGACCCGGCACCTCCTGGAGAACTACCGGGAGACATTCGAAAAGGCCTGTCCACTCGGCCGCATCGGAGAACCGGCAGACATGGCGGGCATCGCGATTTTCCTCGCCTCGTGCGCCGCGTCCTACATCAACGGCGCTGTCATCCCGGTTGACGGAGGACACAGTTTGAAGACGGAGGCGTAGTTCCCGGTCGGATGAGGAATTCGGAATTAGGAATTCGGAATTAGGAATTTCGGATATCGGATTTCGGATATTCCTTCGAACACATCGTCGGACGTATCTGGGGCCGATGAGGACTCAAAAAACTGGCGATCAGCCGTGGCGCCAGAGCGTGAGCGCTCGAGCAACCTCAGCACCGTCCTCGTGCCGCATGAGCTGGTGGCGCACTTCGATATCGTCGCCACGATCGACCTGCCGACTGCGCGACAGCACAGTCTGCCCCTGATGACACTCGGAGACGAACTGGATCTCGAGTTCGGCCAGCTCGCAGGTGCTCCAGACCTCGTCCGGGACCGCCTCGATGGCCCACTCTACATAGCTGGTGTTGTTGACGTGTTCCGCTAAATCGAGATCGGATCGGCGCACGGTGAAGCCGAGTTCGCGATCCGGCGGTTGCGGAACGGTCAAATCTCCGGTTCGGGCCGGTTCATCACCGATCTCGTACTCGTCCATTCGCCCCCAAACCTCCTGCGGCAGGCGAACGGGTCGGCGCCTGGCGAGGTCAAGCACGCACCACAGGGTCGAGACGGCGCCGATCTGCGCCTCGCTCGTGTCGAGTATCGCGAAACGCCTCTCCACGAGGAGGCGATTCATCGCCTCGGGCCATGTCTCGATAACGACCTCTTCGCCCCCCTGTGGCCAGCGATCCAGGGTCAGATTCAGGCGTGAGAGGACCCACGCCGTGCCGCGTTCGGCCATCGTCTCCACTGCAACGCCGAGGATGCTGGCGTGGGCGACAGCGACTTCCTGTAACAGCTTGCACAGGATGGGTACCTGGAGGCGCCCAAGTGGGTCCGTCTCGTAGGATCGGACGCGGAACCGGTCGCGGTGTTTCGCCTTCATATCGACTGCCGTCGAATGCTAGCATGAGGGCGCTTCCAGAAAGGATGTGCCGTGGATTTCTCATTGAGCGAGAAGACCCAGACCATGCTCGCAATGATCGACGAGCTCGTGACTGAGGAGCTCGTACCAATGGAGGAGGCATTCCTCCGCAAGCCATTCCGCGAACTTTTGCCGGAGATCGAGAAGAAGCGTGAGAAGGTCCGGCAGATGGGGCTGTGGGCCCCTGGACATCCAGAGGATTACGGCGGCATGGGGCTTGGTCTGGTAGATCTCGGCCTCATTTCTGAGGTCCTCGGGCGTACCCCGCTCGGCCACTTTGTCTTCAACTGCCATGCGCCCGATGCGGGCAACATCGAGATCCTCCACCTCTACGGCACCGACGAGCAAAAGGAGCGGTGGCTAGGGCCGCTGGTCGAGGGGAAGATCCGCAGCTGCTTTTCGATGACCGAGGTCGAGATGCCGGGCTCGAACCCGGTGATGATGGAGACCACCGCGGTCAAGGACGGCGACGACTACGTCATCAACGGCCAGAAGTGGTACACGACGTCGGCCGATGGCGCCGCATTTGCCGTGGTCATGGCAATCACCGATCCGGAAGCGCCGGCCCACCACCGCGCCTCGATGATCATCGTCCCCACCGATACTCCCGGTTTCGATCTTGTACGCAACATCAACGTTATGGGCCACGCCGGAGACGACTGGGCGAGCCACGCCGAGATCCTCTACCACTCCTGCCGCGTGCCGCAGAGCAATCTGCTCGGCCCGGAAGGCCACGGGTTCGTTATCGCGCAGGAACGGCTCGGTCCGGGCCGCATCCACCACTGCATGCGCTGGATCGGCATCTGCAACCGCGCCTTCGACCTCATGTGCTCGCGAGCCGCCAGCCGCACCATCGCGCCCGACCGGACGCTGGCCGACAAGGACGTGATTCAGACCTGGATCGCCGAGTGCGCGGCCGACATCCATGCAGCACGTCTGATGGTCCTCAACACCGCGTGGAAGATCGAAAAACTCGGTTGGAAGGAAGCGCGCGAAGACATCTCGATGATCAAGTTCGTGACCGCCAACACCATGCAAAAGGTCATCGACCATGCGCTCCAGGTCCATGGCGGCCTCGGCATGACCGACGACACCATGCTCGCCTTCTTCTACCGCCACGAACGCGCCGCTCGCATCTACGACGGAGCTGACGAGGTCCACAAGCTGTCGCTGGCGCGACGGATCCTCCGACAGTATCGGTAGGGCGGAGATATCCCCGCCCGCTCGGCGTCCTCAGTGTTATTTCGTTACAGGAAATTGATCTGGAATCGGATTTGGCTGTGGGCGGCGCGGTGTGTCGTAGAATCTTCGGAGGCACAGACTGGCGCTGGAAGGGAGTGAACTTCATGGCCGTGGCCGTCCGTTGTGAGCAACCCAAGAGGGTCGAATCCGGAAGGTTGAACGATGCCATCGCCAAGGCGCGCTCCGCGTTGCTTGCAGATCAGCATCCGGATGGACACTGGTGCTACGAGCTCGAGGCCGATTGCACGATCCCGTCAGAGTATGTCCTTTTTCTCCGCTACCTCGGGGAGAGCGAACCCGAGCTGGAGGCCAAGATCGGCCGCTATCTGCGTTCCAGGCAGGCTGAAAACGGCGGCTGGCCCCTGTATCTTGGCGGCGACCTCGACATCAGCTGCACCGTCAAGGCCTACTACGCCCTCAAGCTGGTTGGCGACGACCCCGAGGCGCCCCACATGGTGCGGGCACGTGAAGCTCTTCTCAGCCGTGGCGGGGCGGCCCGCGCGAACGTATTCACTCGAATTGCGCTAGCGATCTTCGGCCAGCTGCCGTGGCGGGCGGTGCCCTTCATCCCCCCCGAGATCATGCTCCTGCCGAAGTGGTTTCCATTCCATATCGACAAGGTCTCCTACTGGTCGCGCACGGTCATGGTGCCGCTCTTTGTGATCTACGCGTTCAAGGCCAGGGCCGCCAACCCCAGCGGTATCGGTGTGCGGGAACTCTTCAAAAAGGATCCCGAGATCGAGCGCGACTATTTTCCGGTGCGGTCGATCCTCAACCGGCTGATCTTGTGGCTGGAACGCGCGGTGCGTCCCCTCGAACCCCTGATTCCGCGTGGGATTCGCCGAAAGGCTCTGCAAAAGGCGGAGGCGTGGTTTACACCGAGGTGCAACAAGGGCGGTCTCGGAGCCATCTTCCCGGCCATGATCAATGCATATATGGCGCTTCGCCTCCTCGGTCACAATGAGGCGGAACCAGTGATGGTGCAAGCACGCGAGGCCATTGACGACCTGCTGGTCGTGGATGGAGGCTCAGCCTACTGTCAACCCTGCGTGTCCCCGGTGTGGGACACCGGTCTCGCAAGCCTTGCGCTTCTCGAGGATGGCGCCGAGAAGAATCGCGGGGAACTCTCCAGGGCCCTCGAATGGTTGGCTCCACTCCAGCTCCTGGACGACCCCGGCGACTGGCGAATCAACCACCCGGATCTCGCCGGTGGCGGATGGGCTTTCCAATACGAGAACGCCTACTACCCTGACCTCGACGACACCGCGGTGGTGGCGTGGGCCATGCACCTGGCTGCCGACCGTGAGCGATTTGAGGAACCCATCCGCCGGGCTGCCGACTGGCTGTGTGGGATGCAGTCGAAGAACGGTGGTTTCGCTGCGTTTGAATCAGACAACACTCATTACAGCCTGAACGAGATTCCTTTTGCCGACCACGGCGCGTTGCTCGATCCGCCCACCAGCGATGTCAGCGCTCGCTGCGTGGCGTTGATGGGACAGCTGGCCCGAACCGAGGACGCCGAATGTGTTCGTCGAACGTTGCGGTACCTGAGAGATGAGCAGGAGTCCAATGGCTCATGGTTCGGGCGCTGGGGATCCAACTATATCTACGGCACGTGGTCGGTCCTGTCGGCCCTCGAGCACGTGCCAGAGGCCGACACATTCGCCATGGTGAAGCCGGCTGTGAGCTGGCTGAGATTGATACAGCACGCGGACGGCGGCTGGGGTGAGACGAACGACAGCTACTTGGATCCTGCGAGGAGTTGTGAAGGAGACCGGAGTACCGCATTTCAGACGGCGTGGGCCCTGCTGGGCCTGATGGCGGCGGGCGAGGGGGATTCGGAAGCGGTGCGCCGAGGCGTCGAGTATCTGTTAGAGGTTCAAGAGGCCGAAGGCGGCTGGTCCGATCCCGAGTTCACGGCGCCGGGCTTCCCGCGAGTCTTTTACCTCCGCTATCACGGCTACTCGATGTTCTTCCCGCTGTGGGCCCTGGCGCGGTATCGCAATCACCTGGTGGATCGGTGAGGTCAGCGCTCGGGGTTGTCGCGGCCCTCGAGATGGAGAGAAGGTGGATTCGCAATCCCGGGCCCCTCGTCGAGTTGAGTGGTATTGGAGACAAGAGGGCCGATCACGCGGCGCGTCGGCTGGTCGAACGCGGCGCAACGGCGCTTGTGAGTTGGGGCGTCGCCGGCGGTCTCGATCCGGATCTGGATCCCGGGACGGTAATCCTCCCCGACGCCGTCATCGGTGCGGACGGGTCGAACCATGAAGTGGACCTGGCGTGGCGAAACCGGTTACTGGAGCGCGTGCGGGGCCGAGTCGTCACATCGACTCGACCGCTGTATCATGCCAGGTCAATAATCAAGACGGTGGAAGAAAAGAACAAGATTTCCGAGCGATTCGGTGCCGGCGCGGCGGACATGGAAAGCGCAGCGGTGGCTCGGGTGGCGCTGGCCAACAGAATGCCCTGGATCGCGGTGCGCGTGGTGATCGATGCTGCCGACCAGAGTCTGCCGGCGGCGATCTTGACTGCGACCGGTGACGACGGTCGATTGCGCGTCGGGTCCGTCGTCGGGTTCATATTTCGCCCACGACTCTGGCGCCCTTTGATCGCCCTTGGACGTGCCGGCTCGGCAGCCGGACGGTCGATGCGCCGGTTGTGGGTCGCTACACGACCTGATCTGGCCTTGTCATGAGGCGTCCGATCGCAGTGCTCGTGCTCTGGCTGGTCGGCGGCGCCGGATGGGGGTTTTGAACGTGATTGACAGACTGCTGGCGGTCGCGAGAGGCGACGCGGCAGCGGACGTCCTGTTGACCGGCGGCCGGGTCGTGGACGTCTTCACCGGCACGGTGATCAAGGCCAACGTGGCCGTGGCGGATGGTTTGATCGCATCGGTAGGCCCGGTGCGTGAAGCCGTCGAGGCTGTCGACCTTGCCGGACGCTTTCTGGTCCCCGGTTTGATCGATTCCCACGTCCACCTCGAGAGCTCGATGGTGACGCCATTCGAGTTTGCTCGTGCAGTCGTGCCGCGGGGGACAACCGCCGTCGTGACCGATCCGCACGAGGTTGCCAACGTGGCAGGTCTGGTGGGTGTCCAGTGGCTGCTTGCAGCCTCCGAAGGACTTCCGCTCGCAGTGCTGGTCATGGCTCCATCCTGCGTGCCGGCCACCCATCTGGCGACGGCAGGAGCCGAACTCGACGCTGAGGATCTCGAGGTTCTGGCCCAACACCCGAGGGTGATTGGCTTGGCGGAGGTGATGAATATCCCCGGAGTTGTGCTCGGGGACCCTGCTGTGCACGCAAAGATCAACGCGTTCGAAGGTCTACCGGTCGATGGCCACGGGCCGGGTTTGGCGGGTGACTGGCTGCAGGCCTATGCGGCGGCGGGGGTCGGCACCGATCACGAAACTCTGACGCCCGAGGAAGCCCAGGAGAAGCTGCGGCTCGGGATGCGGGTGTGGCTGCGAGAAGGTACCGGCGCCCGCAATCTCCTGGATCTGTTGCCGGTCGTGACTCCCGCCACCAGCCGGCGCTGCGGTTTCTGCACCGATGATCGCCACCCGCACGATCTCCTGGATGAAGGCCACATCGATCATCTGCTGCGGCTGGCGATTGCCAACGGCCTCGACCCCATGACTGCGATCCAGATGGCGACCCTCAACATCGCAGAAGCCTACGGTCTCGACGATCGCGGTGCGATTGCACCGGGCCGGCGGGCGGATCTGGTGGTCTGCGATGACCTTGCAGACTTTCGAGCCGCACAGGTCTTCGTGGGGGGAGATGTGGTCGCAGAGAACGGACAGGTGGTCGGCTCGTGGCCCGAGCCTTCGGCGGATCCGGCAGCGGTACTGCGATCGCCGGTGGTGGATCTCGAGGCTCTCGATCTGCGGATCGAGGATTCCGGTGCCGATGTGCGTGTCATCGGTCTCGTGCCGGGCCAGATCGTGACCGAACATCTGATCGAAGGTCTCGCTGCGCAGGATGGACACCTCGTGGCCGATCCGGAGGCGGGTCTCGCCAAGCTGGCGGTGATCGAGAGGCACCGGGGGACGGGCAATGTTGGTCTCGGGTTCCTGCGCGGCCTCGGTCCCTTGCAGGGGGCCCTTGCCTGCACTATTGCGCACGACCACCACAACCTGATTGTCGCCGGCGGTGACGACGGGTCCATGCGGACCGCGATCGCCGAGGTGGTGCGACTCGGCGGTGGAGCTGTCGTCGCGCGAGGAGGCGAGGTCCTTGCGGGGCTTCCGCTACCCTATGCAGGCCTGATCTCCGAACGACCGTTGGTCGAGGTCCGAGGGCAACTCGACGAGCTGGCTGCAGCCGCGCGCCGATGTGGGTGTGATCACCCGGATCCGGTGATGGCGTTGTCGTTTGTCGCTCTCGAGGTCATTCCGTCTCTAAAACTCACCGATCGCGGCCTGGTCGACGTAGAAAAGTTCGAATTGGTGTCGCTTGCGGTGGAGGGTTGATGGCTCGGCTGGAAGATTTCATGGGACGAACGGCATTGATCACGGGGGCGTCGAGCGGCATCGGCCGTCTTCTCGCTCTCCGAATCGCTACGGCCGGTGCGAGGGTAGGGTTGGTTTCGAGGCGCGAACCAGAGTTGGAGGCGCTGGCCGAAGAGATTCGAGCTGGCGGCGGTGAGGCGATCCCGCTGGTCTGCGATGTGGCCGACCGGCAGCAGGCGCTTACAACCGCGAAAAAGGCAGTCGAAGCCCTGGGGCGAATCGACGTGCTGGTCAACAACGCGGGCTACGGCCACCATCGCCGGTTTCTCGACTGGGACCTCGAGGACATGGAACGGGTGATGCGGGTCAACTTTCTAGGGACCCTCTACTTCACCAAGGCTCTACTGCCTGCGATGGTCGAGCGTGGCAGAGGATGGCTGGTTTTCATCGCCTCGGCGGCCGGCCGAATCGCCCCCGCAGACGAGACCGCCTATGCCGCCTCCAAACATGCGATGGTTGGGCTTGCAGGGTCGCTATCGTTGGAGGTGGAGGACGCCGGTGTCCACGTGCTCACCGTGTGTCCGGGGGCGATTCGAACGCCGTTCTTTGACGACGAGGCGTTGGCGCGGTTGCCGGCGGTGGCGCGGCGGCAGATGGCCGAACCCGAGGACCTGGTCGAGGCGATCATGGACGCCTTGGCTCGGGGCAAGCGCGAGCTGACCTTTCCGCGATGGATCGCATCGGGCTATGTCGCCCAGGCGCTGGCGCCGTCGTTCTTTCGCCGCCAGCTCAAAAAGCACACCGTCAAAGACGATTAGCGCCGCCGAGCCGGCTCGCGGGCACCTGCCGCCCCCTCCGGGGGCTTTAATTTTCGGTTGATTCCCCTGTACCTGGGGTTACGGACGGCTTTCGGCCGTCGTGACGCACCGTCGCCAGCGAGTGACCGACGGCCGGCGATCCCCGGCCTCGGCCACCTTTCGCTGCCGCCGGCGGGTTGACGCCCCAGGCTAGATATCTGCCGCGCCTCCGGCGCTCCGGAGGATGCTCG
>JACXWA010000034.1 GCA_014764485.1 Candidatus Sulfomarinibacter kjeldsenii
TCACTCAGACCCGGAAGTTCTTCTTGGCGTTCTTGGTGTCTTGGTGGTGAAAATTCTCCGCCAACCAGTGGGCTGGCGCGATGAAGATCGTCGATCTGTCGATCCGAAGGCCCGTCTCGGTCTTCATCTTTTCGGTGGCGGCGGTGGTCTTCGGGATCGTGGCCTTCCGCAATCTGGCGGTCAACCTCCTGCCCGACATCTCCTACCCATCGCTCACGGTCCGCACGACCTACGAGGGTACGGCGCCGGTCGAAATCGAGTCCCTGCTGACCCGCCCGATCGAGAACGCGGTCGGAGTAGTCAACAATGTCGTCCGCGTGACCTCGTCCTCGCGAGCGGACGTATCCGAGGTGACTCTCGAGTTCGCGTGGAATACCAATATGGACTTCGCCGCCCTCGATGTCCGTGACCGGCTCGACCGTGTCCGGCTGCCGATGGACGCCGAACTGCCGGTGCTCCTGAAGTACGATCCCTCCCTCGACCCCATTTTGCGTATCGGGCTCTACGGTTCTGACGAGCTCGCCAGGTTGCGATTCCTCGGCGAGGAGGACATCAAGCGGGCACTCGAGCGCATCGAAGGCGTCGCCGCGGTGGTGGTCTCTGGCGGTCTAGAAGAGGAGATCCAGGTCGACCTGGACGAGCGTAAGATGGCCTCTCTCGGTCTTTCGGTCGGCCAGATCTCCAATCGATTGGCGGCCGAGAACGTCAATATTACCGGTGGCAGCCTGCGAGATGGCCAAACCGAGTACCTGGTCCGGACCCTCAACGAGTTCGTGCGACCGGAGGACATGCGATCCATCGTCGTCCAGCGCACCGGCGACGCCATCGTTCGGCTCTCCGACGTGGCTCGGGTTTACACCGGCCACAAGGAACGCGAGATCATCACCCGCATCAATGGCGCCGAGTCGGTTGAGCTGGCGGTCTACAAGGAGGGCGGCACCAATACGGTCACCGTTTCCAACGCGGTCACGGCCCGCCTTGACAGCCTGCGAGGTGAGCTCAACCGGCTCGATCCGAATCTGCGCATGGACGTCATCACCGACCAGGCGCGCTACATCCGGCAGGCGGTGCGCGAGGTCCTGGAAACAGCGCTTTACGGCGGTTTGCTGGCGATCCTGGTGCTCTTTCTCTTCCTGCGCTCACTCAAGAAGACCCTCATCATTTCGGTTTCGATTCCGGTGTCGGTGGTCGCGACCTTCTTCCTGATGTACGTGGCCGACATCTCTCTCAACATCATGTCGCTGGGAGGTCTGACCCTTGGGGTCGGTTTGCTGGTGGACAATGCCATCGTCGTCCTCGAGGCGGTCCAGCGCAAGCGGGATGACGGGCTCGACGAGGTCGAGGCTGCACGGGTCGGCACCTCTGAGGTCGGTCGGGCGATCACCGCCTCGACCCTCACCACGATCTGCGTATTCGTGCCGATCGTCTTTGTCGAAGGAGTGGCCGCCCAACTCTTCCGTGACCAGGCCCTGACTGTCGCCTTCTCGTTGGTTGTCTCTCTGATTGTTGCCCTGACCCTGATCCCTATGCTCGCATCACGCGAGTTCCGACCTGAGTCAACCTTGGGGACGGCTAGCGACGAGAGCCAGACGGCAGCGCCTATTCGCTGGCTCGGCAACGCCATCTTCTTCGTCACCACCCGGTTCCTCTCAGTTCTTCTGGGCGCTTCGCGTGCCATCGGCAGATTGATGGCAGCCGTCTTCAGTCCCTTCCTCAACCTCTTCGACCGATTGCTCGAAGCCGTGGGAGAGCGCTACTCGAAGACCATCCGTGCCGTGCTCTCCCGACCTCTGACCGTGGTCGCGGTAACCGTGGTCCTTTTTCTCGGAAGCCTCGGTTTCCTCCGAGTTCTCGGTTCTGAGCTCATCCCCGAGCTCATTCAGGGCGAGTTCTTCGCCGACATCGAACTGCCTCCCGGCGCCCGGCTCGAAGTCACTGACCGGCGTCTCGTCGAGCTGACCAAGGCCGCAGCAAACGTCGACAGCGCCCGCACGGTCTACACAATCGCCGGCACATCCAACGAGCAAGGGGGCACAGCCGGCGAGCTTCGCGAGTACCTCGGACAGATCAACGTCACCCTCGAGCCGCCGGTGTCGCGTGAGCTCGAAGACACCGCCATGAAAACCATCCGCGACGCGATCGATGCCGACAACCGAGTATTCAGCGGCACCGCGAACCCGGCGACATCAGGTGAGCGGCCACCGATCATCGCCCGCTTCGGCCGACCCTCGTACTTTAGTTTCAAGACCGCGATCGAGGTCGAGATCCGAGGCTTCAACATCGAGCTTCTGAAGCGTCTCGCCGACGAAGCTGTGGGGAGATTTCACGCGATCGAGGGTCTCGCCGACATCAGCTCCTCGACCGAGGGCGGCCACCCCGAGCTCCAGGTCCATCTCAATCGCGACCGACTCGCCGCCTACGGGATCGGCGTTTCGGATGTGGCTTCCGTGCTGCGTTCGATGGTCCAGGGCGAAATCGCGACCGATATCACCCGATCGGACCGGACCATCGATATTCGGATCAGAGCCGCCGAACAGTTTCGAGGCTCCGCAACCGCCCTAGGAAATCTGACCATTACGCACGCCGGGACGACCCCGATCCCGCTGTCGGCGGTCGCCGAGGTGGTCGAGCTGGAGGGGCCGGCCGAGATCCGCCGCGCCGATGGCAGCCGCATCGCCCGTATCACGGCCAATCTCGCGGGGCGAGATCTGGGTTCGGTGACGCGTGACGTCCGGTCCTCGCTCGAGAATATGAGCTGGCCGTCAGGTTACGACTGGCGCCTCGGCGGCCAGGAGGAGGAGATGGCGACATCGTTCAGCTCGATGCGGTTGGCATTCGGGCTCGCCATCTTCATGGTCTATCTGGTGATGGCCTCGCAATTCGAAAGCCTCCTCCACCCCTTTGTGATTATGTTCTCGGTTCCCTTCGCGATCATCGGCGTGCTCGCCACGATGTGGCTCTTCGGGGTCACGATCAGCGTCGTTTCGTTGATCGGTTTCATCCTCCTGGCCGGAATCGTGGTCAACGATGCCATCGTCCTCGTCGATTACGCAAACCAGCTCCGCAAGCAGGGCATGTCAAAGCTCGAGGCCCTCGCCGGCGCGGGCAGGGTCCGCCTGCGTCCGATTTTGATGACCACTGCGACCACAGTCTTCGGTCTCCTGCCGATGGCTCTTGGTCTCGGCGAGGGCGCAGAGCTCCGCACGCCGATGGCGCTGACCGTGATCGGCGGAATGATCACGTCGACCCTTTTGACACTGCTCGTCGTACCAGCGGTGTACGCGATTCTCGATCGGCGATCGTAAGCCTCCCGGTGCTTCTCGCTTCGGCGAGTAGGGTGCCACTTCAAAACGACAAGCGCCTCCCGCTTCGGCGAGGAAGGTGCCACTCTTCGCATTGTTTGCCCCGAGGGCGTGACCGGCAGCATAGCGGTCGAGTCAAACAATGCGAAGGGTGGCACCGGTGTCGCCGACGCCCCAACGCGCGCTCCATGGGAGGGGGCGAACAATGTGAAGAGTGGCACCGGTGTCTTCGACGCGGATTAGCACTCCCAACAGGCGGAGTGGTACCGGAATTGTCGAAGCGGCAATTCGCCCCCAACCAACGATTGACAGATCTTGCGCATATGCGCATAATAATCGAATGCCACGCGATCGATCCACCATCCGTCGAATTTTGATCCGCCAACTGTTGGCGGAACGGGAGATCTCCAGCCAGGTCGAGCTCGCCAGACTTTTGGGCGAGGCGGGCCACAGAGTCACCCAGTCAACGGTCTCAAGAGACCTCACCGAACTTGGCGCCATCAAAGCTGACGAGGGCACCGAACACGAAAGGTACGCTCTCGGCGATCAACATCGACCTGTTGATACAGGCCTCGATGAGCTGCGCCGAACCCTCGAGGACTACCTGGAGGGCGCGGTTCCCTCAGGCAACCTGGTTGTGTTGAAGGTCCGTTCAGCGACCGCCGGTGCCGTGGCGGCGGCTCTCGACGCCAACCCCCCCAAGGGCGTGGTGGGCACCCTGGCTGGTGACGACACGGTCGTGGTCATCGCCGACGACGCCGTCGGCGGAGGAAATGTCGCCAAAACGATTATGGGAATTCTGGAGGAATGAAGTGAAAGTCGTACTCGCCTACTCCGGCGGTCTGGACACGTCGATCATCCTGCACTGGATCAAGGAGACCTACGACGCCGAGGTCATCGCCTACACCGGCAACGTCGGCCAGATTGACGAGGATATGGACGAAATTCGCCGGGCGGCCCTCGCCACAGGAGCCACCGAAGCCATTGTTGAGGATCTCCGTGAAGCCCTGGTGACCGAATGCGTTTTCCCGGCCCTCAAGGCCAACGCGGTCTACGAGTGGTATTACCTCCTCGGCACCGCCCTCGCCCGACCGGTCCTCGCCCGCGGACTGGTGGAGACCGCCGATCGTTTCGGAGCCGACGCCATCGCCCACGGCGCCACCGGCAAGGGCAACGACCAGGTCCGCTTCGAGCTTTCGGCCTATGCGCTCCAACCGGAAATTCGGGTGATCGCTCCATGGCGGGAATGGGACATGAAGGGTCGTACCGATTTGATGGCCTACGCCTCCAAGCATGGCGTCCCGATTCCCGCCGCGCCGAAGCCATCCTATTCGATGGATGCCAACTTGATGCACGTTTCCTACGAGGGAGGCGTGCTCGAAGATCCCTGGGCGAGTCCGCCAGAGGGCATGTTCCGCATGACCACTGACCTCGAGTCCACGCCGGATGAACCGGAGGTCGTGACCGTGCGTTTCGAAAAGGGTGAACCAACGGAGATCAACGGCGTCGGCCTCGATCCCGTGACCCTGCTCGAAACCCTCAACACAATTGGCGGACGTCACGGCGTCGGACGCATCGATATCGTCGAGAACCGGTTCCTTGGCATGAAGAGCCGCGGCGTCTACGAGACGCCGGGAGGAACGATCCTCCACCATGCCCACCGCGCCGTCGAGTCCATCACCCTCGATCGCGAGGTTCAGCATCTTCGTGACGAGCTCGTGCCCAGGTACGCAGAGATGGTTTACAACGGGCTCTGGTTCAGCCCCGAACGCGAGGCGCTCCAGCGCTTCATGGACACGGTCCAGGAACGAGTCAACGGCGAGGCCCGACTCAAGCTCTACAAGGGGAACGTCATGGTCGAGGGCCGCAGGTCCGAGACCCACACCCTCTACGACGAGGCGGTCGCCACTTTCGAGGCCGATGAGGTCTTTGACCAGGCGGACGCTGCCGGCTTCATCCGCCTCAACGCCCTGCGGCTGCGGACCCTCGGTGGCAAGAGGATCTCGGAGGGCGAATGAGCCTGCTGCGCGGTCTCTTCGACGGCGACGAGGACGATCTCTTCCGCATCTTCGCGTCATCACTGGAGATGGACCTGTGGATTGCGGAGGAGGACATCGAGGGCTCGATCGCCCACGTGACGATGCTCGGGGAGGTCGGCGTTCTCTCTTCGGGAGAGGCGGCAACGTTGGTCGACGGCCTCTCCGAGATTCTCGTAGAGTTCCAAAACGGCTCCTGGACCCCTGACGAATCGCAGGAAGATATCCATATGGCCGTTGAGGCTCGCCTCACCGAAATCGTTGGTGAGGTTGGCGGCAAGCTCCACACCGCCCGATCGCGCAACGACCAGGTGGCCACCGATGTCCGTCTGTGGCTCATGCGCCGCCTCGGCACCCTGGCGGCCGCCGTCGGCTATCTCATCACAACCCTTCTCGACCGCGTGGAAACCGACGGGCAAGTCCTGTTGCCGGGCTACACCCACCTCCAGCGCGGTCAACCGATTCTTCTTGGCCATCATCTCCTCGCCCACGCCTGGGCCCTCAGTCGAGACCTCGAACGGATCCAAGATGTGACCGCACGAGTAGACCGATGCCCGCTCGGAGCGGGTGCCCTCGCCGGCACACCCCACCCCATCAACCGTCAACGGACCGCTGTTCTCCTCGGTTTCTCCGGACCGATCGAAAATGCGATGGATGCCGTTGCCTCGAAAGACCATCTTCAGGAAACGGTCTCTGCCTGCGCCATCTGCATGTCCACCCTCTCGCGAATGGCGGAGGAGCTCGTCCTTTGGTCGTCGGCGGAATTCGCTTTCATCCAGCTGGCTGAGCGCCACACAACCAGTTCGAGCATCATGCCGCAGAAGCGCAATCCCGACGGAGCCGAGCTGATTCGCGGCGAGACGGGCGTGGTTTTCGGTCATCTGCAGGCTCTTCTGACCCTTACCAAGGCCATGCCGCTCGCCTACAACCGCGATCTGCAACAGGAGCGGAAGCCCCTGATCGAATCGGTGCTGCGCACTATGGCTTCGGTCCAACTCCTGGCTGCGATGTGGGGCGAGCTCGAGGTGCGGATGGCGCGGTTCGAGGGCGAGCTGTACGGCGATTTCAGCCTTGCCACCGAGCTCGCCGATCTCCTCGTAGAGCGTGGGGTGCCGTTCAGGGAGGCCCACGGCATCGTGGCCAAGGCTGTCAGATGGTGTGAGGAGCGGGGTGGCAACCTCGAGCTCCTCGATGGCGGAGTGGCACACCAGTTCCACCCCGACTTCCCGTCCGATCTGGGATTGTGGCTCGATCCGCGAGCTGCCGCTGAGCGGCGGACCTCCCTCGGGGGCACGGCGACCCCTGAAATCGAGCGTCAATTATCGCTTTTACGGGAGAAGATAAAAGGACCGTCCTGATTTTCTCCCGCGAGATCGACACGACCAATATTGCCCCCTTCTCCATGAGACGCCATCGCAGTCAAAAAGGTTTTAAACAAAAGAAAATCTCAGAAAAACGAAACAGTGCATCGTTCCTTTTCGTAGAAACTGCATGTGCAGAAGATCCGTTTTCATTTCAATTCTGACAGCAGTTCTCCCTGTCCTGGCCGCTGCCCAGGCGACCGAGACCAAGCAGGAATTTCCGATCGCCCCTCACCAGATCCCGCGCGTCGAAACACGGATCGAGGTCGACGGCGTCCTCGACGAAAGAGTGTGGGAAAGGGCATGGTCGGCGACGCTCGATTATGAGGTTCGCCCGGGGGAAAACACCCCGGCACCCATTCGCACCGAAGTCCTGATGATGCACGACGAAAACCGCATCTATCTGGGTTTTCGGGCCCACGATCCCGATCCACAGGCGATTCGCGCCCACCTCGCCGACCGAGATCAGGCGTGGGCCGATGACTGGGTCGGCGTGGTCCTCGACACCTTCAACGACGAGCGGCGCAGCTACCTCTTCATCGTCAATCCCTTCGGCGTACAGATGGACAACATCGAGGTTGAATCGAGCGGCAACACCCCGTGGGATGGGATCTGGAAGTCCGCAGCGGTCACGACCGACTGGGGATGGTCGGCCGAGATTGAGATCCCCTTCTCCACCCTTCGTTTTCAGCGAAGCGCAGAACCACAGATTTGGGGTTTCGACGCCCTCCGCAGTTATCCGCGCAACGTCGACCACCGGATGGGCATCTTCCCGCGCGATCGCAGCAACAACTGCTATCTCTGCCAGGCTCACAAGATCGAAGGCTTTGCCGGTGTCTCCCCGGGACGCAACATCGAAATCGTTCCGACTCTTACGGCCACCCGTACCGACGAACGGGACGACCTGCCGGACGGAGAGATGATCAGCGGCGACCCCGACATCGAACTCGGTCTCACCGCTCGCTGGGGGATAACGCCGAATCTCACTCTGAGCGGAACGATCAACCCGGACTTTTCGCAGGTCGAAGCCGACGCGCTCCAGCTCACCGTCAACCGTCCTTTCGCAATCTTTTTTCCCGAGCTGCGTCCGTTCTTCATGGAGGGCGCCGATTTCTTCGCGACGCCGTTGGACGTCGTCTACACCCGCATGATGCGTGAACCGGAGTGGGGCCTCAAGCTGACCGGAAAAGAAGGAGTCCACACAGTCGGCGCCTACATCGTCGAAGACGAAATTACCAACCTCATCATCCCGGGCAGCGAAAGCTCAGATTTCACGGTCCTCGAGCAGCCGAACACGGCAACCGTCTTACGCTATCGATACGACGTGGGCAATCGATTCACGCTCGGTGGCATCTTCACCAACCGAAAAGGCGCCGGCTATTTGAACCGTGTCGCCGGCATCGACGGCGACCTCCGAATCACACCAAGAGACAGGATATTCGTCCAGCTACTGGGTTCGAGCACCCGGTATCCCGAGGAGGTGATCGAGGACTTCAATCAACCCGAGGGCACCATCGACGATTGGGCCGCAGAGATCTACTACAGCCACAGCACCCGCACCTGGATGTGGTGGGCGGTCCTGAAGGACATCGGAGCCGATTTTCGGGCCGATCTCGGGTTCATGCCGCAGGTGAATTTTCAGCACCGGGAAGCCGGGGTCGGATATCAGTGGAACGCTACCGACACGAGTTGGTACTCACGCATGGATCTCAAGGCCAAGGTGGCCGATACCGTCGACCAGACGGGATTCCTCCTATTCCACGAGGACGTCGTTCAGTTCACCATCGAAGGACCGCTCCATTCACACTCAGTTGTGCGACCCAGCCAGGTTCGAGAGGGCTACAACGGTCAGCAGTTCGATTTCAACCGCCTGAAGCTCCATACCTGCGGCAGACCCAACCGGCACAGCCACGCCTGGATCAACCTCCACTTCGGCGGCCAGATCGACTTCGCCAACACCCGGCCGGGCGACTTCGTAAATCTCAATGCGGGCTTCTGGTATCGGTTCGGCAAGCACCTCTACATCGAGCCTACCTACACCCGGGAACGCATGGAGGTGGAAGAGGGATGGCTCTATACCTCGACCATTGGCCAGCTCTCCGCCTCGTGGCAGTTCAACCCCCGATGCTTCGTACGGGCGATCCTCCAGCACGTGGACGATCAGTTCAACACCGCTCTTTACACCGACGACCGCGACCCCGAAGAGCAGCGTCTTTTCACCCAGCTGCTGTTCTCCTACAAGCTCAACCCGCGTACGGTTCTCTTCCTTGGCTATTCGGACAATTCGTTCGCCAACCAGGATTACGGCCTCACCCGCGGTGACCGGACCCTCTTCGCCAAGATCGGCTACGCGTGGGTGCTCTGAGGTTTATTTGCTCAAATCGAACCGAGTCCAACGCGCGTCTGCTGAATCGGTGAATCGCAGCACCTTACCTGGCTGGTCGAGAAACACGTCAACACTGTGTCTGGTGCCCGCGAGGTCGCGGTAGAAGACCGTGTAGTGGTCTAAATCGCCGACCTTTACGACATCCATACCTGACACCTTGAACTTGACCACTCCGGTGCCGCCGGTACCGAAAATGACCCTGTTCTTCTCGAATTCCACATATCGGTCGTTGAATTCGGGGTATGTTGTAGTCCAGAGACCGAACAGCCGCGGTGTGAGTTCCGAAAACTCCGGCTTCTCCCACAAGACAAGCCTCGCTGCAACGATCGCGACGACAAAAACCACCAGCAACGCCACCAGAATCCTGGTAGTCGTCAGAATGCCAGGTTCTACCTCTTCCTCGAACTCCTCGAAATCGTCCCAGTCGTCATCGTCGTCGTATCTCTTTACCATGGCCGCCCCAATCGCGGACGATGGGATCGCATTCGCCCGCTTACTTAATACGATACCTCGCTACGTCCGGGTTGACACCTGAAGCCTTGTATTTTTCCCATTTGTAGAAGCCCGATCCAGTCTTGGCGCCGAGCTGGCCCGACTCGACCAATCGCTTGAGGAGAGGACTCGGTTTGTAGAAACTCCCGAGTTCTTCCTCGATGACCTCGCAGATAAAGAGCATGGTGTCGAGACCCACGTAATCAGCGGTCATCAGCGGCCCCATCTTGTGGCCGAGGCAGTAGGTGCATTTGTCGACGTCATCTACTGCAGCGATACCCTCCTCGACGACCCGAATCGCCTCGTTGACGAAGGGTACGAACATGCGATTGATGGCGAAGCCGGCCTTGTCCTCGGCCGGGATTTCGATCTTGCCCAAATCGTGGCAAAGGGCAACCACGGTCTCGTAGGTCGCATCCGAGGTGGCAAGTCCGCGGATAATCTCGACCCCCTTCTGCATCGGCACCGGGTTCATGAAATGCATGCCCATAAAAAGATCCGGCCTTCCGTAGGCTGCTCCGAGCCGGGTGATGCTGATGCCGGAAGTGTTCGAAACAAGGAGCTTGTCATAGCCCTTGCCGGCCAGTTCGCGGTTGATCTTTTCCTTGAGTTCGGGCCGTTCGGGGACAGCTTCGATGATGAGATCGCAGTCCAGCAGATCGTCCAGCGAGGAGCTCGTTGTGAGGCGGCCAAGAGCGTCGTCCTTGGCCTCACCGGTGATTCCCTTTTCGCCGTCAGATTTCTCGAACGCCTTGACCAGCCGGTCCAGACTGCGCGCGATCGCATCCAAACCTTTATCGAGGACGCTCGCGTCGACATCCATGACGACCGTATCGAAACCGCTCTGCGCTGACACCTGTGAAATGCCGTTCCCCATCGTGCCAATACCGATAACGCCAATTTTTTTGAGTCCGCTTTCGCTCATTGATGCCTCCTTCAGACGGTCGGCAGCATTGTACGCCTCCCCAGCGTTGTACGCAGATGCGAGGGCGTGTCCACACAATGGCCGCCTGAAGTGACAACTCTTCTTCGGGACTTGACAATCCTGAAGTAGGTTGGCACCCGACGTACTACTTCCATGAAGACCCTCCGGAGTGACGCCCTGATTTGAGCGCCGGAGGCGCGGCATATTCTTAGCCTGGGGCGTGAA
>JACXWA010000102.1 GCA_014764485.1 Candidatus Sulfomarinibacter kjeldsenii
TCACGCCCCAGGCTATGTATCTGTCGCCGCTCCGCGGCTCGGGATCGCATGACAACTTTTCGTCAGGACTTGACAGTTCGCGGGCTTGTATCTTGAACCTTGCATCTTGTATCTGGGCGGTCCGGGTTTGGGCTATACTTCCCCGCTATGAACAGAGTTTCCTGGGAGCGGTACTTCATGAATCTCGCGGTGCAGGCTGCGACCCGCTCGACCTGTCCCCGTAAACACGTCGGAGCCATTATCGTCCGTGACAAGACGGTCCTTTCCACCGGCTACAACGGATCGATGCGCGGGGGATCTCACTGCACGGAAGTCGGCTGTCTGATGGACAACAGCCACTGCATCCGTACGGTCCACGCCGAGGCCAACGCTCTCGTCCAGGCGGCGCGTCACGGCACACGCCTCGAAGGCGCCCAGATATTCGTCACCGCCTCACCGTGCTTCAACTGTTTCAAACTGCTCGTCAATTCCGGCATTGGCAGCATCTACTTCGGCGAGTTCTACCGCGACGAAAAGGTGTTGCAGTTCGCCGATGAACTCGGCATCGAGATGGTTCACCTCGGTCTCGAAGACGAATGATCGACGTCGACCTCGACCGGGTCGGAATCCCGATTGCCTGGCCGGAACTTTTTGCACGCGACGCTCCAACCGACGTTGAGATCGGATCCGGCAAAGGCAAGTTTCTCAACGAGCTTGCATCTGCGCGACCCGACCGTAACCTCCTTGCGGTGGAACGCTCCGCAAAGTACCACCGCCTGTGCTGCGACCGCGCAGCCCGCCGCGGTCTCGAGAATGTGCGGCTGATTCGAACGACTGGTGAGGATCTCCTGTTTCGCCTCCTTGCCGAAGAATCGGTAGACACGTTCTTCGTGCTTTTCTCGGATCCCTGGCCCAAAAAAAGGCATCACAAGCGCCGGTTCTTCAGACCTGACAATTTGGCCGCGATGCAGCGGGCCCTCGCACCGGAGGGCCGCCTATTGGTCAAGTCCGACCATGACGACTATGCGACCGTTATTGGGGAGGTTCTCGGCGCAGCCTCGGGCTTCACAGCCATCGACGCTGAAGAGGCGTTTGCCGATTTGCCGCAGACGGGTTTCGAGCAAAAGTACCTGGTCGACGGGCGAACAATCCACTCGTTCGCGCTCAGGAAGCAGGCCTGAGGCTCGATACTTTCGCGCATCATACGGACGCAGATTACATTGCTAAGGGTATGGGTCATTGTCTGCGTTATCTGCGTCATCTGCGGGCAAAATGGGGTGGGTGGGCGGACGGACGTTCGATAGCGATCCCGTTTGCGAAGGCGATTTGGGCGCTAACGAATGACCTCGCCCGTGACCGCCGAACCATCCGAAAGCGTGAGATTCCAACTGACGGTGACCTTCGAACTACTCGAAGGCAGCCGCACGCTACCGCTCGAAACCTCCTCGTCCGGGCCGAGATAGACCTCGCTGAACCGAACGCCGTTGAATCGATCCTGGTCACCTTCGCTCCAATCGTGGCCCCGCGCGTTGCCGAGCCTCAGACCGTCGAACGAGCCACGGTCACGGGCCTGAATCCAACCCTTATCCACCGAAACCTGGACCCAGTTGCCGTGATTGGAGACTGCGGTGACAAAGGGGCCGGTGTTGGTCAGTGAGACGCGGACGGACCTCCCGTCGCGTCGGACGTCAACCTCGACAATTGGCGCCGGCCCCTCCCCCTCGAGGTATCGCAAGAGGGTCTCTCTCCCCAAACCAAGCGATTGATCCTCAGGCGGCAAGGCAACCAGATCCCACCCGGCGACCTCCGGCAAGACCAAACGATGCATTTCGGTCAACGCGGCGTTCAACCGCGCAGCATCGACCCATCGCACAGCGACGCTGTCGCTCTTCTTCCAGCTGCGACCGCTCCAATTCGTAGCCGTTTCAAAGGTAAACGTTCGGTCGAGGGTCGAGGTCGTAGACACTGTGGTAACGCCGGTGAGTGGGTCGAGATCATCTCCGGGCCCCTCGAGGGCAGGTTCCGTCCGCGGCGTCAGCACCACGGCCAGACGAATTCGAACCCCACTTCCAGCCAGGGGCTCGAGTTTCTTCCATAGAGGCAGCGGACCGAGCTCTCGGACCCCGCGAAGATCCGCTCCATCGGTGCCAAAGGCAGGCAGGACACAGGTTCGTGCACCTGTGGCCGTTCGGATTCCACCTTCGCGTTGGATCTGCTCGAAGCTGAGCAACGGCACCACCGACACTCCGGACACTTCGGTCAGCGAGGTGACGAACTCATCAAGGCTTTCCGTCAAACGTGGAACATCGAGAATGAGCTCCGCCGGCACCGATCCGTCGAGTTCGGCGTCGATCGCTCTCCACACGGCTTCAGCTGCCGCCCGGTCGAGATCTTCCCTAACTCCTTGAACATCGAGCGCTATGCCAACCGGAATTGCGCCTTCGACCGGCGGCATCGGGTTGAATCGCAGCACCGGAGCCCGCCCGGCGAGATTCATGCTGCCACGACGAACCACGACCTCATCGACTCCAGCAGCACGCATCCTCTCCGCAGTTTCTGCGTCGAGACCCTCGGCGCCCAACCACACCACCAGTCGGCGAGGCATCGGCGCCACCTCCTGGAAAGACGGGCCTCCTCCGCCGCACCCAAACAACAGGGCTGTCAAAATCACAGCCGAAAGCGCTCTTCTCATAGTTTTCATTTTAGCCTGTACTTCCGACCGCGGCGCTAGGAGGGCGCG
>JACXWA010000112.1 GCA_014764485.1 Candidatus Sulfomarinibacter kjeldsenii
GAATTCAGCAGACCCATACCCAACCCACAGGCTTGTCCTGAGCGATGCTCAAGGCCGAGTCGAATGGATCCCTCCGCTCGCTCGCGTTGCTCGCTCGGTCGGGATGACAAGGAGGTGGCCCCGTCTCGCGCGCTCGGGAAGACGTCGGTTGACTGGCGGGCGATGAACCTCTGAAGCGCCGGAGGCGCGACAGATTGAGCTACGGCGTAAGCCACAGCCTCCCGTAGGAGTTGAAGGGTCGATTTCGGAATCTGCCCGCAGATCACGCAGATTGACGCAGATAGGTTTTCTTCGTAGGGGAGGGGTTTATCCCCTCCCGAGTCAGGCGTTGTCGACCTCGGCCGCGAAACCGACCACATCATTTCATAAAACGTCCTGCGCTCTGACGCCAAAAAAACACGGGATCGACTTCGCTCAGGCGGGTGTAAACCCCGCCCCTACGACAAATGGGTCGGCTAGCGCCGGAGGCGCGACAGATATTTAGCCTGGGGCGTGAGCCCCAGGGCAGAGGAATTCAAATGTGAACAAGCCCCCGGAGGGGGCGACAGATGTCGGTCAACCTTGTCAGCTAATACCTATGCGCCGGCGCCGCCGGTGATGATCAGCATCAAGGTGGTGGAGCCGAGGGTGAACTCGCCCTGGTTCGTTATCTCGGCCTCTTCGGCCCTCTCCCCTCCGACCCAGGTACCGTTGGTGGCGCCCATGTCGACCAGCACCACCGCGCCTTCCCTCACCTCGAGCATCGCGTGCCGGCGCGAGACCTCCGAGTCCTTGATCTGGATGTCCATCGTCGAGCCACGGCCCAGGTAGATGCGAGGTTTGGTGATCGGGAAGACGGTGCCGGCCTGAGATCCGGCGATTACCGCCAGGGAGAATCTCTGGTCAGTTGGCAGAGGCGCGAGCTCCGGCAGCTCGGGAGACTCGGCTTTCAGCTCGCCGTCCGGCGCCTCCACCTTCTCCGGCACCTCTTGGAACATCTTGCCGATCGAGGTCGCATTGGACGGTTCGTCGAGCGGATTCCGGACCTCGAACGAGTGTTCGCAACTGGTGCATTTGACCAGCTTGACGTCGGCTCCGCCGAAACGCGCCTCGTCGTATCGGTACTTCGTGCTGCATTCTGGGCAGGTGATGATCACCCGGAATCCTCCATGTCTCTAACCCTTCAATGATATCAGTTTTGTTCGAGTGTCGACGAAGCGGAACGCCCCCGAGCAACGGTGCCACCGCTGACGATGTTTCCGCCGAGGGACTGTAATGATATCCGCAGCCCGCTCACGGGCGGAAAATCGTCACCAGTGGCACCAGAGCTACTGATTGGCTCGCCTACTCCTCGGAGACCCCCGTCCACTGATCCATCCAATCGAGAACGACATTGTGCCACTGGATCGAGTTGACGGGTTTGAGCACCCAGTGGTTCTCGTCCGGGTAGTAGAGCAGCCGCGACGGCACACCTAGACGTTGCAACGCATTGAAGGTGGCGATGCCCTGGGTATCGACGACCCGATAATCGAGCGCGCCATGAATCACAAGCTCGGGTGTCTTCCAGTTCTGAATGTGGTTCACCGGAGAGTGCTTGCGGTAACCCTCGGGGTTGTCCCATGGGGTCCCGCCATGCTCCCACTCAGGGAACCACAGCTCCTCAGTGTCGAAATAAGCCATGAGCTCGTCGAGATTGCCGTCGTGGCAGACCAGGGCCTTGAAACGATCGGTGTGGCCCTGGACCCAGTTGATCATGTAGCCGCCAAAGCTCGCTCCGGCCGCAGCCATCCTTTCGGAGTCGATCCATGGGTGACGAAGAAGGACGTGGTCGAGCCCCTTCATGAGGTCGACGAACGGTGCGCCGCCCCAATCGCCGTTGATGGCGTCGGTGAAGTCCTGGCCGTATCCGGTCGAGCCATGGAAGTCGATCGCCACCGTCGCATAGCCGTGGCCGGCGTAGATCTCGGGGTTCCAGCGATAGTGCCAGTGATCATCGAAGCTGCCCTGCGGGCCGCCGTGGATGAGGAACGCGAGCGGATACGTTTGGTTGGGGTCGAAGTCCACCGGATAGATGAAGTAGCCAAAGACCTCGTCGTTGTTCGCACCCGGGAAGGAGAACTGCTTGTATCTGCCAAAGGCGATCCCGGCCAAGCGCTCGTCATTGAAATGGGTGATTTGCTGCGGCTCGCCGCCACCCGCCGGCAGGACGTAGAGCTCGACCGGCGACACCAGGCTGTCACGAGCAAAGAGCAGGCGGCCATCCGCGAGCGGGTGCGGGTTGGCGTTGTTGTGGACAGTAGCAACAGCCGAAACCATCCCGTTTGAGGGATCAAGGCGAAAGATGGAGTGGTTGCCGATGTTGTTGGCGGATGCGTAGAGGGTCTTCCCGTCGGGGGCCCATACCACCGATCCAGGCGAGCGGTCCCAACGTTCGGTCAGGTTGCTGGTCTTGCCTGAGACCCAATCCATCACCATGACGCGGTAGCGATCGGCCTCGTAGCCCGGGCGCACCATGGCCACGTACGCGAGCTGACTGCCGTCGGGTGAGAATGCGGGCGAGGCGTCCCATGCGTCGTTTTCCTCAGTCAGGCATCGCGCCGCCTGTGAGCCATCGGTGGGCACCGCCCACAGGTCCCAGTCGGTCGACCACACCTCTTCCGATCCATCGACGACCTTGGCGGTGTAGACCAACCAGGCGCCGTCCGGCGAGATGGTGAAGTCACCGTCGCCACCCCACGGGATCGTCGGGCTGTCGCCGTCAACACCCGGCATGAGATCGACCGGAGTGCCGGCAACGCCATTCTCTCCAATTGGAACGCGGAAAATGTGGTTGCGTCGCCCGTCTTTCCATGTGTCCCAATGGCGGATGAAGACCTTATCGAAGATCAGTCCGGTGGTCTTGTCAGCCTCGCGTTCTTCGAGACGCTTGACGGTGCAGGGGAGGGAATCCTCGCAGTCGGGGAAGACCGAAAGTCCGAGATACAAGGCCTTGCCATGCGGTCCCACCGCAAGCTCGCCGACATCGAGCGGCAGATCGGTGACCTGTGCAACCGAGCCGCCCGTAAAATTCCAACGCCAGACCTGTGCCGAGCCGCTCCGTGAGGACATGAAGTATAAGGTGCCATCACCCTGCCAACGAGGGCTCCAGTCATTCGCAGCGTCAGTGGTCAGTCGGTTCGCACCGGAGCCGTCGGTGGCTGCGATCCAAATATCCCGGCCACCCTTGTTGGCCTCGAGGTCCATGGTCGTGACCACGAAAGCAACACGGCTGCCGTCCGGCGACGGCCGAGGGTCGGCAACCCGCTGCATGGCGACAAGATCGTGAACGTTGAACGGATGCTGCTGGGCGCTCGCGATGACGGCGACCACCAGGATCAGGGCGAAGACGATGGCGCTGCGACGGTTCATGGTTCCTCCCGGCTCGGCGTTCCAAGCGGGGATATCGTACTCCACCCCGGAGGGCGATACGGCTTTACGGCTATACGGCTTCACAGTCCGGGACGTGCTTTGCAGCATCGACGACACCGGTGCCACTCTTCACATTGTTTGCCCCGAAGACGTTGCTCGATCGGGAGGCGACGAATTCAAACAATGTGAAGGGTGGCACCACACACGCCGAAGCAAGAAGCGCTCTTGAGTTCTCTGCGCCGCAGGCGTTGTGTTACATTCTCCCGACGGCATGACCGGACCACGCGATCTTCCACGTTCTCTGACACATCCGCGGCCCGCCCATCTCGTGCTGCGGGGTGGAACAGTTTTTTCTGGTTGGGCCGTCGGCGCGGAGGTCGTCATCGAAGGCGAGGTGGTATTCAACACCTCGATGACCGGCTACCAGGAGATGCTGACCGACCCCTCCTACCACGGTCAGATCCTCACCCTCACGACCTCCCACGTCGGCCAGGTCGGCGTCAACCCGGAGGATGCCGAATCCAACCGCATCTGGGCACGCGCCCTTATCGTGCAGGACCTGGATTTCGAACCGTCGTCATGGAGGTCCGATGGCGGCGCCGAGGCATGGCTCTCCGAGCGCGGTCTCGCCGTCGGCTGGGGTTTCGACACGCGGTCCATCGTTCGCCACGTGCGCACCGCGGGCGCGGTACCCGGCATCCTGGTCACCGACGGCACCGCTCCCGAGGAGCTCATCGGGCGCGCCGCCGAAGCCCGCGGGACCGACGGTATCGATCTCGCTCGCGAGGTCGCCTGTACCGAAGCCTACGACTGGAACGAGGGCCCGTGGGCCTCTCCCTCACATCCCCTTGAAAGAGGCCCGGATACCGATCGTCCGGCGGTGGCGGTGGTCGATTTCGGCGTCAAGCGTTCGATCCTCCGTCGCCTCGTCGGTGAAGGCTTCGCGGTGCGGGTCGTCCCACCCGGGGTCACGGTTGATGAATTGTGTGGGGGCCGCTACGCCGGCGTGCTGCTGTCGAACGGACCCGGGGATCCGGCAGCCGTTGGAGGTGCCGCCGATCTCATCTCCAGACTGATCGGGGAAATCCCCATTCTCGGAATTTGCATGGGCTGTCAACTGCTCGGCCTGGCCCTCGGTGGACGCACCGTCAAGCTGCCGTTCGGCCACCACGGTGGCAACCACCCGGTCCGCGATCTGTCTTCCGGTCGGGTCCTGGTGACCTCCCAGAACCACAACTATGTTGTCGAGGAATCATCCCTGCCGCGCGAGGTCGAGGTCACCCACATCAATCTTACCGACGGCACCCTCGAGGGACTGGCGCTTCCGCGAGCGGGTGTTGAAGCAGTGCAATTTCACCCGGAAGCCTCGCCTGGTCCGAACGACTCCCTAGGGCTCTTTACCAGATTTGCAGAGCGCTGCCGCGAGGCGGCCTCATGATTTCGGATTTCGGATTTCGGATTTCGGATTTCCACCCCTTTTCCCATGATCATTGCGGGTGGGCGGAGGAAAAATCCGAAATCCGAAATCCGAAATCCGAAATGGATAGGTAGGCGGAGTGGTGACGAAGCCCTCTTCCGTGTGCATCTTGGGAGCGGGTCCAATTCGCATTGGTCAGGCCTGCGAGTTCGATTACTCCGGCGTTCAGGGAGTGCGTGCCCTCCGCGAGGAGGGCTGCCGGGTCATCCTCGTCAACTCAAACCCGGCAACCGTGATGACCGACGCCCGTCTCGCTCACCGCACCTATGTCGAGCCGCTCACCAAAAAAACTGTCATCGCCGTTCTCGAGAAGGAACGGCCGGACGCCCTGATCCCGACCCTCGGCGGCCAGACCGCTCTCAACCTCGCAATCGAGCTCGAGGAGTCAGGTGAACTCGAGCGGCTCGGAGTGCGACTCCTCGGCGCCGACGTACGGTCGATTCGGCTCGCCGAGGATCGAGAGGAATTTCGCGTCGCCATGAAAGAGGCCGGGCTGCCGGTGCTACCGGCGGCGACAGTGACTTCGATTGAGGAGGGATTGGCAGCCCTCGACACCGTCGGTCTGCCGGCGATCCTCCGCCCCTCTTTCACCCTCGGCGGCTGGGGAGGCGGCACCGCCCACGACCGGGAGAGCTTCGAGCTGCTGCTCAAGAAAGCGCTCGATGCCTCGCCTGCCACTCAGGTTCTGGTGGAGGCATCCGTGCTCGGTTGGAAGGAGTTCGAACTCGAGGTGATGCGCGACTCGGCCGGCACCTTTGTGGTCGTTTGCTCGATCGAAAACCTCGACCCGATGGGTGTCCACACCGGCGACTCAATCACCGTCGCCCCCGCCCAGACCCTGACCGACCGCGAGTACCAGGTCCTGAGGGACGCCGCGCGAACGGTCCTGGACGCGGTCGGTGTCGCCACCGGCGGCGCCAACGTCCAGTTCGCGGTCAACCCCGACGACGGTAGCTATGTCGTGATTGAAATGAACCCACGGGTGTCGCGGTCGTCGGCCTTAGCCTCCAAGGCCACCGGCTTCCCGATCGCCCGCATCGCCGCCAAGGTCGCTCTCGGTCGCCGGCTCGATGAGATCATCAACGACATCACCGGCTCCACCCCGGCTTCCTTCGAACCTGCTCTCGACTACGTAGTGGTGAAGATCCCGCGCTTCGCTTTCGAGAAGTTTCCCGGTGCCGATCCCGTTCTCGGCACCTCGATGAAGGCAGTCGGAGAGGTCGCTGCAATGGGGCGATCATTCGAGGAGGCTCTGCTCAAGGCGGTGCGGTCGCTCGAGATCGACCGCGACTCCCTCGAAGCGCCTCGCGAGGTAACGGCAGCCGACGATGCGGAACTCGAGGGGAGACTCGCCGAGCCGACCCCGGATCGCCTTTGGGAGCTCGCTGAGGCCGTTCGCCGGGGATGGAGCGAAGAGCGGATATTTGCGGCAACCTCGGTTGATCCGTGGTTCCTTCGTCGCATCGCCGGTCTCGTTGCCGCCGAAGGAGTCGCGGCCGACGCCCTCGACCAACCGAAATCTCTGGTCGCCCTGAAGCGGCTGGGTTTTTCTGACGACCAGCTTGGCCGCCTCACCAACAGCGATCCCGGCTCTGTCCGCGAGCGTCGCATCGAGGCGGGGGCTGGACGGATCCGGAGGCGGGTCGATACCTGCGCCGCCGAGTTCGAGGCCCGCACGCCCTATCTCTACGGCAGCTTTGGCGACGCCGACGAGCAGCCGACGCCGCGTCGCCCGGTGATCATCCTCGGCGGTGGCCCGGTGCGCATCGGCCAGGGCATCGAGTTCGACGCATGCTGCGTCGAGGCGGTGGCCGGTCTGCGGGCCGAGGGTTATGAGGCCGTAATGGTCAACTGCAATCCGGAGACGGTATCGACCGATTATGACGCAGTCGATCGTCTCCACTTCGACCCACTGCACTCGGAGGATGTGCTCGATATCTGTGATGCCGAGCGGCCACTCGGCGTGGTGGTGCAACTGGGAGGGCAGACGCCGCTCAAGCTTGCGGCCGAACTGGAACATCACAGGGTTCCCATCTGGGGCACGCCACGTGACGCTATCGACCGGGCCGAGGACCGCGGACGCTTCGCCGAGCTGCTGTCAGATCTCGGTCTGCGGCAGCCACCGGGTCGAATGGTGACGTCGGCCGAGGAGGCCGCAGAGGCGGCAAACGAACTCGGCTTCCCGGTCCTGGTCCGGCCGTCCTATGTGCTCGGCGGACGGGCAATGGAGATCGTTTACGGCCACGATCAGCTGGCCGAGTATCTCGAGCGCGCGGCCGCGGTCGACCCCGACCGCCCGGTGCTGCTCGACCACTTTCTCGAGCGCGCGGTTGAGGTCGACGTGGACGCAGTCGCTGATGGCGAGAGAGTCGTGATTTGCGGAGTTCTCGAGCACATCGAGGAAGCCGGTGTCCATTCGGGAGATTCCGGGGCAGTGACGCCGCCGGTGAGCCTGCCGCTCGAGCTCCAGGCCGAGCTCAGGCATCAGGTTCGGCTGCTGGCGTTGGCTCTCGACGTGCGGGGTCTGATCAACGTCCAGTTCGCAATCCAGGGAGACACGGTCTACGTGATCGAGGTCAACCCGCGTGCCTCACGGACCGTGCCGTTTCTGGCCCGTGCCAACGGCACCCCGTGGGCGGAGCTGGCGGCGCGAGTCTGTGCCGGGGCGAGCCTCTCAGAGCTCGGTGTGCACGACGGCGTGCCGACCGAGGTGGCGGTCAAGCTGCCGGTCTTCCCCTTCGAGCGTTTCCCCGGCGTCGACCCCTTACCGGGGCCGGAGATGAGGTCGACCGGCGAGGTCATGGGCCGCGGCCGGTCTTTCGGTGAGGCCTTTGCCAAGGCGGCGCTGGCCGCCGGCTGGCGAGTGCCGTCCGAGGGACGAATCCTCCTTTCTCTGGCCGATCGTGACAAGCAGCGATTGCCCGCGCTGGCGGCGCGTTTCGAGGAGCTCGGTTTCGCCATCTGCGCCACCGAAGGCACCGCGGCAATTCTGCATTCTGCAGGATTCAGCGAGGTCACCAAGGTCTTCAAGCTCGGCCAGGGCCATCCCGACATTCCGCAGCTTCTGGCCGATGGCGCCATTCAGATCGTCATCAACACCGCTGCCGGCCGTCGTGCCGCCCAGGACGCAGGCTCGATTCGCCGTGCCGCTCTCGACGCCGGCGTGCTCTACTTCACGACGATCCCCGGAGCCCACGCGGTCGCGGAGGCCGTGGCAGCGCTGCGCCGGGGCCCGCTGTCGGTGCGCGCGCTGCAGGATGATGCGGCGGGGCCGCCGCCGTGGGCCGCATCTCTGGGGGACTAGCCCAGCAACACTCCTGATGCTCGATGCTCGGCCCATCAAAAGCGCTTTTCGCTTCGACGGGCGAGGTGCCACTCCTCACATTGTTTGACCAGACACACTCAGCGGAGGAGCGCCTCCGGTAAAACAATGTGAGGAGTGGCACCTGTGTCGCCCACGCGGCATCACGCATCTCATGGGTGGCACCATCTTGTATCCGGGCATGTTGGTGGGCGGCTCGAGTATCCAGTATCGAGAATCGAGCATCGAAATGGCGGCTAGTGAATTGACGTCAGCCTGTATTCGGCGAGCAGCCTCGCGTCGATAAGATCGTATTGACTTCCCTCGATGCGGTAGTAGTGGCGGCCGATGGTGTAGGCGCGTTCGATCTCGACCTGTATCACGCTGGGGTCGTAGAGCAGGCGGAAGACGTGCCCGACCAGCACGTAGCTGATCATTCGCAAGTCATCCTCGGTGTCGAACTCTCCGTCGGCACCTGCCGATTCAATGAGGAGTCGAACCCACTCTCCATGCACCAGGTCGGGCTGGTCGACCGTGAAGAAGGTCGCCTGGAGGCCCTCTTCGAGATCTGCGATCACGATCTCATCGTCAAACGCCGCCTCGTCTCTGGCGATCGGCCGGACCGTGATCTGGTAGGGCCGGCCCCATCCGTCCACCGATCGGACCTCGTAGAGCTCACGGACCGAGGCAGGCGCCATCCCGGTATCGGCACCGTAGAAGACCAGGGGTATCCATCCCCGGACCCTGGCCGTGGCCGCCCTCGCGAGCACCTCTTCCCATTCGCCATCAAACGACGGCAACTCCATCTCGCGCACCGCATAACGCGCCGCGGCGGCGCCGATCTCGTGCATGCGATGGATAGTCTCGAGCTCCGCCGCACGACCGCCGTCACCGAACGCCATCCAACGGAGAGTTGTCGGCAGATCCGGTCCCGGTCCGGTGGTTCGCAGACGCATGAAACCGAGGAACGGCAGCGCGATGATCAGACCATAGACCACCAGCCGCCACCCGCCGGCCAGGATGTATTCGACAACGGAAATGGATTCGGGCCGAGCCAGGGCCGCGGTCTGGTCCCAACCACAGTGGAGGCAGATGGTGGACCCCGCCTGCAACTTCTTGCCGCACCCTTCGCAGATGACCCGGTCTAACATTGAACCTCCAGATTTAATGTAGCAGGAAACTGAGGGCCTGGGACCTGAGACCTGGGGCTTGGGGCTTAGGTGTGTGTCAAGACCCAAGCCTCAGGCCTCAAGCCCTGTGAATGGGTGGGTGGCATCAGTGACGCCTGCCCGTACGGGCGATGAGCCACCGGGTGGGTCCGGGTGTGATGGCTGCCAGCCAGGCCATGAACCGCAGGGCGAAGGGGTAGAAGACGACACGCCTCGGTCGCCGGACAACCGTCAACAACACTTTTGCGCAGCGTTCCGGTGTGCTCAGCGGAATCGGCGCCGCGAGCGTCGGGATATGTTCGTGCGAGCCGGGATTAGCCTCGAAGTACTCGCTCGACACCTCCCCGAAGTACACCAGCGAGCTCCGAACACCGGTGCCGCGCAGGTCCTGGCACAACGCCTCGTGCAGACCACGGAGGGCCCACCGCGAAGCCGTGTAGGCGGTCGCCCCCGGCCACGGCATGACCGAGGCCGGCGAACCCACGTGGATGATGAGACCCTTCTCCTGGGACATCATGCCTTCGATGAAGGCACGGCTGATATTGGCCGCCGCGAGATAGGGCGCACCCATCATCTCGACGATCTCCCCGACCGATGTTTCCTCGAGGAATCGCCACTCGCCGGCGCCTGCGCTGTTGACGACCAGCGAAGGTTCACCCCACTCGGCGCGGACCCGCTCAGCCATCGTCATAACGGCGGGGCCATCGGCGGCATCGAGCGCCTCGGCCATCGCCTCGCCACCGGCAGCGGCGATATTTTCCACCAACTCGGAGAGGCGCTCGGCACGCCGAGCGACCATCACCACCCGCCAGCCGTCGCGTGCGAGTGCCGTCGCGGTTGCCGCACCGATTCCGCTGGAGGCTCCTGTGACGACTGCAATCGGTTGATCTTCCCTGCTCATACCGCGAGGTTACAGCATCTTCAATGCACGAGTTCTACAGCAAAGACGCCAAGACGCTAAGTCGCAAAGGGGTTCCTTTGGTCAGGATCGCCTGTGCAAGACGCGAGGCGCATCCGTAATTGAACTCCGAAATAATCCTCA
>JACXWA010000053.1 GCA_014764485.1 Candidatus Sulfomarinibacter kjeldsenii
CACGTTCTTTGTCTAACGCTGATTTTAACCCCGAAACGTCCTCAACTTCAATTCCCGAAACGTCCAGTTCATTCAAACCACAGAGACACAGAGAGAAACACGGAGAATAATTTTCTTGTTGTGATGAGAACCTCATGGTGATACACCCCCGCATCTCCTGACTATCAGGCAGCGCCAACTTTAAGAAACCTCTGTGCCTACCTCTGTGTCTCTGTGCCTCTGTGGTGATGCCCCCTCGCACAAGACGAGTAGGGCGATGACGCTAATCGAGAATGCTTCCTATTTCAAATCCGACGTTCTATACTCGCCGTTGCAACTGAAAATGACCAAAAGGGGGACCACGAAAATGAGTGACGAAATCACCACAGTGAAGATCGGCCAGCAGGTGCCGGACTTCGAACTCACAGTCTACGAACCGGAGAACCACGGATTTGGTACCCGCAACCTCGCGGACCTCAAAAAGGCGGGGAAGTGGACCATCCTCTTCTTCTACCCAGCCGACTTCACATTCGTTTGAGCGACCGAATTCGCTGCTCTGGCAGAGCAGCAGGACCGGTTCGCGAAGATGGGCGCAGAGCTGATCACAGTCTCGACCGATACCGAGTTCGTTCATCTCGCCTGGAAGCGTGACGAAAAGGAACTCGCCGACGTGAAGTACGCCATGGGCGCTGATCCCACCGGCAAGCTGTCCCGCCTGTTCGGCGTCTACGACGAGGGCTCGGGCCTCGCGCTGCGTGGCACCTTCATCATCAGCCCCGACGGCACGCTCTTCAACTCCGAGGTCAACTTCTACAATATGGGCCGCAACATCGACGAGCTGATGCGCAAGTTCAAGGCCAATCTCTACCTCGCGCGCAAGGCCGATGAAGGCTGCCCGTCGAAGTGGAAGGACGACGGCGACAAAACCCTCCGCCCCGGACCCGAGATGGTCGGGCGGGTGCATGAGGCACTCAACGACTGATTCGAACAGTTGCTGATTCCGAACCCGCTTCCCATCCGGAGGCGGGTTTTTTAGTGATCAGTGATCAGTAACCAGTCATCAGTCCAGACCAGACACTCCCTTGGGCTCTCAAACTGATCACCGATAACTGATGACTGACCACTCTCATTGAGAGCGGCTACACTCCTCCGAGATCACAGACTTGGAGGCTCCCTCATGCGTCGCATCCTTTTCGCACTTATCGTCCTCGCGATCACGGTCCCCGCCGCAGCCATCGAGCGCCCCGTCCACACCTATTCGATCGTCGCGCGAGACGCAGCCACAGGGGAGATGGGCGTTGCGGTCCAGTCGCACTGGTTCTCTGTGGGTTCGATCGTCTCCTGGGCCGAGGCCGGGGTCGGCGCGATCGCCACACAGAGCTTTGTCGATCCGGCCTATGGCCCACGAGGGCTCGATCTCATGAAGAGCGGATTGTCGGCAGAGCAGGCGCTCGAGGCCCTGATGCTGGTCGATGAAGGTCGCGATGTACGGCAGGTCGCCTTTATCGACGTGCAGGGCCGTGTCGCTGCGCACACCGGTGCCAGCTGCATCGAGGCCGCCGACCACCACGTTGGCGAGGGCTACAGCGTCCAGGCGAACATGATGCTCAACGACAATGTCGTACCCGCGATGTCAAAGGCATTCGAGTCCACAGGAGGCGACCTCGCCGATCGGCTGATGGCGGCCCTCGAGGCGGCGCAGGCTGCCGGTGGCGACATCCGCGGCAAGCAATCGGCGGCGATACTGATCGTCAAAGAGGAGTCCACGGGCCGCCCCTGGGCTGACCGAGTTCTCGAGTTGCGCATCGAGGACCACCCGACACCGATCACAGAGCTCAAGAGGCTGCTCAGAGTTCACCGAGCCTACGAGCACATGAACGCCGGCGATGTCGCCGTCGAACTCAATGATCTCGAGCGGGCCATGGCCGAGTACGGCCTTGCCGCCGAGCTCCTACCCGACAACGTCGAGGTCCAGTACTGGGCGGCGGTAACGCTGGCGACGAGCGGCAACATCGACCAGGCGCTGCCGATGTTTCGCTCGATCTTCGCGGCCGACTCCAACTGGATCGAGCTGACGAAACGGCTCTACAAACCGGGCATCATCCCCGATACGCCAGAAGGACATGCGTTGGTCGAGAAAATAGTGGCGGAGGGAAAGTAGCCTCCCGAAACTATTCAGCCGGGATCCATACCAGGTTTTGTAGAAGGTCGTCGAGTTCGGCCTCGAATGACTCGATCCCGTCCGGGTCAACAACCGCACCGACGACGTGCACGTCGTCATATTGGCGATCGAAAAGGACCCATCTCACCCAGACATAGGTATCGCCCTCATCATCGAAATCGGACTGGTGAACCCGAAACCCGTCGAGGTCGGCGACCGAGATCGACTCTGTCGGGATCTCCTGGCCGCCGGTATTGAAGGCGGCAGCCAATGACTCGTATGTCTCATCGGTGCCCATCGTCCACGACCAGACGAACACAGCCTTGCCATCGTCTCGAATCCACTCGGAGCGCTGGTTCGTTTCGATTCCGAACTGCCACTGTGAGGGGTCGTGGCCGCCGCTCCAGCCGAGGGCATTGGCCGACAGATCCAGATCCCGATCCAGCTTGTTTCCCAATGATCCGCTCAGCAACGGCGGAAGAGCCAGGAACACCAGACTGACGGCCGCACCGACGATCGCGACGCGGCGCCATTTTTTCTCTTTCCTATCCACCTTCGTGCGGTGCACCAGTACAGACGCCATGTGGGCGCTCTCGAGCTTGGTAAAAAAGAGCATCACCAGGCCGACAATGACGGCCGCGACCATCTCTGATGGGCCAGATGCGACCAGAAATAGAATCGCCACAAGGATATACACCAGGATCTCGCCGAGGAAATCCAGAGTCGCCAGAATCGGGTGGCCAGCGAAGAAAAGGCCGGCGCCCGGGAAGGCGAGGGCCAGCGCGGCCGCTTGTCTCCGTGTCTTGAATGGGGTCTTGCATTGTGTGCACTGTTGGGGGTGCTCCGCCGCTGCAGCGCCACACTCGGGACAGTGCCACAGGGGCACCGGACGGGGGGCGCGGATATCGCCGGGCAAGAGCTGCTTGATATTAGGTACCAGGAGCTTGAGGAGCTTGCGGTCTCCACGTTCGATGATCTTCCATTTCTGGGTCCGGCCCTTGGCCGGTTTCAGTTTCAGCGTCGCCATCGAAAACCTGAGATCACTCACCTGACCCCACGAGTAGGAGCAGACCCGAGTTCCGGCGCGGCGGCCGTCGCGCATCAGAACCTCGATCACGCGCCGGTCGGTGAGAATCAAAGTGGCCCGGAAGAAAATCGTCCACCACACCCCAAAACCGAAGAAATCCAGGAACCGTGGGTAGTGGAGCGCCGGTAATACGTGGAGGACAGTCTCCTCCTGGTCGAGAATCTTCCCGAGAACAGGCGCGATTTCTGCGCACAGCTTCACCCGAGCGTCGAGCTTGCGTGCGGAGAGGTACTTCTCCTCCCCCTCGAAAACCTCGACCGGTCCGGTGACCGGTGTCAGATCGTCGTCCAATGGACCAAGTGCAGCAGGGTTGCAGCTCAAACCGGTATCTGGATCCATGAAATCACCCCCGAGCGGCGGGTCTCTTTCAAGTGTACCCCCAAGGGCGGATCTATCGAAGATGAGGGCCTGAAAAGCTCACGCCTTGACGAGCTGCCTGCTGACCAGACGGCGGTATAAGCCGTCCGCCATCATCAGTTCGTCGTGGGTTCCAGCTTCGATGACCCGGCCTCCGTCGAGTACGACTACGGTGTCTGCGCTGCGAACGGTGGAGAGGCGGTGGGCGATGACGAGACTGGTGCGATTGGCCATCAAACGCTCGAGGGCGTCCTGGACCTGGGACTCGGACTCGGCGTCGAGCGAAGACGTCGCCTCGTCGAGGATCAGGATGGGTGGGTCCTTGAGGAGAGCGCGAGCGATCGCCACTCGCTGTTTCTGGCCTCCTGACAGGCGTACGCCGCGTTCCCCTACTTCGGTTTCGTACCCCTCGGGTAGTTCGGAGATAAAGTCGTGGGCGTTGGCCGCCCGTGCCGCCGCCTCGACCTCAGCGTCAGGCGCCTCCGGCCGGCCGTAGCGGATATTTGCAGCAACTGCGGTCGAGAAGAGTACCGGCTCCTGGGCGACCGTCCCGATCTGGGTTCGAAGCCAGCGCGCGTCCAGAGAGGGCAGATCATAACCGTCGAGTTTGATGACACCGTCGATGGGGTCGTAGAGACGCAGCAACATTGCGGCGACCGTGGACTTGCCGGCACCGGACGGGCCGACCAGGGCCACCACGCGACCCGGCTCGAGACGGAGATTCACATCGTCAAGGACCCTGACCTCAGGCCGTACCGGATAGGCGAAACAGACACCATCAAACTCGACCCGCCCGTCCACCCTCTCGAGGATGTCGCCACCACCCGCATCCACCAGTGGTTCGCGATCGAGAAGCTCGAAAACCCGTTCCGAAGCCCCGCGAGCGCGAGCGAAATCCGACCACAGATTCGCGAGCGCGGTTATCGACATCGCGACGATCAGGGTATAGAGGATGAACGATGCCAGCTCTCCGACCGTCAGGTCCCCGGCCATCACCATCCGGCCGCCGAACCACAGCACCGCCGACACCGAACCGAAGGCCGTGAGGTTCATCGCTCCGATGAAAAAGGCAACTACCCGCATTCGCCTTCGCGAGATGCTGAAGGATTCCCAGATCCGTTCACCGTATCGCGCGGCCTCGGCGGCCTCGCGAGAAAAGCTACGAACGGTGCGGATCCCGGCGATCGCCTCCTCGGCCGCCTCGTTGGCGCGAGCGAGGGCGTCCTGGGCCTTTTTTGAGAGCTTCGAAAGGCGCCGGCCCGCAACCACCGCCCCCAGCGCGACAGGTGGAACGAGAACCAACATCAGAGCGGTGAGCCGCGCAGACGATACCACCAGCAGTGTGAGCCCGCCCACAACCATCACCAGGTTGCGCAACCCCATCGAGAGGTTGACGCTGACCGTATTCTGCAAGACGGCAGCATCAGCGGTGATCCGGCTGGTCAACTCCCCTGTCTTGCGGGCGTCGAAGAAACCGATCTCCTGATCGATGATCGAGCGGTAGACCTGCTCCCGCAACCTGGTAACGATGCGCTCACCGGCAATCGAGAAGAGGTAGTAGCGCAGCGCAGCCGCCACCGCCTGGACGGCAAAAATGAACGCCATCGCCACCGCCGCAAGATTGATGGTGGCGATGCCGCCTTCCACGGACGCATCAATGAGGATTCCAATGACCCTCGGGTAGGCAAGGCTCGCCGTCCCACCAACGAGCAGGAAAATCGTTGCCACGACCAGGCGACGCCATTCCGGCTTCGCCAACGCCAACAACCGCCGAAGGGGCAACTGCGGCGACTCCTCGTCCACGGGTTGAGCTAATCCGTCCTCAGACATCTACTTCACCCTACACGACTCTCCGGCTTCGACCGTCATCGGTGGACGGTGGGTATTCCTAATTCCGAATTCCGAATTCCTAATTCATTTCTTGTACTTCACCGAACACCCGTAAGGCTTCGTTTCGGCGGTCGTCACTGACTTGCCGGCAAGCACTTCGTCGAGAGCGACCGAGACGTAGTTGACCGTCGGCTCGCCCTTGTTGCCGCGCGGGTCGTCGTCGATGGCACCGATGTACACAACGGTGCCAGCACCATCGATGATGTACATATGAGGCGTCGTTTTGGCGCCGTATAGGTGACCAGCCTTTCCGGACTGGTCGACAAGAATCGTGTACGGCAGGTCGTTTTCAGCCTTGAACTTGGCGTTGGCTGCCACATCCATGTAGTTGGTCGAGTTGATGGTCAGCCAGACCAGTCCCTCACCCGCGTATTGAGCGGCCAGGTTCTTCATGGTGCCCGCTTTGTAGTGGCGCTGCACAAAGGGGCAGTCGGGGTTGAGCCACTCGAGGACCACGATCTTGCCCTCGAAGTCGGAAAGACTCACCTGGTTGCCCGCGGAATCTGCGAGAGTGAAAGCCGGCGCTGTATCACCAACGCTCACCCCGTCCCCAGCCATTGCCGGCGTCGCAATCGCGGCAACCAACGCAATTATCAGAGTTCTCATAATGTGCTTCATCTTCTTCTCCTTGAGTTCAGTCGTTCGTCAATTTCGCCGTCAGCTCCCATCCTCGCCGCTCACCGTCTTCGGTAGTAACGACACACAGGGATGACAGCTCGGCAGTCGATCCCGAGGCGCCTTTTCTCGATTTCACTTCTGCGTCGATTTTGGTCAACCCGCCACGAGTCCGGATCCGAACCTCGCCGATCTCGAGCGCTTCGGACGGGCTCGGGAACCACTCCACGGCTCCCGGTTCTCCCGACCACCGCAGCCAGTGCGTGATCGTACCCTCAGAGAGGCCTCCAGTCACGGCGAGTGTGAAGGGAAGGTTCTCGGTGCCGGAAGCGACTGGCAATTGACCGGCCCACGTTCGAAATACCGGGTCTTCATCAAGCTCCGCCAGCGAAACCTCGATCTCAGCCGAGCCCAGAACACACACTCCTTTGCACGCCAACCACGAGACCTCCGCCCGCACCTTTCCGAGATCAGAAATGACGATGTCGGGAGGAACAGTGATTTCAGCCGCGAGGACAACGGAGTCCTCGTACCCGTATCCGGGGATGCCTTCGCTCTGGATAAAGGCAATTGGTAGCGGCCACTGAAGGGGGCCTGCGACGAAACCATCGGGAAGCTCGAATTGGACGTCGGTGGCGAGGCCTGCACCGCCGGGATTGTGCCAATAAATGTGCCAGCCGTCCTCGATCTCAAAGTGCACACCAAGCCGGACGGTCGAACCAGACTCAACCGCCACTGTGTCGGCGACCAGGCGCGCTTTCACCCTGGTCTCGTCCTGGGCGACGGCCGGAGACACCAACAACGCCATGAGGATGCACATCGTGGTCAGCAGGATCGATCGGCACAGGCTCATGTCAGACGAAAATCAATCCGTGGTCCCAGTATTCCCGGGTTCGCGTACGAAGAGCACCTCCTGCGCCGCCCAGTCGAGGCCGACCAGGCTGCCGGTTGGGATGAAACGGTCCAACCCGAGATCCTGGGTCAGGACCCGGATGACGCCGCCATGGACGAACAGCAGGTGGCGTCCGGGCTCAAGAGAATTGACGAAGTCGTGTACGCGTCTCCGAAATCCCTCGTGGGACTCGCCTTCCGGCGCCTCGAAATCACGGAAATCGCGGAATACCTCGCCGTAGGTGGAATCCGCCTCTTCATAGGAGCAGCCCTCGAGGGCGCCAAAGTCACACTCTCGCAAACGCCGGTCGGTGCGTGGCTCCCCCATCGCGAGGCGGGCGCTTTCCACCGCCCGCTGAAGGTCCGAAGACCACACTCCTTCGAATTGCCGCCCGTCGATCACCGGGCGCAGGGACTCCGCCTGATTCCGGCCGGTGTCGGTCAACGGCGGATCGCTCCAGCCGGCAACCCGCTTCGAGGCCGAATACGTCGTCTCGCCGTGACGGACGAGCCACAATTTCAGAGGCGCTTTCATGGCGGACAAGGATACAGCGGTTAGCCCTGGGGTCGAAAAAGCGGGACCTGATACAAGATGCAAGATGCAAGATGCAGAAGAAGCGAATGCCTCACCCTCGGGGGATGGGTGGCGTGACGTCGCATCTTGGATCTTGGATCTTGTATCTGGGCGGGTGGGCGGGAACGCGTATGCTATTCGCAGAGGAGACACCGATGAAAGCTATTGCTGACATCAGCATCATCCCGCTCGGGGTTGGGCTGTCGTTGTCGAGCTACGTCGCGGCATGCGAAAAGGTCTTTGCCGAGCAAGGTCTCGAACCGAAATTGCACGCCAACGGCACCAATATCGAAGGCGACTGGGACATGGTGATGGGCGCCATCAAAGCCTGCCACGAACGATTGCACGAGATGGGCGTGCCGCGCATCGCCACCAACCTCCGCCTCGGAACCCGCATCGACCGGGAGCCCTCGATGGACGCCAAACTGAGCTCGGTCAAGGAGAAGCTGGAGCCATGAAGAAGACTGGAACCCCATACGCCTCGTGGAAGGATGACGGCAACTACGACGTCATCGTCATCGGCTCCGGCATTGGCGGTCTCGGTGTCGCGGCCCTGCTCGCCAAACACGCCGACCGGCGGGTCCTGGTCCTTGAGCGCCACACCAAAGCCGGCGGATTCACCCATGCGTTCAGCCGCGAGGACTGGGACTGGGATGTCGGCGTCCACTACATCGGCCAGGTGCATCACGAGAACTCGATGATCCGCCGCTTGTGCGACGAGATCAGCGACGGCTCGCTCGGGTGGGAGCCGATGGGCGAGGTCTACGACACCGTGGTCATCGGCGGCCAACGGTGGGAGTACGTCACCGGCCGCGACGCCTGGCGCGAGCGGATGCACTCGTATTTTCCCGACGAGGCCTCCGCTATCGATCGCTACCTCGAACAGGTGCGGGAAGCGATCGGCGGCGCCCGCACCTTCTTCGCCGAAAAGGCGCTCCCCGGCCCCGCCGCCCTGGTGGCCGGGCCCTGGATGCGCCGGCGTTTCCTTCGTCACTCCGGCAGGACGCTCGGCGAGGTCCTCGACGGAGTGACCGACAACCCGACGCTGAAGGCGGTTCTCGCCGCACAGTTCGGCGACCACGGTCTGCCGCCATCGCAAGCGAGCTTCGTCATCCACGCCATGATCTTCAACCACTATCTCGGCGGCGCCGCCTATCCGATTGGAGGAGCTTCGAAGATCGCCGAATCGGTGGCGCCGGTCATCGAGGCGGCGGGTGGAGACGTCGTTGTCAACGCGGATGTTGAATCGGTGTTGGTCGAGGGCGGGCGCGCGGTTGGCGTTCGCATGGCCAAAGGCGCCGAGATCAGGGCGCCGCTGGTGATCAGCGACGCAGGGGTCCCCAACACCGTCGAACACCTGCTTCCCGAGGGCGCCCCCGGACGGGAGGCTCTCCGCGCCACGCTGCAGCGGACCCAGCGTTCTGCTTCTCACGTCTGTCTCTATCTAGGCTTCAACGCGACTGATGAAGAGCTCGGCCTCGGCCGCTCCAATCTGTGGGTCTACAACAGCCCCGACCAGGACGGCGACCTCGCCCGATACCTGGCTGACCCCGAGGCGCCACTGCCGATGGTCTATATCTCCTTTCCGTCGGCCAAGGACCCGGATTTCGCCAACCGTCATCCAGGCAAAGCCACCGTCGAGGTCGTGAGCATCGCTCCCTACGACCGCTTCCAACAATGGGAGGACACAAAGTGGATGAAGCGTGGCGAGGATTACGAGGCCATCAAGGAGGAGCTGTCGAGTCGGCTCATCGAGGTTCTGGAGCGCGAGGTGCCGCAGATCGCCGGCAAGATCGCCTACTCCGAACTGTCGACACCGCTGTCGACCCGTCACTTCGGTGGTTACGACAAGGGCGAGATCTACGGTTTGGATCACACGCCCGCCCGATTCCGCGAGCGAGCGTTGCGGCCGAGGACCGGTCTCAAGGGGTTCTACCTCACTGGGCAGGACGTCTGCACCGCCGGGATCGCAGGAGCGCTCTTCGGCGCGGTGCTTTCAGCCTCCGCCATCCTGAAACGGAATCTCCTTTCAGAGATTTCGAGGGGTTGAATGCGCGCTTGAACCGCTAAGACCGCCAAGATCGCAAAGACATCGCAAACGATCTTTTGCGTATCGCGACCAAAAGATTTCTTCTTCGCGCTCTTTGCGTTCTTTGCGGTTCAAACCCATTGGCGGGAGAGGGCGTCCTCTGTAGGCGATTGGGTTGATGGCTAGGGATTCGCCACGCGGAAGGTGTCGCACGCTGCGACATCACCCGATTCGAATCCGGTGCGGAACCACTTGACCCTTTGTGCCGAGCTGCCGTGGGTGAAGCTGTCGGGAATCACCCGGCCAGAGCTCTCGCGCTGGATGCGGTCATCACCAATCGCGCTAGCGGCGTTGAGAGCCTCCTCGAGATCCCCCGCCTCGAGCATATCGCGCGCCCTCTGAGTGTGATAACCCCAGACCCCCGCCATGCAATCTGCCTGGAGTTCGAGCCGCACTGACAGCTCATTGGCCTCGGTTTTGCTCACCTGCCGCTGCATCGCCTGCACCTCGCCGTTGATGCCGAGCAGGTTCTGTACGTGGTGACCAACCTCGTGCGCGATCACGTAGGCCTGGGCGAAGTCGCCCGGAGCACGGAACCGTCGCTGAAGCTCGTCA
>JACXWA010000008.1 GCA_014764485.1 Candidatus Sulfomarinibacter kjeldsenii
GCCACGCTCGTAGTCCGCCTTGGCCTTCATGAAGCTGGCCTCCGACGAGTGAACACGGTGGCTCACGTTCAAGAGCTCCTGCGGGGTCGGATCTGGGGCTATTTCGAAGAGGGGATCTCCCGCTTGCACGGTATCGCCGACCTCGACAAAACACCGCGCCACGATGCCGGAGATCTTCGACTTGACCTGGAATCGCTCACGCGGTTCGATCTGGCCCACCGCAAGCGCCTTTTCGGTGATCGAGCCGATCTCGGCCTCGACCAGAACATTTCCGTTTTCGTCGGTGCCGCGGGAACCCACCCAGGCGTAGATGCCGCCCGCCGCGCCCGCGAACACGATCACGATTACAAGGAATCTCAGTACTTTTGCCATCCTCATCCTCCGTGAGTCATCCGACCCTGTCTCCAAGTACGCAGAATTGATTGAGGAAGTTCTCGACTCGCAACACTCCCCATTCAGTAAGACACCGCTCGACAGCAAAGAGTTTCGCAATGAGACGCGCGTTGCCGCTTCGGCGAGCGAGGCGTGCTCTTGACAGCACACGACGCGTCGAGGAATCTGGCAAGCGAAGGAGCGGTCCATGCGCAAGCACGTAACCCTGATCACTGGCGCCGGCGGCGAGATCGGGCACGGCCTGATTGAGCGGCTCACTGCGGACGGCGACTCCGCGATCATCACTATCGACCTTCAACCCCTCGAGCAAAGACTCGCGTCAAGGGTCGAAAAGGAGTATCAGGGCTCGATCCTCGAGACTCATCTGCTCGAGCGAATCCTCTCCGAATACGAGGTCGAGAGAATCTACCACCTCGCCGCCATCCTCTCGACCCGCGCCGAATTCACTCCGGTCACTGGCCACCAGGTCAACGTGGAGGGCACCCTCAAGCTTCTCGACTTCGCCCAGGCTCAGGGGGAGTCCCACGGGCGGGCTGTGGTCTTCCTCTACCCTTCCTCGATTGCAGCCTATGGCCTCCCGGATCTCGAGACCAAGGCCGCAGCAGGTGCGGTGCGTGAGTACGAGTGGAACCATCCGACAACGATGTATGGCTGCAACAAACTTTACTGCGAACACCTCGGGCGCTATTTTGCTCGCCACTACAAGCAACTGGCCGCTGAATCTCTTTCCGGAAAGGTAGACTTTCGAGCGATTCGGTTCCCAGGTCTGATCTCGGCGGTAACGGTTCCTTCAGGGGGAACCTCCGACTTCGCGCCGGAGATGGTGCACGCCGCAGCGCGTGGGGAGTCTAACGCCTGCTTCGTGCGCCCCGACACTCGAATTCCGTTCATGGTGATGCCCGACGCGGTCGACGCCCTGGTGGGGTTGGCGAAGGCGGAAAGCTCTATGCTCGGCCGGAGCGTCTACAACATCACCGCCTTCAATCCTTCGGCCGAAGAGATTCGCTCGTTGGTGTTGGAGGGATTCCCGGACGCCGACATCACCTTTGACCCGGATCTCAAGCGGCAGGCCATTGTCGATAGCTGGCCTTCTGATGTCGATGACTCCGCAGCCCGTTCTGATTGGGGGTTGGCGCCGCGATACGACCTCGAGGGCGGTTTCGCTGACTACCTGATCCCCAGAATCCGTGATCTTTATCGGACCTGATCCGCTGTGGTTGGGCATTTACGAACGGTCGCCAAAGTTGTCTTTCACGACCTTTGCAGTCCTCGAGTCAGAGTCTCCTCTTCGGGTTGTTTTTCGAGACAATGGCCAGTCCCACAATATGGGTCGAAGGGGGGCTCCAGAAGTGCCTCATGAATAAACACTTCCACGTCGAGAAATACCCTCCAAGACCGCAAGATGTAGTGTTGACAATAGTTGGGAGCCCAAGATATAGTGGTCGGAGTCGAGCGCATAGATTCCAGATGCCGGTGCCTCAGAGGGGGATTCTAGGGGGAGTTTTTGCGCCGGAAAGCGGCCATTTCAGGGAGGACGAGGGTACAACATGAAGGTCACGCGTCGCTTTACCTGCGCCGGTAAAGACCCTTACGAGAAAATCGAATTTGAAGAGCGCTCGTCGGAGATCCGAAACCCCGACGGCACCCTGGTCTTTTCCATGGACGCGGTGACAGTACCCAAGAGCTGGTCCCAGGTCGCGGTCGACGTGCTGGTCCAGAAATACTTCCGCAAAGCGGGAGTGCCAAATGTCGGCGAGGACGGCACACCGGAGGTCTCAGAGAGCGGCGAACCCGTCACCGGACCCGAGCGCGATGCGCGCCAGGTCTTCGATCGACTCGCCGGGTGCTGGACCCATTGGGGCAAAGAACACGATTACTTCGACACGGACGAGGACGCCGAAGCATTCCACGACGAGCTTCGCAACATGCTGGCCGGGCAGCTCGCGGCGCCAAACTCTCCACAGTGGTTCAACACCGGTCTGCACTGGGCGTACGGCATCGCCGGCCCGGCTCAGGGCCATTGGTACGCAGACCCGAAGACCGGCAAGCTCAAGACCTCATCCAGCGCGTACGAGCACCCCCAGCCGCATGCTTGCTTCATCCAGTCGGTGAGTGACGATCTGGTCAACGACGGCGGCATCATGAACCTGTGGGTTCGCGAAGCACGCCTCTTCAAATACGGTTCGGGCACCGGCACCAACTTCTCCAGGCTGCGCGGTGCCGGCGAGCCGCTATCCGGTGGCGGCCGCTCCTCGGGGCTGATGTCCTTTCTCAAAATCGGCGACCGTGCCGCCGGCGCTATCAAGTCGGGCGGTACCACCCGTCGCGCCGCCAAGATGGTTTGCCTCGATCTCGACCACCCTGACATCGAAGAGTTCATCTCCTGGAAAGCGGTCGAGGAGCGTAAGGTCGCGGCAATCGTGGCCGGTTCGCGCCTCCTTCGGCGGCAGCTGCAGGAGGTCCTCGACGCCTGTTTTCCGGAGGATTCGGCGAGCCCGGTCATGGATCTCTCGGAGAACACCGAACTCCGCGATCGGATCGTCACCGCGCGCCGCCAGGGCGTGCCCGACGGTTCGATCCAGCGAGTCTTGCAACTCGCGGCGCAGGGCATCCGGTCCTATCCGGTCGAAGAGTACGACACCGACTGGGACTCGGACGCCTACTACACCGTGTCGGGACAGAACGCCAACAATAGCGTCCGCGTCCCCAATGCCTTCTTTGGCGCCCTCGAGGTCAACCGAGATTGGACGCTCGTCAACCGCACCGACGGTGAGGTTGCGCGAAAGGTCCCGGCGGCAAAACTCTGGAACGATGTCACCCTCGCCGCCTGGGAGTGCGCCGACCCCGGCCTCCAGTACGACGACACCATCAACGAGTGGCATACCTGCCCCGCGAACGGTCGCATCAACGCCTCCAATCCTTGTTCCGAGTACATGTTCCTCGACGACACCGCCTGCAATCTGGCGTCGTTGAATCTCGTCAGGTTCCTCGGTGAGGACGGACAATTCGATATCGATACGTTCCGTCACGCCGTGCGCCTGTGGACCATCGTTCTCGAGATTTCGGTGCTGATGGCTTCATTCCCGTCGCGTAGTATCGCCGAGCTCAGTTACCGCTACCGGACGCTGGGCCTCGGTTTCGCCAACATCGGTTCGTTGTTGATGCGGATGGGTATTCCCTACGATTCGGACGAGGGCCGCTCGATCTGTGGGGCCATCACGTCGATCATGACCGGCGAGTCCTACACAACTTCGGCAGAAATGGCCAAGGAGCTCGGACCCTTCGCCGGTTTCGATGAAAACCGCGAGCACATGCTGCGGGTCATCGGCAACCATCGCCGGGCGGCCTATGACGCGCCGCTCGAGATGTACGAGGGCCTGACGATCAAACCGCTTGGGCTCTCTTCCGAGACGACGCCACCCGACCTCCTCGCGGCCGCCCGCGACGTCTGGAACCGGGCCGTCGAACTCGGCACCGAACACGGCTTCCGCAACGCTCAGGCCACGGTACTCGCCCCGACCGGTACTATCGGTCTGGTGATGGATTGCGACACGACCGGAATCGAGCCCGATTTCGCGCTGGTCAAGTTCAAGAAGCTGGCCGGCGGCGGCTATTTCAAGATCGCCAATCAGGGAATACCGGGAGCGCTCACAACCCTCGGCTACACAAGCGAACAGATCGACGACATCGTCGCCTACACCATCGGCCATGGCACGCTTCAAGGCTGCCCGACAATCGATCATGAGGCTCTCAGAACCAAAGGTCTCAGCGATGAGGTCATAGCGCAGGTGGAAAATGCGCTGTCGATGTCGTTTGAAATCTCCAACGCATTCGCACCGCACGTGGTCGGCGAAGAGAACCTCCGCAAGCTCGGCTTCTCGGATGAGGAGATCGGTGATTGGACGCTAGATGTCCTCGCCCGTCTCGGTTTCAGTGTCGAAGAGATCGAGACCGCCAACACCTGGGCCTGCGGAACGATGACCATCGAGGGCGCCCCCCATCTCGCGACCAAGCACCTGGCGGTCTTCGACTGCGCCAATCGTTGCGGCAAGCACGGCACCCGTTCGATCCGCTACGACGGCCATATTCTGATGATGGCGGCGGCCCAGCCCTTCATCTCGGGCGCCATCTCCAAGACCATCAACATGCCCGCCGAAGCGACCCTCGACGACATCAAGCGCGCCTATTACCTTGCCTGGCAGAAAATGCTCAAATCGGTAGCGCTCTACCGTGACGGATCCAAGCTGAGCCAGCCGCTGAGCATCGCGATGGACGTCGAGGAAGAGGAGGCGCTGACCGAAGCGGTGGCCTCGGGCGATCCGGCAAAGGTCGCCGAATCGATGGCCGAGCGGGTCGTGATCCGCTACCAGGCTCGCCGCAACCGCCTTCCCGGCCGGCGAGCCGGATTCACCCAGAAGGCCTCGGTGGGTGGCCACAAGGTCTATATCCGCACCGGCGAGTACGAAACCGGTTCGGTCGGCGAGATTTTCCTCGATATGCACCGTGAAGGTGCCGCCTTCCGCTCCTTGATGAATTGCTTCGCAATTGCGGTGTCGCTCGGTCTCCAGTACGGCGTGCCGCTCGAAGAGTACGTAGACGCCTTCGTCTTCACCCGCTTCGAACCCTCGGGCATGGTTGGCGGCCACGACCGCATCAAGATGGCGACCTCGGTTATCGACTACATCTTCCGCGAGCTCGCCATCACCTATCTCGACCGCGACGACCTCGCGCAGGTGTCGCTCGAGGACCTGCGCCACGACGCTGTCGGCACGGGCTCCGACCAACACAAGATTCCACCCGACCCCAACGATTTGGCCGAGGTCCACGCGATTGCGGTCAATCAAAGTGGCGGAGATATCGCCGCTGGATCGCCCCCGATTGCCACCGGCCGCACTTCGCTCAGCCAGAATCAGGCCTCCTCCCAGAAGGCACGCTACATGGGCTACGAGGGTGATCCCTGCCCCGAGTGTGGCGCGCTGACGCTGGTGCGCAACGGCACGTGTCTGAAGTGCGATTCGTGTGGAGGCACTACCGGCTGCTCGTAGAAGCGCGTCTCGCTTCGGCAACAACCCTGAGGAGCGCTTCCCGCTTCGGTGTGCAAGGTGCCACCCTTCGCATTGTTTGACTCGAGGGCACAGAAGTCGGTCAGAGTTTGTGGGCAAACAATGCGAAGAGTGGCACCGGTGTCGTCGAAGCCCCAACGCGCCTCTCATTGAAACAATGCGAAGGGTGGCACCTGTGTCGTCGACGCGGCCAAGCGCTCTCAATGGGTGATAATCAGTCGGCGAGGGAACCAAGCGTTGGGACGAGGGCAGCCGCGGCAGCAATATCCGACGCCATGAAGCGATCTTCCTCGAGGCGGGGCACCTTTTCACGCAACCTGGAGGCGGCGATTTCGAGTGCCGGGGAGGTTAGCAGCGGGCGCTGGAACTCGAGCGCCTGGACGGCGGCCAGGTACTCCATCCCGATCACTAGCTGCGTCAGCTCCACGACCCGCGCCAGCTTTCGAGCGGCCCAGGTGGACATCGAAACATGGTCCTCCTGTCCGGCCGAGGTCGGAATCGAGTCGACCGACGCAGGGTGGGCCAGGGTCTTACACTCCGAGACCAGGGCGGCTGCCGAGACCTGGACCATCATAAAACCAGAGTTGAGACCAGCATCGGGCGATAGGAACCGGGGCAGACCGGAAAGGGCGGTGTCGACCATCCGAGCGAGCCGTCGTTCGGAAATGGAGGCGACATCTGTCAGCGTCGCCGCCAAATAATCGAAGACCGCAGCGATTGGAGCGCCATGGAAGTTACCACCTGAGATCAGTCGGCCCTCGGGAAAGACCATCGGGTTATCAGTGGCCGAATTGAGCTCGATCTCGAGCACCCGATGGGCATGCTCGAGGGCATCACGGCCGGCACCGTGCACCTGCGGTGAGCAGCGCAGAGAGTAAGCGTCCTGGACCCGTCCGCACTCGCGATGCGACTCGCGAATGTCAGAGCCCACCAGCAGATCGAGCAGCCGGGCCGCGCTGACGCCTTGTCCGGGGTGGGGTCGCGCAGCATGCACCGCAGGGTCGAATGCGGCATCGGTCCCGGCCATAGCGTCGAGGGTCAGGGCGCAGATCACGTCGACCGCATCGAGCAGGCGGCGAGCGTCTGCAATGGCCAGCGCACCAACTGCGGCGGACGCCTGGGTCCCGTTGATCAGCGCCAGACCTTCTTTGGCCTCGAGGTGGAGAGGCTCGAAACCAGCTCCCACGAGTGCCTCGCCGCCATCAAGGCGCTCACCGTTGACGATTGCCTCACCCTCCCCCACCAGGACGAGCGCCAGGTGCGCGAGCGGTGCGAGGTCACCGGAGGCGCCGACCGAGCCCTGGCTGGGCACCACCGGGTGGACACCGGCCTCCAGGAGCTCGAGGATCCGCTCGACCACCAGTGGCCGACAGCCGGCGTGGCCTGTGGCCAGGACATTGGCGCGCAACAGCAGCATGGCCCGCACGACGTCCTCGGCGAATGGATCGCCTACCCCGCAGGCGTGGGACCGCAGAAGATTGAGCTGCAGCTGCTCCAATTGGTCCGACGAGATCCGAACTTCTGCGAGCTTGCCGAATCCGGTGTTGATGCCATATACCACCTCGCCCGAGTCGAGGATGTGTTTGACCACGCGACGAGCCTCGGCCACCTTCTTTCGCGCAGTAGATTCAAGGGTCACACCCGCGCCATGCCGAGCCACCGCTTCCACCCCGGCAATGTCGAGGGTACGGCCGTCAACCGATACCGGATTCCTCATTGAAAGACACCTCAACCAGCGGCGAGTTGGTCAACCAGATCGATGTAGGCGTGCATCGCCTCATCGGAGGACATCCCGCGTCGCTTCTCCCACGCGGCATATTTGGCCGCCCCCCGGAAATCGAACCCCGACGGGGCTTCGCCCTGCACGTCTCCCTCGGTAACCTGTTTGTAGAGGCTATAGAGCTCGAGCAGCTTCTCGTTGGACTGGTTGGGAAGCCCCTTCGCCTTTTCGATCGAGGCTTCGAATTGTTCTTTCAGGTCCATGCGTCCTCCTTCGGTCAAATGGCATTGTAACTGGAAGATGGCAACCCGGTCAGCGCTTCCCGCTTCGGCAAGGAAGGTGCCACTCTTCGCATTGTTTGCCCGTGAAACGCTACTGGTTTTTTAGACGACGGATTCAAACAATGCGAAGGGTGGCACCTGTGTCGTCGATGCTGCAAGGCGCGACTGACTGAGGCAAGGCCTAAAACGGCGCGAAGCCGCCGTCGGACCAGAAGTCCTGGCGGACGCCGTTGTAGAGCGACTGCAGGGTCTCGAGGTGTTCCTTCTCCCAGTCGGCGAGGAACTGGTAAAACTCGCGCACCTCGTTCTCGGAGGTGTTCTCGGCCGCGCCCGAAAAGTATTTGATGGCGTTGGTCTCCAGCGTCATCCCGATCGACAGGACCCCGAGCTCGAAGTCGGCGCCGTGCGCCTGTTGTTTGAATTCGTCGGTGAAGATGGTGCCAGCGAAGGCCTTGAGGTCCGGATCACGGAGATTGACGTTGAACGCTCCGAGCCCCTTTTCCTCGTACGAACCGATCACGGACTGTAGATAGGCCTTGTGCTGGACTTCGTCTCGGGCGAGCTTGTCGAAGAGCTCCTGCACCGCCGGCTTCGATGCGCGATCGGCCGCCATCGTGTAAAACGTGTAACCGTCGACCTCGATCTGGTAGGCCTTCTTCAGAATCTCGCGAATATCATCATCTGCTTGAGACATCTTCTGCTCCTGTCAACGACTCATTTCACCACAGAGACACAGAGGGCACGGAGATTTATTTGCGTGCGCCATCGGAGATCCAGAATAGCCATCAATGATCAAGCGAGTTTGCGCCGTACTCGAAAAACCCTCTGTGATCCTCTCTGTGCCTCTGTGCCTCTGTGGTTCATACACCCGTCCCTGTCTCAAAGGTCAACGACTCTCGATCGAGCGGTTCCGGCGGAATTGCGGCCTCCTCGACCGGCACCCAGGCGATGGCGCCAGTCGGACAGAATGGCACGCAGCGCGGGTCACCGCCACAGAGGTCGCACTTCTGGACGCAATGATAGGTCTCGTCCCACAGCATGTTGCCGAAGGGACAGGCTGCAACGCACATCCGGCAGGAGATGCAACGCGATCGCACCATTTCGATGGCGCCGGTTTCGCCGTTGCGGGCCAGGGCTTCGGTCGGGCAGACCGCGACGCAGGCAGCATCGTCGCACTGGAAGCAGACGATTGGCGTGCCCAGCTCGGGACCGCGGCGGTGGATGTTGATACGGGTCTTGGCCGGCCGGCCTTCCGAACCGTGGGCGAAGGCGCAGGCCAGCTCGCACTTGCCACAGGCAATGCACCGTTCTACCGAGACCTTGAAAATCATCTTCATCACTTCACCACCTGGAGTTTTTCAAAGGTCTTCGCCATCTCCCGTCTCTTGCTCCGATCAGACGTCTCGAAGTAGGTCATCGGCACGCCACTTCGCTCGGCGAAATGCTCCGCCTGTTCCTTCGTGATCACCGCCTCTCCGGTCTTTGGATCACGCAGCATCTCGAACTCTTTACCCCAAATCTTGCGGCGCACGTTCGAGGTCTCAAACGGAATGCAGTCGGTTGGGCAAATCTCCGCGCAGGCCAGACAGCCGATACAATCCGGCGGCGGTTGGTTGAAGGGCGGCGCGATCTCGCGGCCCCATCCACGATTGATCGAGGAAATGGCGGACACACCAATGTGGTCGCAGACCCGGGTGCAGAGGCCGCAGAGGATACAATCGTCAGGGTCCGGGTTGGGCGTATAAGAGGTCTGCTCAATGCCGTACTCGAGGGCCCACTGCTGGATCAATGGTGTGTCCGGACAGCGGGCAAGCAGGAGGTCGAGGACCACCCGACGGGTCTCGATGATCCGGTCGGAGTCGGTAATGACCGTCATCCCCTCATCAACCGGATGGTTGCATGCTGTGACGACCTTGAACCAATCGTCGTCCCAGTTGGCCTGCGACATGTCAACCACGCACAGACGGCAACCGCCCCACGGCTCGAGACCGTCGAACTGACAAAGCGTCGGCACCTCGACACCGGCCGCGCGTGCCGCATCGAGAAGAGTGGCGTCAGAGTCCACAGTCACCCGTCGTCCATTGACCTTCAGCGTCGGCATCAGACCACCTCCGCCTTTTCGAGCTCGTGTTTGGGAAAGGTCCGGATCGTGTCCGTGGGGCAGACATCGAGGCAGGCACCGCAGGAGATGCAGGCCTCGTGGTCGATGACATGCAGCTCCTTGACCACCCCGGTGATGGCGTCCACCGGACAAGCCTTGTAGCACAGGTGGCAGCCGTCGCACCCATCCTCGACGATCTCGAAGGCGGTCAGCTCGCGGCAGACGCCGGCCGGGCAGGCGTGATCCGAGATGTGGGCCTCGTACTCCGACCGGAAGTAACGCAGGGTGGACAGCACCGGATTCGGCGCCGATTTCCCGAGCTCGCACAGGCTGCCGAGCTGCATGCCAGCGGCCAGTTTTTCGATCAGCTCGAGGTCGCCGGCCTGGCCCTTGCCGGCGATGATCCGGCCGTAGACGTGGAGCATCTGCTTGAGGCCCTCGCGGCACGGCGTGCACTTGCCACAGCTCTCCTCTTCCAGGAAAGCGAGGAAGAAACGTGACACATCAACCATGCAGGTGCGATCGTCCATGACGATCATCCCGCCCGAGCCCATCATTGAACCTGCTTCGGTCAATTCCTCGTAGTCGACCGGCAGGTCGAGCAGTTCCTCCGGAACGCAGCCGCCCGACGGGCCACCGGTCTGCACCGCCTTGAACGGCCGGTCCTTGAGGATGCCGCCGCCGATGTCGTAGATGATGTGGCGCAGGGTGGTGCCCATCGGAAGTTCGATGAGGCCGGTGTTCTTGACCTTTCCGACCAACGAGAACGCCTTGGTCCCCTTCGATCTCTCGGTCCCCATGGATGCGAACCAGGCACCACCACGCTCGATGATGGCTCCAATCCCTGCCCATGTCTCGACGTTGTTGAGTACCGTCGGCAGGTCGAAGAGCCCCTTGTCTGTCGAGTGTACGTATTTGGCACGCGGCTCGCCGGTCTTGCCCTCGAGAGAGCGCATCAGGGCCGAGGATTCGCCACAGACAAAGGCGCCACCGCCACGCGAGATCTTGATGTCGAAGTCGAAGCCCGAGCCCATGATGTTCTCGCCCAGAAGACCGTACTTTCGGGCCTCGCGAATGGCGATCGTCAGATTGACAACCGCCAGCGGGTACTCGTCTCGTACGTAGATCCATCCTTCATTGGCCTGGACAGCATAGGCGCCGATAATCATCCCTTCGAGGACCGAGTGCGGGTCACCCTCCATGATCGAGCGGTCCTTGAAGGCACCCGGATCTCCCTCGTCGCCGTTGCACAGCACATAACAACGCTCGCCGGGCGCGTCTTTGCACGACTGCCATTTGCGAGCTGTGTTGAAGCCTGCTCCGCCACGGCCGCGCTGGCCCGAGGTCGCTACCTCGCCGATGACCTCGTGCGGGCTCATCTCGAAGAGCACCTTGGCAACGCCCGAATAGGAGCCCTGGGCGATGGCGTCGAGAATGTCAGTGGGATCGATGCGACCGATATTGCGCATCGCCACCCGAACCTGATGACGATAGAAGGGAACTTCCTCGTACTGCTCGACCCGCTCACCGGAGACCGGATCCTTGTAGAGCAGACCGGGAATGACTTCGCCGCCGACCAGGGTCTTTTCGACGATCTCCTCCACCCGGCCCGCCTTGACCTTGGTGTAGAGGATGCCCTGAGGATTCAGGACAACCAGCGGCCCTCGTTCGCAGAAGCCGTGGCAGCCGGTCGACTTGACGAAGAGATCGACCGTCGCATCGATGCTACGTTTGGCTATCTCGTCCGCAAAGGCCTCCGCCACCTCTTTCGAACCGGAGGCGAGGCAGCCGGTGCCGCAGCAGACAAGCACTTGTTGCTTGCGGTTGGTCTCGATCTCGAGGGATTGCTTCCTCAGCGCTTCAAATTGGTCGCGCGACTCAATTCTCATCGGCGCCTCCCTCGGTCAGGTACTTGGATACCCGTGCCGGTTTGGCGCTGCCAAAATACTTCTCGCCGACGATCACCAAAGGTGCCATCGCGCAGGCGCCGACGCAGTTGACGGTCTTGACGGTGAACTTGAAGTCTTCGGTGGTCTCGTCGGGACCGACGCCGAGCTGCCTTTCGAGCTCCTCGACCAGCTGCCCGGCGCCGCGAATGTGGCAGGCGGTACCCGTGCACACCTTGACGATGGTGTCGCCCTGCGGCTCGAGCGAAAACGCTTTATAGAAGGTCGATACCGAAAAGACCTTGGCCAACGGCACCTCGAGCGCTTCGGCCACCCGCTCGAGTACGTCGCACGGCAGATAATTGTATGCGCGGTGTACGTCCTGCAGGACCTGGATCAGAGCCGGTTCCTCCTGCGGATAACGCCCAAGAATCTCCTCGGCCTTGCTGAGGTCGGAGCACGGGGTCTCAGCCATTCACCCTCCTCAAACCCGGTTTGGTTGTGAGTTTTCGTCGCGAGAGCACAGAGATGATGTGCCTCGTGGGTTTTTGAGCGATGAGCGGCCGAGGCGTACCCGTTGGTACGTCGCAGGCCGCGAGTCGTGAAAAGGACCGCGAGGTGTAGCAGATCTGTGGTCGTAGCAGAAAACTCATATCCATTCCAGGTTAGGCGCTTACCGGTTCTGGTTGCCTGGCGGCTGCGCCGAGCTCGTAGCCCTTGCGCAGCGCCTCGATGTTGACGTCGATCACCGCCGGCTTGGCGGCAAATGTCTCCCGGATCACTTCGATCACGCTATCAATGGGAACTGCGTCGGTGGCACCGAGGTAGGCGCCGAGTGCGACCATGTTGGCGCCGCGGGGGTTGCCGAGCTCAGATGCCACCTCGTTCGCCGGGATCTCGACCACCGTCAGGTCGTCCCGTTCGGCGCCGCGATTGATCAGGGAAGAATTTATGAGCAGCAAACCGCCCTCACGAATGTCGGGCTCGAACTTCTCCAGAGACGGCAAATTCATCGCCACGACAGCGCGCGGCGAGCGGATCACCGGCGACCCGACCGGTTTGTCGGAGATCACCACCGTGCAATTGGCGGTACCGCCGCGCATCTCGGGCCCGTAGGAAGGCAGCCACGAAACCTCCATGCCCTCGTGCATGCCAGCGTAAGCCAGCATCTTGCCAATCAGGAGGATTCCCTGTCCTCCGAACCCGGCCATGATCACGTCGCGCTGCATGACCCCTCCATTCAATCGACCAGCGGTTTCGGTTCGCGGCTTCCGCTTTCTGGAGTTTTGAAAATTCCAACCGGGTAGTACGGCAGCATGTTCTTTTCGAGCCAGCCCGTCGCTTCAACCGGCGGAATCCCCCAGTTCGTTGGACAGGTCGACAGCACCTCGACCAGCGAGAAACATGTCCCCTCAACCTGATAGGTGAAGGCACGGCGCAGCATCTCCTTCGCGTGGATCGACACCAACGGATTGTGGACCGTGGCGCGAGCGACAAAGGCGGGCGTCCGCAGAGTCGCCATCAGCTCCGCAACCCGGATCGGGTGACCTGCGGAATCGACGTCGCGTCCGAGCTGGCAGGTCGTGGCCACCTGACCGGGCATTGTGGTCGGCGCCATCTGGCCGCCCGTCATCCCGTAGATCGCGTTATTGACAAAGACGACCGTAATTTTTTCGCCTCGGTTGGCGCAGTGGACGATCTCGGCCATGCCGATCGAGGCGAGGTCGCCGTCGCCCTGGTAGGCGAAAACGATCAGATCCGGCCGCGCACGCTTGACGCCGGTGGCCACCGCCGGCGCGCGACCATGGGCTGCCTGTTGAAAGTCAACGTTGAAATAGTTGTAGGCGAGCACCGAGCATCCAACCGGCGCGATGCCGACGGTGCGCTCCCGCACCCCGAGCTCGTCGAGCACCTCGGCCACCAGCCGGTGAATACTGCCGTGGGTACAACCGGGGCAATAGTGGGTCGAGACGTCCGCCAGCGACTCCGGGCGGGCAAAGACTGTCTCAGCCATGGTGCACCTCCTCCGATTGACCTCCGAGCATTGCCTTGACCTTGGCCACGACCTCGTCCGGCGAGACCAACATGCCACCGAGCCGATTGTGGAAGTGGACCGGCCGGCTGCGAGCCAGAGCGAGCTGTACGTCCTCGATCATCTGACCCGTGGAGAGCTCAACCACCAGCACCGAGCCCGCCTTCATGGCGGCCTCACGAATCGCCCTGTAGGGGAACGGATACAGGCTGACCGGCCGGATGAGAGCCACCTTGATGCCCTCTTCCCGGAGCTCCTCCATGGCGGTCGAGCAGACCCGCGCCACCGTCCCATAGGCGACGATCAGCACATCGTAGTCTTCGTCGGTGCCATAGCCGGCAAAGCGCACTTCGTCAGCGACCATTCGGTCGTACTTTGCCTTGAGGTGGATGTTGTGCTGTTCGAGCTCTTCGGGGTCGAGGAAGAGCGAGTTGACGACGTTGGTCGGTCGACTTCCGTCACAGCCGGTGGTCGCCCAGGTCTTGGGCTCGAGCTCTTTGGTCGGCACCCGTCCCTCGAAAAACTCCACCGGCTCCATCATCTGGCCGATGAGGCCGTCACCGAGGATCATCACTGGGTTGCGGTAGTAGTCGGCAAGATCGAAAGCGTCCTGTACCAGGTCGGCCGCTTCCTGGATCGACCACGGAGCCAGCACCAACACTCTGAAATCACCGTGACCGGAGGCCTTGGTGGCCTGGAAGTAGTCCCCCTGGCTGGGGAGGATCCCACCCAGACCCGGCCCCGCACGGACGATATTGACGATCACCACCGGTAGCTCCGAGCCCGCCAGGTAGGAGATGGCTTCCGACATCAGGGAAACTCCGGGCGACGACGAGGAGGTCATGACGCGTTCGCCGGCGCCTGCAGCGCCATAGATCATGTTTGAGGCCGCAACCTCAGATTCGGCCTGCACGAATGCGCCGCCGATCTGGGGCAGCCGCATCGACATGTACTCTGGGATTTCGTTCTGGGGGGTGATCGGATAACCGAAGAAGAGCTTGCAGCCCGCCTGCACAGCCGCCTCGCCTATGGCCTCCGATCCTTTCATGAGTTTTTTGGCCATATCAGTCCCCTCAGTACGAGAAGTAGTGGTACATCGCCCCGTTGACCTTCATTTCGATGGCCATGTCAGGGCAAGTGATGCAGCACAGCCGGCAGCCGATGCAGCGCATCTGCTCGACCATCTCGGCGTAAAAGTAGCCCTTGCTGTTGATCTTCTTTCCCATCCCCAGGATCTGCTGCGGGCAGGCGTGAACGCAGAGCTCGCACCCTTTGCAGCTATCGGGGCTGATGATGATCTGCGGCATCCGCGCTCCTTTCTCAGTTGACCACGAAGAGCGGCCCGGTCGTCCGGCGTTCGTGGCTCTGCGCGAACGGCGGCATCACAATGCGGTGCATCGCGATCACGGGACACTCGAATTTCTCCTCTCGAAGATCCGCGATCTGCTCTTCAGTTACAGTCACAGCAACGAGCGGCACCTCGGCCAGTCGGGAGGTCTCGACCGCCTGGCGGTAGCCGCCGAGCACAACCGCCGGAGTGGTCTCCCCCATGAGATGGGTATTGGAGATCAGACCGGACACGGGCACCCGGCCGACCGCTTCGATCTCCCGAATCATGTGAAGCGCACGTTCGGGGTCGGGGGTCGACGGACGACGGAAGTTGAGCACCAGTAGACAGTCGGTGTCATCGAACGGCACCACATCCGAAAGCGATCCGAGGACCCGAGCGCCAATATCATCACCACCGACGTCGATGATCAGCCGGCGGCTGGGATCGCGGAGGTGGCTACGGATCTGTGGGACGATGATCGGTAGATCAGCATGCACGTTGGCGCCGGTCGGCGCCAATAGCTCGACACCGGCGTCCGACAGAATCTCGCGGGCCGAACGCGATCGGAAGTAGGGTTTGACGATGTCGAGATCCGCGAGGGTGATCCGTACCCCAGCAGCCGCCAGATCGAGGGCGCCGTTGAGCGCGATCTCGGTCTTGCCGCTCCCGAAGTGGCCGACAAGTAGTGTCACCCGTTTCCGATACAAGCCCTTTCTCCAACCCAAAAAATTCGAGACACCGGGGGATCAGCATAACCCGGCCAGCGCCTTTTCGACAAGGTATGTGAAATTCTTCACGAACACAAGTCCAGTATTGAGACGCAGTTACAGCACTCTATTGCGATCACCACAGGGGGTTGTTCAGTCCTGACTCAAAGCCCTCTCGAGCTCGCGTCGCGCCTCCTCCGACCCCGGGCTCCGGATCACAACGAATCGAAGGTGCTCGATTCCCTCGTCACGACGGCCGACGGAACACAAGGAGAGCCCGAGGAGGCGTCTGAGACCAATGTCCTCCGCACAGCTTGGTTCGACCGGCTCCAGTACCTCGACGACCTTTTTCGGATCGGGGAAAACCCTCGCGTGAATTTGTGCCAGGTTGAAGGCGGCGTCACAGTAGCCGGGGTGCTCATCGAGGGCCGCCTGGTACCAGCCAATGGCTGCGGCAAAATCTCCATGGGCACGGCACGCCTCGCCCTCGTTGAAGAACGCCTGGGCATCGGTCACCCGGAGGAGTGGGAGGGGTCGCACCACCACCGCCCCCACGAGGGCAACGGCCACGGAAACCCCTACGAGCCTTCCGAAGCGCTGATCGAGAGGTCGGGCTCGCAACCAGCTGCTCCAGGCGACAATCGCCGAGGCGGCAAATATTATGAGAATGGCCACCAGCGGCATTCGGAAGCGGGCGTTGATGAAAAACGGGATCAGTGTTGCCGAGTAAACGACGACAAAGATCAACAACAGGGATTTCGGTTGGCGCCGACCACCGCCGATCACCAGACCTGCCAATGCCAGAGGCAGGATCAGCCAGATCTTGAGAGTCGCCCAGGAGTAGATCGAGGAGTGCCGTGTGACAAACTCGATGATCCGGTTGTTGGAGACCTCATGGGCATTGATCAGGATGAAAGCCTTGAATGCTGTGTGGCGAAACGCGTCTAGAGGCGAACCACGAATGTATTTCCAAGCACTGTTGTACCAGTAATCCGAAATCTCGCGTGGCGTCGCACCGGGATCACCAAGTGCCTGGACCGCGATCCGATCCTGGTCCGCGCGACCGCCCCACCGGTCGCCGCGAGTGCCCGGGACGACGGCCGAGATGCCGTCCGATTGCGGGTTGTTACCGATGAAGAAGTTGACCCCGCCATTGGCGGCGACCAGGACCAGATCACCATCGGCAAGGTAGTTGTGGAGGGTCACCGGCGCGATGGGCAGGGCGACGCCGACGCCGAAAAGGACCGCCTCGCGCAGCGCCGCCCGCACCTTTCCAGAACGCCATCTGGTGACCACAATCCACACACCAACGGTCGCCACAAAGGGCAAGATCGTCGGCCGGGCAATGGCCGACAGGCCAAAGACCACACCGGCTGCGACCCACAGAAACTTCCTGCCGCTGGAGGCGGAGCGAACCAATAGGTCGAGGCCGAGGAGATCAAGAAAGACGATGACGGAAACAACAAGAAGTTCGTTGGCGAAGTAGAGAGACATTCCATAGACGGCGCTGATAGCGAGGGCGACGAGCGCCACCCCTCGGTCGAATACCCGGTCCGCGATGTGAAAGATCAGCCAACAACTGGCCACACTGAGCAGAATCTGAAGCAGCTTAACAAGCGTCTGGCTGGGGCCGACCAACGAATAGACGGCACCCATTACCCATGGGTAGAGGGGGGCTTGGAAAAAGGTTTCGCCGTGAGACCATTCCCCGGCGGCCGCAGCCAGGGCGACCTCATGATAGACCTGTGAGTCGAGGGTGAGATTGTCGGCGTACGGGCTGGCGTACATCTCGAGGAAAAAAACGACCCGCCACAGGAGGGCGACGGCAAGGAGAGCGACGACGATCAGTTGCCCGGTGTCGAGTCGCCGTTGCCGCGAAGACGCTGGGGATTCGGAATCCATCGCTCCTATTGTGCCTTGTCCCGCCCATTTCCGGAATCTAACGCAGAGTCGCAAAGGCGCAAAGAGGCCAAGTAAAAAGAAACCAGGGACTCCCATTTGGCTTCCTTCGCCCTCCATCAATTGCGGCATCCACTCGCCCGAACATTTGCGTTTCGGCGGATTGCCCTGGAAGAAACGCCCTCGCACCAAGGTACTCGAGACAAACTCAATTGAATTGCTTTGCGTCTTAGCGTCTTTGCGTTAAGACGGGCGGGTCGGAGGAAATCTCTAACTGTCGCCTTCCTCAGCGGCCATGCGAATGCGACGCGCGGCGCACTCGGCGTAGCCGGTGCAGCTCTTGCAGACGTCGTCGTCGATGAATCCGAATTCGGTCGGTGCACAAACGGTGATCGCAGGATCCTTGGCTCCGTCGAGCTCAGTCAGGAGCTCGGAATCCTGGTCTGCAATTGCGCCACCGGCGCGGGCCCGTTCCTCGGCCGCCCGAACATTGGCATCCCAGCCCCGATTCCGTTCCTCCACCTTCATATCTTCAGACTGGATGACGGCTTCCGTTCGGCGTTTCTTGAACTCGAAGCCGATTTTTCGACGGCTCGGCATTCGCCTGATGGCAAGGAAGAAAAGATAACCTGATGAAACCCCGACGATATTGGCAAGGCCGCCGACAATCCCGAACGAGAGGCTCGAATAAACGAGGATGGCGGCGGCGATCACCGCCAGATACTTGACCTTGACCGGGATGATGAAGAAGAGTCTGAACTCGACATCCGGATATAGGGTGGCAAAGGTGAAGAGCAGACAGGTGCCGAAGCCGACGTCTCCATACAGCGGCCGAGCCAGAGCGGCTGCGGTCAGTGACGCACCAAAGGTCGAGATGAGCCAGAACACCATGAAGCGCGGTGAGCCCCAGTTCTCCTCGATCGGTCGGGCCATGATCCAGAGCACCAACATCGATATAAAAAACCAGAACATGCTGCTGCCGTGAACGAACTGGTAGGTGACCAGGGTCCAGGGCCGAGCGCCGATGAAACCGGGAATGAGGGCCAGGGCCTGCAGTCCTCCGGGCATGGTCACGCTCAGGATGAAAACGGCGAAATGGGCAAAGATGAGGCCCTCGGTCAGATGCCACTGCTCACGCTGCATCAGCGTCTCCCCAGACGTCGTTCCATTTCCTCCTGGCTCAGCCGGAGGATGATCGGCCGCCCGTGCGGACAGCGATACGGATTGTCGGTGGTCACCAGATCTTCGAGCAGAGCCTTTTGCTCTTGACGGGACAATTGGTGATTGACCTTGATGGCACCCCGGCACGAGAGCGAGGCTGCGATCTCTTCCGATAGCTCCTCGGCCGCGCGCTCGGGAACGCCGTCGAGAGCGGTGGCGCGATCGAGGATCTCCTCCACCACCTGGTCTACCGCCTCGGGCTCGAGCTCGGGCGGCACAGAGGATACTCTGATGGTGTCAGGTCCAAAGATCTCCGCCTCGATGCCCGCCTGCCGCAACAGATCCTCGACGATGGGGATGGCGGACGTCATCGCTTCCCCGAGTTCGAGCAGACGGGGGGTCAGAAGACGCTGCGACGGGGCCTCGCCTTCGGCGAGCCGACGGAGGATTCGATCGTAGAGGACTCGTTCGTGAGCCACATGCTGATCGACGATCACGAGACCATGTCCGTCCTCCAAGAGGAGGAATGACTCCCGATACTGGCCGATGAGACGACCGAATGGAGTGTCGGCGGGCCCCGATTTGGCTCCGGACCGCTTCGCCGGGTGGTGGCCGGAAATCGGCGCATCGAGACGCTCGGCCGTCTCGTCAACACCAACCTCGGGGTCTACGTCGTACGCTGGATGGGCAAAGAGCGGCGCCCCGCCAGGAAGCCGGCCCCGTACGAGCTCACCGTATCCCCCGCCCCCTCGTTCGGCCACACCCGTCCCCTCCGGTTCACCCTCGTCGAGCTGACTGACCGCAACCCGGCCCTGGGAGGCTGCGACACCCTGCCGCACGGCCCGCTCGATAAGAGCGAAGACCGCCCCCGCATGCGCGAACCGAACCTCGGCCTTGGCCGGGTGTACATTGACGTCGACGTGGTCCGGCGGCAACCTCAGATCGATCACCACACGCGCCCCGCCAAACCCGCTGCCACCACCACGTAGAACCCTCAAAACCGCTCCCACCAGCAATCGATCTCGTACTGGCCGACCGTTGACCAACAGGGTCAGGGTTGGTCGTCCCCGCCCACCGCCCGGGGCCACCAGGCCCTCCACCTCGCCACCAGCCCCCTTCGCTTCGAAACGGGTGACCTGGTCGGCCCGACGCCACAGGTCCTTGAGTCGGCGGGAGGCATCAGTCACCACCGGCGCATCGATCAGGGTCCGATTGGCATGGCGAAGGACGAAGGCTACATCGGGTCGGGCCAAAGCCGCCCCCCAAAGGGTCTCCTGGGCGTGCCGAAGCTCGGTTTCGGGGGCCCTCAGAAACTTGCGGCGTGCCGGTACATTGAAAAAAAGATCACGGACCTCGATGGTCGTGCCCCGCGCCCGCGCCGCGGCCTCGGCACCAAGGATTCGGCCCCCCTCAACCGTTACCCGGACCCCACCCTTCGCCGGGTCCTCGGCGGTGAGGATTTGGAACCGCGATACCGCAGCAATTGATGGCAATGCCTCGCCGCGAAAACCGAGAGTGCCGATGTGCAGAAGATCCTCGTCGGTACCGATCTTGGACGTCGCGTGACGTTCGAGGGCGAGGAGGGCATCGTCCGGGTCCATGCCGCAGCCATCGTCCGTCACTCTCACCAGACTGCGTCCGCCGGCTACGAGCTCGACCTCGATGCGGCGGGCATCGGCGTCGAGACTGTTCTCCACCAGCTCCTTGACCACTGAGGCAGGGCGCTCGACGACCTCACCCGCAGCGATGCGGTTGACCAGGGAATCGGAGAGTACGCGTATCGTAGGCACGAGGGACATCATACCGTCACCCGCCCGCTCGATGCTCCTTAATGGTGAGTCGGGCCGAACGCAAGCGTTCTCCTCGGTCCAGAGTCCGATAAGTTTCCCGCAGATCACGCGGATTGACGCAGATGACATCTCAAAGGTCTGGGTCTTTATCTGCGTTATCTGCGGGCAAACTGGGTGGGTGGGCGGATCGAGAATCAAGTATCGAGAATCGAGTATCAAACAGAGATTGTGCGCCGAGGACTTCTAGGGAATTACTTGTTTTCGAAGATGGAAGTGTCGGGCTTGGAGTCTGGCGTGACGACCCGACTCGGATCTGCAAGATCCTCGCGGATCAGGAGATCGATGAGGTAATCGCGGACCCCGGCACGCCCACGACGCTTAAAAAGTCTGCGGACCGTACCCGGCCGTAGCTCGATGCCGGTCATGTGGTTGAGATACTGGCAGAAGACCCTTGACCGCGACATGAAGGATGCGAGCAAGAGCAACAACAACACCGACACCACCGCCAAGGATCCCAGCTGATAGAGGGTGACCGGCGAAAGTTCGAGAAGTCCAAAGTCCATGTTTACCTTCTCCGCCCCTCGGCTAGCCGTCGTTGAGCTCGTGTGTCTCGTCGACCTCGCCGAAATAATTTTCGGAAACCAGTAGCTCCCGCCCCTTCGAACCTGCAGGCGGTCCCACCAGACCTTCCTTCTCCATCATATCCAAGAGTCGGGCCGAACGGGTGTAACCGAGTCTCAATCGACGCTGGATATAAGAGGCAGAGGCCTTACGAGTCTTGACGACCATTCTCGCCGCGGCGTCGTACATCGGGTCATCGATGTCCTCGGCTTCTTCCAAAGTGGTGCGTTTGCCACCGCGATCAGGCGGGCCGAGCGGAGCGTGGGACAGCACCTCACGCTGATAGTCGGGTTTGCCGAAGCGTTTGACATAGCGAACCACGCTGGCAATCTCCTTCTCGGTCACAAGCGGACCGTGCAATCGCATGAGTTGGGCGCTGCCCGGAGGCAGGAAGAGCATGTCGCCACGGCCCAGGAGATGTTCGGCGCCCATTGAATCAAGGATCGTGCGTGAATCGTATCGCGACCGTACCTTGTAGGCGATCCGGCACGGGAAGTTCGCCTTGATGATGCCTGTCAGGATGTCCACCGATGGCCGTTGGGTGGCGCACACCAGGTGGACGCCAACGGCGCGGGCCTTCTGCGCGAGACGGGTGATGGATTCCTCCACCGCTCTCGAGGAGGTGATCATGAGGTCGGCCAGCTCATCGATGATGATCACGATGTAAGGCATCGGTTCGAGCACCGGTTGCTCACCGTTGGCCTCCTCGGTCAATTTTTTCGTGGCTCGCCTGAGCGCCACCGGATCCTTGAGCAGCTGGTTGTACTGCTGGAGGTTGCGCACCCCGAGGCCTGCCAGGACACGGTAGCGATCATCCATCTCCGACACCGCCCAACCGAGGGCGTTGGCCGCCTTTTTGGGGTTGGAAATGATCGGGGTCAACAGGTGTGGAATATCGGCATAGACTCCCAGTTCAACCATCTTCGGGTCGACCAGGATGAACTTGACCTCGTCGGGGCGGGCCTTGTAGAGGATCGACATGATCATGGCATTGAGGCCGACCGACTTGCCGGCACCAGTGAAACCGCCCATCAGGAGATGCGGCATCCTACTGAGATCGGAAAAGAAGGGCTTGCCACGGATATCGACGCCCAGACTGAGGGTCAGCAACGACTGCGCACGGTCGAACTCGGGCACAGTGATCAATTGCCGCAGTCGAATGACCTCCGGATCGGGGTTCGGTACTTCGATGCCGACGGTGGCGCGTCCCGGGATTCGCTCAATGCGCACCGAGTCTGTTCGCAAAGCCAGCGCGAGATCCTCGGACAGACTCTGTACCGCCGAAATTTTGACCCCGGAGTCGAGCCGAAACTCGTAAGTGGTGATCACCGGCCCGGTGCGGATGTTGACGACCTCGCCGCGAACCTTGAACTCCTGGCACTTGGCTGTGATCAGTTTCGACATTTCGATGAGCGCCGCCGAATCCCTCTCCGGCGCCTCTTCGGCGGGCTCGAGGAAGGACTCCTTTGGCAGATCGTAGGAATCCAGGTCCTCTACGAAGTCGAACTCCTCCTGCAGCTTGCCACTTTTTGTTTTTGGTGCCTGCTTCTTCGAGGAGGTTCTTTTAGGTTTTCGGGAACTCTTCTTGGCGGGACCCTCCGTATCAGCCTCGACCGGGACCTCCTCGACTACCGCCTCTTCCGCATGCTTACGGATGATACGGAAGCGCCCCCGCCCCTCCACCTCTTTGACAGTCAGCGAGCCTCGATACTCGCCGCTCTTTTCGAGCCGGCGAACCTGACGATCTATGACCCGCCGCCGCGCCGTGTCTTCTTCCTTTTCGCGCCGTCGTTCGTGCACCTTGCGGCGCCGCGCGAACCAACGATCGCGGATCCTTTCCGTCAGTCGATCTGCAAACGCGCCTGCCGACGCTCCCGACAGCAGCAGAATTCCAACGACCAGCAGAAAGACCAGCACCACGATGCCTCCCACCGGTCCAGCGAAGCCGCGCAGGAGTTCGGTCTCGGACAGGCCCAGGTAGCCGCCAGAGGAAACCCGCCCATCACGAAAGGGTACGTCGCGGGTGAGTAAGCTGGCGAAGCCCGGCAGGGCGATCAGGAGCATCCCCCAACCCACCGCTGCCAGCCTCGGATTCGCCATCGGAGACTGTCGCAGCAGACGCCACCCGAGCACCGCTGCCGCCACCGGCAGTACGAATGCGGTCACACCGATGAAACTGAAGAGGGCAGCCGAAAGTGTTGCTCCGAGCCAGCCGGCGAGGTTCTGGGGAGACTCGCGTAAGGTCGAGGCGTGGAACGGGCTCGGATCGATAGGCGAGTGTGACAAGAGCGCCACCGCTACAAGTAGAGCTCCTAAAAGAAGCGCCACCGCAATCGCCTCACGGACAACCCGTTCTCTCATCATCGTCCCGCCCACGTCAGGACAAGCACCAGCAGTCCGAGTGGGATGCAGTACCACGCGAAACGGTGAAAGATACGGCTTGAAACGGTCTTAATGACGAGCTGGAGCGCAAAGTAGCCGGTGATCCCCGCGGCCAGGGCGCCAACGGCGCACGCCAGCAGGAAACCGTTACCGGCCATCATCAGCTCGGCCCTGCTCTCGAAGACCTGCCCGACCGTCACCGCCGCAATGATCGGCACGCTGAGAAGGAACGAGAAACGCGCCGCCCAGCCACGGTCGAGCCCTACGCCCAAGCTGGCTGCTATCGTGACGCCGGATCGCGAAAGCCCCGGGAAGACCGCCAGACCCTGTGCCAAACCGATGGTTAGAGCCTGTCGCCAGGTCGTGGTGATTTCGTCGCCGGATCCTCCCGGCAAGAATCTGGTTGCGGCAACGATCAGGCCGGTGAGCAATAGTCCGAAGCCCACCCACAAGGGCTGCGAGAAGGCCGCCACAGCGATCCGCCGTAGAGGAAAGGCGACAACCACGGTGGCTATAGTTCCGAGCGCCAGGAGCGCGAGAAGGAGGCGTCCCGGGCTGGAGCCGAACCAGCTCTGGATTCTCCGCCGTTCGAACCACACAACGGCGCCGGCGGTACCAACGTGGAGCGTCGCATCGAAAACGACACCCGGCTGCTCGAAACCCGGGATCAACATCTGGGCCAGCGCGAGATGACCCGACGAGGAGACCGGCAAGAACTCCGTCAGCCCCTGAAGAACCCCCAAAAGGGCAGCTTGCCACAGCGTCATCCGCAGAACCCATCGCAGCCAATCTGGCAATCATGATCACGGTATGCACCCATGCTTATCAAATGGTACCACTTCCCGGCAAGTCATTGCCAACGGCCGACTTATGAACGTTCTGCCAGCCTCATCCAACCGTCCAGCGGCACCGTTCCGGGTCGCTGTGTCGGCTCGAGCCCGGCCGCCTCAACCATCGAGTTTTCGATCTCCCTCGGCAGCGCATTGCTGAGCATCTTGCGCGGCAGGGTGAGTGCTTTCGACGCCAATTTCAGGGCCTGATCCAAGATCTTCGGATCGTGATCGCAAGGCTTGAGGTCAAGCACCACGACCGACGAAACAACCTTCGGGCGAGGGCGGAAGGCGCGGGGACCGACATCAAAGAGAAGCCTGGCATCGGCCCAGGCGGCACGTTCGAGGGCGAGAAGCCCATGCCCCTTGCCGCCCGGTTCGGCCACCACCCGGTGCGCCACCTCCCGTTGCAGCATGACGACCATTCGGGTAAAGAGATCGTTTCGGCGCAACAATCGTCGCAGGATCGCGGAACCCACCGAGTAGGGAAGATTGGAGGCCACTTGCCACGGCGAGTCGGCGGACAAAAGAGGATCGAGATCGTCGCTGAGGGCATCTGAATTCAGCACTTCGAGTCCGAGGCCGCCGAATCGCTGAACAAGGGGGGGCACCAGTTGCTCATCGAGTTCGAGAGCAAGCACTCTCTCGAATCGATCGAGAAGAAACTCCGTCAGCGCACCCCGTCCCGGTCCGATCTCGAGAACCCTCGCCGGCTCGTCCGCAAGCGCTGCCGCGATTCTCTCTGCGATCGTCTCATCAACCAGAAAGTTTTGGCCGAGCCGACGGCGTTTTGGTCTTCCCATGAACGAAGTTATGAGTTCTGAGTTTTGAGTTTTGA